>NZ_WWJT01000588.1 GCF_009865385.1 Streptomyces sp. SID486 | reverse complement strand
GTGTGGGTGTGGGTGTGGGTGTGGGTGTGGGTGCGGGTGCGGGCGTGCGTTCCGGTGCGAGGTGCCGCTCCCGCTCTCGTGGGGGTCCCGGATCCGTTCGACGAAGGAGACGACGGGTGCGGGCGGGCGTGGGGAGTCCGTCATGCCAGGTACCTCGTATCCGGTCGTGAGCCGTCGGCGAGGAACGCGGCGCAGCCCGCGGCGGGACGAGCCGAGGCGGCCGAGGGAGCAGCGGTATTTTCGAACGCAGGATGAACGAGCGCAGGGTGGCGCAGGGGATGCATGGGTGCTCCTCGGTGTGGGATACGGACAGGTGATCGGGTAACGGCGGGCTCCCTGTCGCCGTCACGGGTGTGCGAGGGCGAAATCTAGAACTCGATTTCGAATACCGGGGCTTGTCCGTGTGCGGCTGCGGACGGCCTTCCGTGACGCTCCGTTCGATCACTCATGTGGGTTCCGGTACCTCCGATGGGGGATTGCCGGACGCCCGGCCTCCCGGGTGGCTGTCGCTGCGCGCCGCCGCGGCCGAGGCGAGGCCCGCTCGGGCCCCTCCTCCCCGCAGCCGCCCTCGACCCGCGCTTCACCGGCCTGCACGCCCGGCTCACGGACCTCCGGGAAGTGGAGAGCGGTACAGGGGAGTTCGAGGCGGCCTCCCCGTCGCCGAGCGGCGGGCGGATCAGCACCGCGCGAACCTCCGCCACTCTTCCCCTGTTGTGCGCCGGCCGCCTCACGATCAACGATGGGGAGGAGCGGTGCGGTCAGGACGGCCACCCCACCCGTCGGGCTTAGGGGCGAGATCATCGCGTACCCGGCCGAGCGGCTCGGAACCGGAGCGCGACGCGGACAACCGGCGCTGTGACCGCAGAGGTTCATCCGCACCCGATCCCTCCTCCGGCCCGCCCGCACGGCTTCACCGAGGGCAGAACGACGCTCCCTTCCCACGGCACCCCCGGTCCCTAGGCTGAACAGGTGAGCACTCATACGCCGAACCAAGCCCGTGTCATCGCCCTGCGCCCGCAGAACTCACCGCCCGTTTCCGACCGGGCGCCCCGCACCCCGCAGCGCCCGGCCGGGGCCCCCGGCACACCCGCGCCGAAGGAACCCCTGTGGCGCGACCTCGTCGGCGACGTGCTGCGACGTGAACGGCTCGCTCAGGAGCGCACGTTGAAGGACGTCGCGGAGGCGGCCCGGATCTCGATGCCGTACCTGTCGGAGGTGGAGCGGGGCCGCAAGGAAGCGTCCTCCGAGGTTCTGGCAGCCGCCGCCCGGGCCCTCGGCTTCGGTCTCGCCGACCTGCTCTCGCTCGCCCAGGACGAGCTGGCCCGGCACGCCCGGAGCCGGGTGGCCCGGACACGTACGTCGCCCACGGCGCGCTACGGCGGCCTCTGCCTCGCCGCCTGACCGGGCCGACGGCCCCAGCACGGCCTCCGCCTCGCCGCTGGAGCGGTGCAACGGCCGTACGAGGGCCTCGGTCTCGCCGCCTGAGCGCGCGACCCGACGGCCCCTCCGGCGGCCTCTGCCGCGCCGCCCTACCGAACCGGGGGAACCGGGCGGCCGGTACGACGGCGGCCGGTACGACGGAGGCCGGTACGACGGCGGCCGGTACGACGGTGCGGCACCGTCGTACCGGCCGCTCGCCGGCCCCCGGCCGGGGCGGGGCAGGGTCAGACGAACGCCGCCCTACGGCTCAGCACCTCGTCGGCGAGCCCGTAGGCGACGGCCTCCTCGGCGGTGAGCACCTTCTCCCGGTCCATGTCGGCGCGCAGCTTCGCCACGTCGTGGTGCGTGTGCCGGGACAGGACCTCCTCCACCTGCGAACGGATGCGGACCACCTCCTTCGCCGCGAGGCTGAGGTCGGAGACCGTCCCCTGCCGGCCGCCGCTGGCCGGCTGGCCGAGCAGCACCCGTGCGTGCTGGAGCACGAACCGGCGCCCGGGATCTCCGCCGGCCAGCAGCACCGCCGCCGTCGACGCCGCCTGGCCGACGCAGAAGGTGGAGATCGGCGCCTGCACGAACGTCATCGTGTCGTAGATCGCCATCAGCGAGGTGAACGATCCTCCGGGCGAGTTGAGATAGATGGAGATCTCGTGCTCCGGGTTCGCCGACTCCAGATGCAGGAGTTGCGCGATGACCACATTGGCGACCCCGTCGTCGATCTCGGTGCCGAGGAAGACGATCCGCTCGTTCAGCAGCCGGCTGAAGACGTCGTAGGACCGCTCGCCCTGCGCGGTCCGCTCGACGACGTAGGGAACCGTGTACGACCCCATGTCACAACCCCATCCGTCGGCGCGACGCGGCGGGGCGGATGTCGGCGAGCGACTCCACCACCCGGTCCACGATCCCGTACTCCCTGGCCTGCTCGGCCGTGAACCAGCGGTCCCGGTCGCCGTCCCGGGCGATGGTCTCCTCGCTCTGCCCGGTGTGCTCGGCGGTGATCCGCTCGATGGCCTTCTTGGTGAACTGCAGGTTCTCCGCCTGGATCTCGATGTCCGCGGCGGTGCCCCCGATGCCCGCCGAGGGCTGGTGCATCATGATGCGCGCGTTCGGCAGCGCGAACCGCTTGCCGGCCGTCCCCACGGTGAGCAGGAACTGCCCCATGCTCGCGGCGAACCCCATCACCAGCGTCGAGACGTCGTTCGGGATCAGCCGCAGGGTGTCGTAGATGGCCAGCCCCGCGGTGACCGACCCGCCGGGGCTGTTGATGTACAGGCTGATGTCGGTGCGCGGGTCCTCCGCCGACAGCAGCAACAGCTGCGCGCACACCCGGTTGGCGGACACGTCGTCGACCTGGGTGCCGAGCAGGACGATCCGCTGGGCGAGGAGCTGGGCCGCGAGATGGTCGTCGAAGCGGCTGGGCGGTGTGTCGCCCTCCTCCGCGCGGAGCGGCTGCGAGGTGAGTGGAGTCATCTGGTCTCCTCATCGAGGCGCGAGTGCTGTCGGATCCACTCTCGGCCTGCCGCGACCCGCGGACGCCGTTTCTCTGCCGGCCGCAGATTCGCCACGGGCGGAAGTCACCCCGTCCGTCGGACCCGGGGCGACGTCCACGGCCGACGACGTGCACAAGTGGAGGGTCCGGTGCGGCAGTTCCCGCGATCTTGCGTTGGGTAGGGTGAAGAGCCGTCCAGAAAGTGAGCGATCAGATGCAACCGACGTTCGTACTGGTCCACGGGGCTTTCGCGAACTCCTTCTCCTTCGCGCCGCTCCAGGCCGAACTCGGCCTCGCGGGCCACCGTTCGGTCGCCGTCGACCTTCCGGGGCACGGGTTCGCCGCGACCTATCCGCGGGCCTATCAGATGCCGCAGGATCCCGAAGGGCTCGCCACGGCGCCCGGGGTGATCAAGGGCGTCACGCTCGCCGACAACGCCGCACACCTCATCGGAGTGCTGGAGCGGGCCAGACGCAACGGTCCCGTCATCCTCGTCTCCCACAGCCGCGGCGGCATGACGGCCACCGCCGCGGCCAACCAGCGGCCCGACCTCATCGACCGCATCGTCTACGTCTCCGCCTGGTGCCCCGTCGACCTCGACGTCAGCGCCTACTACGCCGAGCCCGAGATGGCCACGGTCGATGTCACCGGTCTGACATCGGCGATGGTCGGTGACCCTGCCGAACTCGGGCTGCTGCGCGCCAACTTCCGCACCGCCGACCCCCGCGTTCTCACGGCCCTCAAGGCGGCTTTCCTCGCCGACGGAACGGACGAGGAGTTCATGGCCTTCCTCAACACCTTCCAGCCCGACGAGAACCTCGACGTCGGCACACCCGACGACCGGGCCCGGGCCGACACCTGGGGGCGGATCCCCAGGACGTACATCCGGCTGTCCGAGGACGCGAGCCTGCCGCTCGCCATGCAGGACCGGATGATCCGCGAGGGCGACGCGCGGACACCGGAGAACCCCTACGACGTCCGCACGCTTCCCAGCAGCCACCTGAGGTGGCTCGTCGACCCGGCTCCGGCGGCCCGCGTCCTGGGCGAACTGGTCGCGCTCCTGCCCGACCGCTCCTGACCGGGCCGGAGACACGGTCTCCACCCGGTCACCTCCGCCGGCTGAGGCAGCAGCTGTCTCCCGTCGAGCTGCAGGGTTCCGTCCCCGGCTCCAGCGACGAAGCCGCCCGCCCGCCACCGGCGGTGCGGAGAGGTGAAGTGCCGTCCCAGCGCACGTGCCGGCCCGCTGACACCGCCGCGGTGCCCGCGCTCGCGTACGCCCGTGCGGCAAAGGTCGCTTCGGGCTTCCGTCCCATTCCTCCGGGGGGTTTGCCCGGAGTGCCTGGGGAGGGAACTCCGGTCACCCGTAGCCTACTTTCCGTAGTCGAACGGCTACGGTGCGCGAAAGGAGAGTGGAGTGCTCCACAAGACTGCGGGACGACTGACCGTGCTTGCCTCGACGGCCCTCATGCTGGTCGGCGCGGTGAACGTCGGCGCGGCGCAGGCGCAGGCGCAGGCGCCCGGCGGGCCCATCACCTACTCGATCGATTTCTCCAACCCCCGGGAGAGCGACGACAACAACCTGCCCGAACCCTACGGTCAAGTCGTCGTACGGGCGCCCTGGGACCAGCAGACCGCCCTGTGGGAACACCCGGACCGGGACATCAACACTCCCACCCTGCCCCGGTATCCGCTGTACGGCGGCGCGGAACACAGGTTCGTCCCCCACCCCGTCACCGAGGTGTGCGCCTTCGTGGGAGAGGACGACACCGGCATCAACGAGGACGACGTCCTTGCCGACGGCTGCCTGCCCTACACGGGTCCCGGCCACTACACCATCAGCGCCGAGGGCGGCTCCGTGACCGTCACCGTCTACCACCTCGGCTGACCCACGGCGGCCCCGGGAGCCTCACCCCGGGGCCGCCCACGTACCCGAAGCCGGCATCCGGCCTCGGATCAGCCGACGGGGCGGAACTGGGGGCCGTAGCACTCGTCCGTGCCGTCGACCGGTGTCTCCATCAGCTCCACCGCGGGATCCTCCAGCCCGCGCATGCCCCGGACGGCGGCCCGAAGACTTCGCGGGTCGCCCTCCTCCCAGGCCGTGTCGAGGGCTTTCAGCACCGTGGTGTACGTGCTGTCGAAGGCGTCGAGAAGACGCCGGGCCCCGGCGGGCGGCCGGTCCCAGCCGCCCTTCGGCACCCTGGCCATGGGACGGACGTCGGGGAAGGGAACCGGAGCACCGGTGTACCGCCACTCGCCCCCGGCCTCGCGCAGCCGGCGCCCGTGGTAGATCTCGGCGAAGGCGTAGAAGTGCGCCATGTGATCGTCGCCGCCGCCGTCGGCCGGGGAACGGGCCGTTCCCTCGCCCTGCTCCTTGATGATGTCGATCGAGCGCTCGATGTCCTCGAGGGTCCTGACCGGCCGGAGGGTGTCCTCGCCGACACGCTCGTGCAACTGCCGCTCCGTGGACAGGTCGGGAGCCACCGCCCGGAACGCCTTCAGCAGTTCCTCGTAGAAGAGGCCGATGCTGAGCGAGGGGTCCGCTTTCTCGGCCAGTGGTACGGCGGGGGCCTCGATGGCCATCATCACGTCCCGCACGAAGGGCTTCGTCAGGCCGGACAGATAGACGTCGACCCCTGGATGCACCCCGCCCGGCAGGGGACCCGGATAGGAAGGCGCCGAAGCCACGATCCTCGGCCGTCCGCCCAGTCCCGCCAGCAGGTTGCAGACGATGCCGAGGTGGTACATCTCGTCGGACACGACGCGCCGGATCAGCCGGGCGGCGTCGCACTTGCGGTTCCTGACCGACCACCAGCCGCACAGGTACGGCGGGATGGTGGAGAACTCGATCTCCACGGCGACCTGCAGGGCCGATCTCAGCCAGGTGACGTCGCGCCGAGCCTCCGGTACGGCCACCAGCCGCACCGCCGCACCGTGCAGCGGGGCGGGGCGCTGCCGGGGGGCCGGCTCGCCGGGACCGTGCACCGGCGCGGCCGGAGAGGCGGAGGTGCCCGCCGCCAGCGCGGC
>NZ_WWJT01000060.1 GCF_009865385.1 Streptomyces sp. SID486 | reverse complement strand
GCCGCGGGGGTGTCGGCGGGGCCGGCCGCGGGCGCGGGGGCGGCGGGGGCGCCGGCGGAGACGCCGGCGACGACGTCGAGGAGCTGTTCGTGGTCGACGACGCCGAGGCACCTGCCCTCGTCCATCACCCGGGCGGGCGCGCCGGCCCGGGCCACCGCCTCGATGGCCTCGGCGACCGTGGCCTCCGGGCGGACCGCCGGGCCGGTCTGCGTGTCGTGCGCCGACAGCGGGCGCATGGCCGTACGGCAGGTCAGCACCTGCTCGCGCGGCACGTCCCGGACGAACTCGCGGACGTAGTCGTCGGCCGGGGAACCGACGATCTCCTCGGGGGTGCCCAGCTGGACCACGCGGCCGTCGCGCATCAGGGCGATGCGGTCGCCGAGCTTGAGCGCCTCGCTCAGGTCGTGCGTGATGAAGACCATCGTGCGGCCCTCTTCCCGGTGCAGGCGGGTCACCTCGTCCTGCATGTCCCGTCGGATGAGGGGGTCGAGGGCGCTGAACGGCTCGTCGAAGAGCAGGACCTCGGGGTCGACGGCGAGGGCGCGGGCCAGGCCCACCCGCTGGCGCTGGCCGCCGGAGAGCTGGCCGGGGCGCCGCTTCTCCATGCCTTCCAGGCCGACCTTGGTGACGAACTCGGCGGCGCGCTCGCGGCGTTCGGACTTGCCGACGCCCTGGATCTCCAGCCCGTAGGCGACGTTGTCGAGGACCGTGCGGTGCGGGAGCAGGCCGAAGTGCTGGAAGACCATCGCGGCCCGGTGCCGGCGCAGTTCGCGCAGCCGGGCCCTGTCCATCGCGCGGACGTCCTCGCCGTCGATGGAGATGGTGCCCGCCGTCGGTTCGATCAGCCGGGTCAGGCAGCGGACCAGGGTGGACTTGCCGGAGCCCGACAGGCCCATGACGACGAAGACCTCGCCCTTGCGGACGTCGAAGGAGACGTCCCGGACGGCGGCCGTGCAGCCGGTGCGGGCGCGCAGCTCGGCGGGGTCGAGCGCGCTGAGGCCGGGGTCGGCGGGGATCCGCTCGGGCTTGGGTCCGAAGACCTTCCACAGGCCGGACACCGAGAAGACGGCGTCGGCCGTGGTGGGGGGCTTGCGCGTGGGAACGGTGAGAGTCATCGGGAATCGCCTCCGATCAGGTCGACGGCCTTCTCCCCGACCATGAGCACCCCGATCATCGGGTTGACCGCGGTCATGGTCGGGAAGACGGACGCGTCGGCGATGCGTATGCCGTCGAGGCCGCGGATCCGCAGAGCCGGGTCCACCACGGCGAGTGGGTCGTCGGCGGCGCCCATCCTGCAGGTGCCGGCCGGGTGGTACACGGTGTGCGCGACCTTGCGGGCGTACTCGCTCAGCTCGGCGTCGCCGACGACCTCCGGGCCGGGGCAGACCTCGCGCTTGAGCCAGCCGGCCAGCGGCTCGGTCCTGGCGATCTCGCGGGCGATGCGGATGCCGTCGACCAGGGTCTGCGCGTCGTAGTCGTCCTCGTCGGTGAAGTACCGGAAGTCCAGGGCGGGCTTCACGGACGGGTCGGCGCTGGTCAGGTACAGGCGGCCGCGGGACCTGGGCTTGGGGATGTTCGGGGTCATCGACACGCCGTGGGACGGGCGTTCGTAGCCGAGCCGCTCCGGGTTGTCCGTGAACGGGATCTGGTAGAAGTGGAACATCAGGTCCGGGCCCGCGTGGCCGGGGTCGCGGCGCACGAAGAGGCCCGCGTCGGAGTCCATCGCGGAGTTCTCCGGGATCGGACCGTGGGTCTCCCAGACGATCACCGACTCGGGGTGGTCGAGCAGGTTCTCGCCGACGCCGGGCAGGTCGTGCGCGACGGGGATGCCGAGCGCTTCGAGGTCGGCCCGGGGGCCGATGCCGGAGTGCAGCAGCAGGCGCGGGGAGTCGACGGCGCCGGCGCACAGCAGGACCTCGTTACGGGCCCGTACCAGCAGGTCCTCGCCGTCCTTGGTGCGCACGTGGACGCCCTCGGCGCGGGTGCCGTCCAGCTCCAGCCGGTACGCCCAGGTCTCCAGGAAGAGGTGGAGGTTGGGGCGCTCGTCCATCACCGGGTGCAGGTAGGCGACGGAGGCGGAGGAGCGCTTGTTGTCCTCCGGGTGGTAGGCCAGGTCGAAGAAGCCGGCGCCCTCGGTGAACGGCTTGCGGTTGAAGCCCTCGACCCGGGGTACTCCGAGCGCCGACCGGGCGGCGTCGACGAAGTCGCGGGCGATGGCGTTCCGGTCCTTCTCGTCGACGGAGACGATGTTGTTCTTCAGGCGGGCGAAGTAAGCCTCCATGGGGACGGCGCCCCAGCCCTCGGCGCCGGCGGCCTCCCACTCGTCCCAGTCGGAGGGCAGGGGCTTGAAGGAGATGAGGGTGTTGTGCGACGAGCAGCCGCCGAGGACGCGGGCGCGGCTGTGCCGGATGTGGGAGTTGCCGCGGGGCTGTTCCACCGTCGGGTAGTCGTAGTCGAGGTCGCCGCCGAGCATGCCCATCCAGCGGCGCAGGGTGAGGACGTCGTCGCGGTCGACGTCGCTCGGGCCGCCCTCGATGACGGCGACGGTGACGTCGGGGTCCTCGGTGAGGCGGGAGGCGATCACGGAGCCCGCCGTGCCGCCGCCGATGACGACGTAGTCGTAGACATGGGGGGTGTGGGACATGGGGGTGCTACTCCAGGGGTGTGGACAGGCGGTGCGCTCGGGCCGGCCGGGTCAGCCGGCGAACCAGCGCACCGGGCGCGGCGCGAGGTTCTGGTAGACGTGCTTGGTCTCGCGGTACTCGGCGAGACCGGCGGGGCCCAGCTCGCGGCCGGTGCCGCTCTTGCCGAAGCCGCCCCATTCCGCCTGCGGCAGGTAGGGGTGGAAGTCGTTGATCCAGACGGTGCCGTGCCGCAGCCGGCCCGCGACCCGGCGGGCCCGGCCGGCGTCGGTGGTCCACACCGCGCCGGCGAGGCCGTACTCGGTGTCGTTGGCGAGGGCGACGGCCTCGTCCTCGGTGCGGAAGGTCTCGACGGTGAGGACGGGGCCGAAGACCTCCTCGCGGACGACCTTCATCTCGCGGTGGCAGGCGTCGAGGACGGTCGGCTCGTAGAAGTACCCGCTCTCGGGGCGCTCGGGCGACGGCTGCGGCCGCTTGCCGCCGCAGCGCAGCACCCCGCCCTCGGCCAGCGCGGAGGCGACGTACGCCTCGACCTTGGCGCGCTGCTGCTCCGAGACGAGGGGGCCGCACTCGACTCCTTCGGCGGTGCCGCGGCCGAGCCGGATCTTCTGGGCGCGGCGGGCGAGTTCGGCGACGAAGCGTTCGCGGACCGACTCCTCGACGATGAGCCGGGCACCGGCGGAGCAGACCTGGCCGCTGTGGATGAAGGCCGCGTTGAGGGCCTGGTCCACGGCGGTGTCGAAGCCCTCCTCGGTGGCACAGGCGTCGGCGAAGACCACGTTGGGGTTCTTGCCGCCGAGTTCGAGGGCGACCTTCTTGACGGTGGGCGCGGCGGCCTGGGCGACCTTGGTGCCGCTGGCCAGCCCGCCGGTGAAGGAGACCAGGTCGACGTCCGGGTGCTCGGCGAGCCGGGCGCCGACGGTGTGGCCGGGGCCGGTGACGATGTTGGCGACGCCCGCGGGGAGGCCGGCTTCCGCCAGCAGCTCGACCAGCGCGATCGTCGTCATCGGGGTGATCTCGCTGGGCTTGATCACGAACGTGTCGCCGGCGGCGAGTGCCGGGGCGATCTTCCAGCTGGCCTGGAGGAGGGGGTAGTTCCAGGGGGTGATCAGCGCGCAGACGCCGACCGGCTCGTGCACGACCACGCTGTGGATGTCCGGCGAGCCCGCGTCGACCACCCGGCCGGGCGCCTCGGCGGCGACCAGGTCGGCGAAGTAACGGAAGGCGTCGGCGACACAGTCGATGTCGACACGGCCCTCCTCGGCGGTCTTGCCCGCGTCCCGGCTCTCCAGCAGACCGAGTTCCTCGCGGTCGCGCGTCAGCAGGTCGGCGACGCGGCGCAGCAGTGCGGCGCGCTCGGTGACCGGCGTACGCGGCCAGGGGCCGTGGTCGAAGGCGTGCCGGGCGGCGGCTATCGCGCGCTCGGCGTCCTTCTCGTCGCCCTCTGCGACCACGGCGAAGGGGCGGCCGTCCGCGGGGTCGAGGATCTCCCGTGTCGCGCCGGAGGCCGCCGCCAGCCATTCGCCGCCCGCGTGGATGGTCGCCTGGGCGTGTCGTTCCGTTCTGTCCGCCATGATCGGTGTTGCCTTCCGTTCCTGGTCCGTGCCCCTGTGTCACAGACGTGTCACGCTCGGGGACCGTCGCCACCTGCCCAGGGCGCGGCAGCGCATGCGCAATCCATGGCCGAAAGTGCGCGGGGTCACTGATAAGCCACCACGGAACGGGTGAAAACGGACTACACGGCGCTCCCGTCGCCGGGCTCAGGGGCCGCCGGACTACACGGCGCTCTCGTCGCCGGGCTCGGGGCCCGCCGGACTACACGGCGCTCTCGTCGCCGGGCTCGGGGCCCGAAGCCATCAGCTCCCGCACGCAGCCGCGCAGCCAGGCGTGCGCCGGGTCGGCGTCGTGCCGCGGGTGCCAGGCGAATCCCACGCTCACCGCGGGCAGACGGAGCGGGACCTCGAAGGTGACCAGGCCGAGGGCGTCGGCCAGGGCGCGCCCCCACCGGCTGATCAGCCCGATCAGATCGGTCTCGCGCAGCACGAACAGCGAGGCGGGGTAGGTGCCGACGCTGCCCACCACCGTGCGTTCCAGGCCCAGCCCGGCGAGCGCGTCGTCGACCGGCCCGCGCTGCCTGCCCCGCCGGGAGACGACGAGGTGCCCCGCCGTCCCGGCGAACCGCTCCGGGGTCAGCTCCCCGTCGAGCAGCGGGTGCCCGGCCCGTACGACACCCAGCATGCGGTCCTCGTACACCGTCTCCACGTGCACCTCGGGCGCGGCCGAGTCGATCACCCCTACCTCCAGGTCGGCGGTGCCCTGGCGCAGGAAGGGGGCGTCCACGTGGCTCTCGCTCAGGAAGCGCAGGCGGATGCCGGGGGCCTCGCGGGCGGCGCGGGCGAAGAGGGGCGGGCCGTGGGTGGCGGCCATCGCGTCGTGGCCGAGGATCGTGAAGGTCCGGCTCACCGTGCGCAGGTCGGTGTCCCGGCCCGGCGCGAACAGGGCGCGGGCGCGTTCCACCACGGCGCTCACCTCGGCACGCACGGCCAGCGCGTGCGGTGTCGGCACCATCCGCCGGCCGGCGCGGACCAGCACCGGGTCGCCGAGGGCCTTGCGGACCCGGCCGAGGGTGCGGCTCATGGCCGGCTCGGACAGGTGCAGCCGGCGGGCGGCGCCCTGCACGCTCTGCTCCTCCAGGAGGACGTCCAGCGCGACCAGCAGGTTCAGGTCGAGGCCCGTGGATTGCGTCATGTGCAGGTGTCCCTTGCGAAGGTTGCACTGGAAGACAGGTCGGTGCCGAGCCTACGGTGGGACACATCCCCACCACCCACCAGCTCCCCGGGAGGAGCCGTGCCCGCGCACGCCCTGAAACGCCCCACCCTGCTCGCGCTGTGCGCCTGCGTGCTGGTCGCACAGAGCATGGTCGCCGCTGTCAACCTGCTGATACCGCAGCTGGGTTCGTCCGGTCTGCACCCCTCGCACACCCAGATCCTGTGGACGGTCGACGCCTACGTCATCGTCTTCGCGGGCCTGCTGATCCCGGCGGGCGCCGTCGGTGACCGCTACGGCCGCAAGGGCGCCCTGCTGGCGGGGCTGGCCCTGTTCGCCGCGGGCGCCGCGACCAGCGCCCTCGCCCCCGGGCCGGCCCTGCTGATCGCGGGCCGGGGCCTGTCGGGCGCGGGGGCGGCGCTGATCGTCCCGGCGACGATGTCGATCCTGGTCCAGCTGGCCGGTCCCGAGCACCGGGCCCAGGCGCTGGCGTCCTGGACGCTGGCGATGGGACTGGGCGGCCTCGCCGGCAATCTGGGCGGCGGCCTGGTCGGTCAGTTCCTGTCCTGGCGGGCGCTGTTCGCCGCGATGGTGCCGCTGGCGGGCGTGCTCGCCGTCGCGGTGGCGCTGACCACCCCGCGCACCACCCGCTCCGCGCCGGCCCGCCCGGACCCGGCCGGCACCCTCCTGCTGACCGCGGGCCTGGTCGCGGTGCTGTTCGGCATCATCGAGGGACCCGGCCACGGCTGGGGCTCGGTCCGCATCCTGACCGCGTTCGGCACGGGCGCCGTACTGGTGGCGGCGTTCGCCGTGCACGCCCTGCGCTCGGCCGCCCCGCTCCTCGACCCGCGCGTCTTCCGCTCCGGTGAGCTGCGCGCGCACACGCTGGGTCTGGCGACCGGCTTCTTCGGCCTGTTCGCGCTGTTCTTCGTCAACTCCCAGTACCTCCAGCAGGTCAAGGGCTTCGCGCCGGCGGCGACCGGGGTGGCGATCGTGCCGCTCGTCGTCGGCATGACCCTGGTGCCGAAGCTCGCGGCCCGCTGGTCGGCGCGTCCGCGTCCGGTCGTCGGCACCGGGCTCGCGCTGATCGGCCTGGGCCTGCTGGCCGCGTCCACGGCGGACGCGCACACGCCCTACGCCCTGTACGCCTGCTGGCTGCTGGTCATCTCGGCGGGCACGGGCCTGGCCATGCCGGCGCTCACCCTGGGGGTGGCGGTCTCGCTGCCCCCGCACCAGGCCGGCCTCGGCTCCGGCCTCGGCACCTCGGCCCGGGAGACCGGCGCGGCCCTCGGCGTCGCCGTCGCCGGCACCGCCCTGGCGGCCCACGCCGACTTCGCCCACGGGATGGGGCCGGCACTGCGGGTGGTCGGGGTGACGGTACTGGTGGCGACGGCCGTGGTCGTGACGGGCTACCGCGGTTCCGGCCGCTCCGTCCGGGCCGCGTCGGGGACCCCGGCACCGGCCGAGAAATCCATGGCCTGAACTTGACGGCAGGTCATGGCCGGCGCCGGAGAATACGGATCCCGACCGAGAGGACCGCCGTGCGCCGCATCCCGACCTGTGTACTGACCGACGCGGGCCCGCCCCGGGTGACCGGCGGGCACGCGGTGGACCGTCATGTCCAGATCGGGTCCCTCACGAAGGCGCTGACCGGCACCCTGCTGTCCCGGATGGCTCGGGCGGGCCTGGTCGGGCTCGACGACCCCGTCGAACGGTGGCTCCCGGCACCGCCCGGCACCGGCGTCACGCTGCTGAACCTGGCGCGGCACACCTCTGGTCTGCCCCGGCTGCCTCCGGGCCTCGGCCTGCGCGACCCGTACGCGGGCTTCGGCCGGGCGGAGTTGCTGCGCCTGGTGCGCGGCCTGGACACGGCCGTCGTACGCCCGCCGGGCGACGAGGAGTACTCCAACCTCGGGTACGCCGTCCTCGGCGCCGCCCTGGCCGCCGCGGGCGGCGCCGGATACGAGGAACTGCTCGACGCCCACGTCCTGCGGCCGTCGGACGTCACCGAGGTCACCGCCCACCCGACCGCCGCACAGCGGCTGACGGCACCGGGCCTGCTCCCGGGTACGCGGCGCAGGCCGTGGACGATGGACGGCGCGATCCTCCCGGCCGGCGGCCTGTGGGCGACCCCGCGCGCCACCGCCGATCTCGTCGTACGGCTGCTGGTGGAACGGCGGCTGGGCGAACCGTCGGTGAGCTGGCAGTCGGCGGGAGCGCTGCGCTGGCACAACGGCGCCACCCGGGACGCGTCCGTGTTCGCCGGAGCGCTGGCCGACGGGCGGTGGGTCGTGGTCCACCGGCTGGGCGGCCGGGCCGAGGACACCGACAGCACCGGGATCGAGCTGCTCACCCAAAAGCGGTGAACCCCCGGTACGACGCCGGAGCCGTGACTGACCCCCGCACGGCACGGGAGCCGTGACTGACCCCGCACGGCACGGGAACGGTGGCCGGCCGCCGCACGTCCGTCGCGGGAACGGCGACCGGCCGCCGCACGGCACGGGCGCGGTGGACTCCCGGTACGACGAAGTCCCCCTGCCGCTCACCGCGGGAGGGGGACTTCGTGTGTGGAGCGCCGGGCAGGCCTTGCACCTGCATCTCCCCGCAGGAAGCGGGGCGTCTTTCCTTGGACCACCAACGCATCACCTGGTGCCGGTTCCCCGGCGGCCGGTGCGTGATCAACTATAGCGCACCGGCGCCGGGGTCACACCACGTCAGGTCAGATGAGGCCGAGACCGCGGACCGCCTCGCGCTCCTCCACCAGCTCCTGGACGGAGGCGTCGATGCGGCTGCGGGAGAAGTCGTTGATGTCCAGGCCCTGGACGATCTCGTACCGGCCGTCCTTGCAGGTGACCGGGAAGGAGGAGATCAGGCCCTCCGGGACGCCGTAGGAACCGTCCGACGGGATGCCCATGGAGGTCCAGTCGCCCTCGGCGGTGCCGTTGACCCACGTGTGGACGTGGTCGACGGCGGCGTTGGCGGCGGAGGCGGCCGACGAGGCGCCACGGGCCTCGATGATCGCGGCACCGCGCTTGGCGACGGTCGGGATGAAGTCCTCGGCCAGCCACTTCTCGTCGTTCACGGTCTCGGCGGCGTTCTTGCCGGCGACCGTGGCGTGGAAGATGTCGGGGTACTGGGTGGCGGAGTGGTTGCCCCAGATGGTCAGGCGCTTGATGTCGGCGACCGTGGTGCCCGTCTTCTTCGCCAGCTGGGTCAGGGCGCGGTTGTGGTCCAGGCGGGTCATCGCGGTGAAGCGCTCGGCCGGGACGTCCGGCGCGGCGGCCTGCGCGATGAGCGCGTTGGTGTTGGCCGGGTTGCCGACGACGAGCACCTTGATGTCGTCCGCGGCGTGGTCGTTGATGGCCTTGCCCTGCGGCTTGAAGATGCCGCCGTTGGCCTCCAGCAGGTCACCGCGCTCCATGCCCTTGGTGCGCGGACGGGCGCCCACCAGCAGGGCCACGTTGGCGCCGTCGAAGGCGACGTTGGGGTCGTCGGAGATGTCGATGCCCTGGAGCAGCGGGAAGGCGCAGTCGTCGAGCTCCATCGCGGTGCCCTCGGCGGCCTTGAGCGCGGGGGTGATCTCCAGCAGGCGCAGCTTGACCGGCACGTCCGCGCCGAGCAGCTGGCCGGAGGCGATGCGGAAGAGCAGGGCGTAACCGATCTGGCCGGCCGCGCCGGTGACGGTGACGTTCACGGGAGTGCGGGTCATGGCGTTCTCCGTATGACAGCTGGCGGTGGGGCGTCCCTGCCCCGGGCGGATGATCGATCTCTTGGCATCAAGAGAGATCCAGCGGTCAGGCTATCGCGCATCCGGCATGCGAGACGTCCGGGGCCGTGTGGCTCACCCCACAGGGGAGGCAGGGGGGAGCAGCGGCTCGGAGCACGCGCAGGCGGCCGTCCGTCGTCCGGGAGAGGAGGGACGAAGACGGCCGCCGTGGGGGGACCGGCGGACCGGGCTCCCGTGGGGGTACGGCTCGCGTGCCCGGGATCAGGCCCGCCATGCGCGCGTGGCGCGATTCCCCGCTCCCCGCTCCCTCTCGTGCCGCTCCCCGCCCCGCCGCCCCGGGGCCGGCGTGTCCGGTGCCGTCACTCCGTGCAGCCGGTCTGGCCCGAGGCGAGGGTGGCGCAGGCCCTGGCCTGCGCCGGGCCCCGTACGGCGACCATCGGGGTGTACCCGATCGTGTCCCCCACGGCGGTGATGTCACCCGTCTGCCGCTGCTTGCCGACGGTGACCCGCACGGTGTCGCCCGGCACACCGCCGGTGATCCGGCCCCAGGCCGTGCCGCACGCCTTGCTGTAGCGGACCTCCAGGGTGGTGGTGCCGACCGTGGCGGTCTTGGCGGTGGTCACCAGGTCACCGCTGCACCCCATCGCCTCGGCGTCCTTGCCGGTGCAGGAGGAGTCGGCGCACTTGACCCCGGGCGGCGGGCTCCTGCGGGGGTGGGCCGACGGGGAGGGGGCGGTGGCCGCGCCCCGGCCCTGGTCGCCGTCGCCGCGGTGGGTGACGTAGAAGACGCCGGCGATGAGCGCGAGCACGCCGAACAGGCCCGCGAAGAACATCGTGACCTGCTGACGACGCGCGGACCACCGGACCGCGGGTCCCGGACGCGGGCCCGCGGGCCGCCCTCCGTGGGGACCGGGGACGCCGAGCGCACCAGACGCGCCGGACGTGCCGAGCGCACCGGGCGTGCCGAGTGCGCCGGGCGTGCCGAGTGCGCCGGGCGTGCCTGGCGTGCCTGGCGTGCCTGGCGTGCCTGGCGTGCCGAATGCTCCGGGGGCGGCGGGAGTGCCTAGTGCCCCGGGTGCTCCCGGCGTTCCGGGTACGCCGGGTCGGCCGGGCTGACCCGGTACTCCCGGTGCTCCCGGCACTCCCGGTGCTCCCGGCACTCCTGGTGCTCCCGGCACTCCTGGTGCTCCGAGGGCGTCGGGGGTGGCCGCCGAGCCGGGTGGAGCGGGCGGGGCCGCCGGGCCGGACGTGACCGGCGAACCGGAGGGGGTGCGGGTGCCGGCCGGGGCGGCGGCGCCCGCCGGGGTGCCGGCCCGGCCGGCGGGCAGCCCGTCGGGGCCGTCGGGGCCG
>NZ_WWJT01000587.1 GCF_009865385.1 Streptomyces sp. SID486 | reverse complement strand
GGCCCTCGCCCACTCCCCGCCCCCCGTCTCCGGGCCGGCGCCGCGCCGCCCGGCCGGACGTGCGTCGAGGGTCGCGCACCCGCCGGTACTGTCCACCCACCTTCATGCCATGTACCTTTCAACCATTCGTCGTGTGCCGGAAACCCCGATCGCGCTCTACGCGCGCAGACTTGGCGTCCCCACCGCTTCTTCCCCACCCCACACGGAGGTTCGACAGATGCTCGGATCCGGAAGATCCCGCCATGGCTTGACCACCGCCCTGACCGGCTTCGGGCTGCTGCTCACGGGATCGGCTCTCCAGCTCGGCACCGGTGCCCCCGCCCACGCGGCGGTCACGCACCGGATCCTGTTCGACAACGCCCACGCCGAGACGGCGGGCAACGCCGACTGGATCATCTCCACCAGCCAGCCCGACCCCCTCGGCCAGAACTCCTCCCCGTCCGCCGAGAAGGACTGGACCGGCGCCCTGTCGTCCTGGGGCGTGGCACTGCAGAAGACCGGCGGGTACAGCCTGAAGACCCTGCCTTCCGGCTCCTCCCTCGCCTACGGCGGCACGTCCGCGACGGACCTGTCGAAGTTCGACACCCTGGTCCTGCCGGAACCCAACACGCTGTTCACCGCCGCCGAGAAGACGGCGATCATGAACTTCGTGAAGAACGGCGGGGGTCTTTTCATGATCTCCGACCACACCGGCTCCGACCGCAACAACGACGGCGAGGACGCCGTCGAGATCTTCAACGACCTCATGACGAACAACAGCGTCGACGCGACCGACCCGTTCGGCTTCTCCGTCGACTCGCTGAGCATCGGCTCCGACCACCCGTCGGCGATCGCCGACAGCTCCGACCCGGTGCTGCACGGCTCCTTCGGCACCGTCGGCAAGAGCCTGATCGCCAGCGGTACCACGGCCACCCTCAAGCCCGCGGACAATCCCGGGGTCAAGGGCCTGCTGTACCGCACCGGCTACTCCGGCAACACCGGCGCCTTCTTCGCCACCAGCACCTTCGGCAGCGGCCGGGTGGCCTTCTGGGGTGACAGCTCCCCGGTCGACGACGGCACCGGCCAGTCCGGAAACACCCTCTACGACGGGTGGAACGACCCCGGCGCGAACGACGCGGCCCTCGCGCTCAACGCCACCGCGTGGCTCGCCGGTGCCGGTGCCGGTGGTGGCGGAGGCGGCGGCGGCTCGACGTCCTGCACCGCGGCCCAGCTCCTGCGCGACACCGGCTTCGAGTCCGGTGGCGCCTGGAGCGCCACGAGCGGCGTCATCACCGACTCGACGGGGGAGTCACCCCGCTCGGGGGCGTACTACGCCTGGCTGGACGGCAACGGCACCGCCACCACCGACACGCTCTCGCAGCCGGTGACGATCCCCTCCGGCTGCTCGGCCAGGCTCACCGTCCACCTGCACGTGGACACCGCCGAGACGACGGCCACCACGGCCTACGACACCCTCAAGGTCCAGGTGGTCGGCGGCTCCGGCACGGTCCTCGGCACTCTCGCGACGTACTCCAATCTCGACGCGGCCGCCGGCTACACCGAGCGCGTCTTCGACCTCTCCGGTTACGCCGGACAGACCGTCACCCTGAAGTTCACCGGGACCGAGGGCTCCAAGTACCAGACCTCGTTCGTCGTGGACGACACCGCGCTCGACGTGAGCTGAGCGGCGCCGGCCGAGCCGGGGGGCCGGGGGAGCGGGCCGTGCGGGCCCGCTCCCGCACCGTCAGGCCGACGGCACCGTCCGCTCCGGCGTGTTCCAGCCGGAGATCCGCACGCCCGGTGCCGAGCCGTGCAGATCGGCCGTCCGGCTGGTGGCGGTCAGCGTCACCGACTCGCCCGGCCACAGGCTCACGTCGTTGTCCGACCAGCGCACCGGCAGCACCGGCTTTCCCTGGGCGTCCACGAGGTGGACGTCCGTGAGCAGCGCCGGAGTCGTCCCGCTCCCGCTGTGGCGCAGGGTCACCGTCGTGGTCGACGTGTCGCCGTCCGAGGTCGTGGCCGCCGACGCGGACACCGTCGCCGGCGCCATCGAGGCGAGCCCCTTGAGGTCCGCATAGCCCGTGGTCGGCGTGTAGTACCAGGTGGTGCCGTTCCAGTCGAGGGTGTCGGGATCGGTGGAGAGCCAGTACACGTTGCGGCTGACCTCCCTGCCGGCCGCGTCCGTCAGCACCAGCCGGAGCAGGTACGTGCGCGCCAGCCCGCTCACCGAGGACGGCAGGGTGAGCGCGGAGCCGTGGGCGCCGCCGCCCGCGACCGTCAGACCGGTGACGGTCCTGTCGTACCTCCGGGTGCCGTCGGGGTCGAACAGCGTGGCCCGCGCGGTGAGGCCCTGGGCGCTGCCGGGCCGGTTGTTCACCACGACGACCGAGCGGTTGTCGTAGGAGTACTGGACGTGCAGCGGCTCGTTCGCCTTCTTGGCACCGAAGTAGGCGCCGTTCTGGTCCAGGTACCGGTCCGTCAGCTGCCAGTGCAGGGACGTCCAGCCGCTGTTGAACATCCAGTGGATCACCCCGGTGGCGGGCCGGTCCGGGTCGGCCGCGTTGCGTCCGTACGCCTCGAACTGCGCGCGCACGTTCTCGTACTGGGCGAGCTGGGCCTTGCGCACGTAGTCGGTGAGGCTCGTCGGGGCGCCGTATCGGCCGGCGAGGGCCTTGTCGTAGATCTTGAGCGTGCCGAAGGTCGAGGACGGTGAGCGGTGGTACTGCTTCGCGTCCGGGTCCTTCCAGAGGGTGTCCAGTTCGGCGGGGGTCATCATCCGGCGCAGGGTGTCCAGGGTGGGGATGCTCGGGCCCGCGCTGGTCTCGGAGTTGAAGCCGGTGGCGCCGCCCTCGCGCTTGGCGTACCAGTAGCCGGGCGGGACCCAGTCGTAGGGTCCCGTCATCTTCATGCCCGACCTGCCGAGCTGCGGCGAGGAGGCGTCGGACGCGGCGGGGACGACGGGGACGGGCCAGTCGGCCTCCTTCAGGGCGTCCAGGTACCCCTTCTCGATCCGCGCGTCGGGGGCGGCATCGCTGCCGATCAGGAAGGACAGCACGCTCGGGTGGTCGCGCAGCCGGGCGGCCTCGGCGGCCATGGACGCCTCGGCCACGGTGTGGTCGGCGTCGTCCCACCGCTCCCCGGACCCGTCGGGGTTGACGTCCCCCTCCCACTTGTCGCAGCACTCCCAGCCCGGCAGGGTGAGCACACCGAGGCGGTCGGCCAGGTCGAAGAACTCGTCGGGCTCCAGGTGGCCTTCCAGGCGGATGGTGTTCAGGCCCAGGTCGACGGCGTACTTCAGGCGGTCCTCGGCGTAGGAGCGGTCCCAGCGCAGGAACTCGTCCGGGGACCAGCCGCCGCCCTTGATCAGGAGTTCGCGGCCGTTGATCCGGTACTGACGGTCGCCGGCGGAGTTCAGGGGGGCGCGTACGTCCCGGATGCCGAAGGTCTCGTGCGCGGTGTCCGAGACGCTGCCGGCGACGGTGGCGGCGAGGTCGAGGCCGTACAGCGGCTGCCCGCCCATCCCGGCCGGCCACCACACCCTCGGCTCGGTGAGGTGCAGGCCGGGGGTGTCGGCGGGGGAGAAGGTGACGGTCTTCGTCTCGTGGGCGCCGAGGGTCACCGTCCTGCCGAACTCCGCCCCGGCGACGCTGCCGCCGACGGTCGCGGTGACCGCGGTACCCGTGTCGTTGCGGGCCTTCGCCTTCACCGTGAGGTCGGCGGTGGCGAGCGAGGGCACGGCCAGTGCGGTCGTCACGTGCGCGTCGCGCAGCGCGACCGGACCGGACCGGCGGATCAGGACGTCGCGGACGATGCCCATGTTCCGGTCGGGCGGTGGCTGGAGCCAGTCGAGCCAGCCCGTCGTGAGGTCCTTGTTCGGGTCGTTGGGCCGGACACGGAAGGCGACCGTGTTCGTGCCCGGCCGGAGCAGCGGGGTGATGTCCAGTTCGTGGTGGGTGTAGGCGCCCCTGACGTCCGTGGCCGAGGCGAGCTGCCGTCCGTTGACGTAGACGTCGGCGGCCGAGACGACGCCGCTGAAGTCGAGGAAGGTGTGCCGGGCGGTGTCCGCGGAGCCGCCGGTGTTCCCGGCGCGCCCGGTGCCCGCGGTGGTCCCGGACCTCCCGGTGTCCGTCACGGTGAAGTCGGAGCGGTACCACCAGGGCACCTCGAAGTCGGCCCGGCGGATGCTCTGCTGGTTCGTGGAGCGGAACGGATCGGCGTAGACGCCGTCGGCGAGGAGCGCGGCGAGGACGGTCGAACGCGGGCCCGCCGGATGCCAGCCGGTCGCCGGATAGCCGGGGGAGGAGACGGCCGTCGCGGAGTCGCTCACGTCGGTCGTGGACCGGACGGAGAAGCCGGAGAGCGCGGTGGCGGCGCCGGAGACGCGGGTGATCCCGGGGTGCCCGTGCGGTGCGGCCGGTGGCCGGTCCTCGGCCCAGGCGCCGGAGGTCAGCCCGGCGAGCAGCGCGAGGACGGCGGTCGTGGTGGTGTACCTGCGGGCGAGGTCGGGGCGAGGGAACACGAGGGTCTCCTGGCTCGTAAAGTTAGGAAACTTTACTAATCCGGTTCACGCTAGGGTCCGCCCGCAGACGTGTCAACGACCGTGGCCGTGGCCCGGGAGGCGACGGTCAGGTTCCGGCCGTGCGGCGCTCGAACACCAGGTCGCGGGCCGTGTCCAGCGCGGTGGCCACCGCCCCCAGCAGGACGGCGTCCTCGCCGAGCCGGCTCGGCGCGATCCGGGGGCGCAGCGGGGTGAGCGCGCGCACGTGCTCCCGCACCGGCCGCAGCAGCAGGTCGACGCTGTGTCCGACCCCGCCGCCGAGCACCACGAGATCCGGGTCGAGCACGGCGGCGGCGGCCGCCACGGTGTGCGCGATCCGCTCGCCCTCCAGCCGCACCGCCCGCACGGCGTCCGGATGGCCCTGCCGGGCCGCGTCGAACACCGCTTTCGCGGTGAGCTGCCCGCGCATCCCGAACTCCCGGGCGGCCTCCACCACGGCGACCCCCGACACCGCGTCCTCCAGCCGCTCCGGTTTCCGCCGGCCGTGCCACGGCAGGAAGCCGATCTCCCCGGCCAGCCCGTGCGCGCCCGTGAACAGCCGTCCCTCGCTGACGATCCCCATCCCGAGGCCGGTGCCGATCATGATGTACGCGAAGAGCCGGCTGCCCGCCCCGACGCCGAAGGCGTGCTCGCCGAGCGCGGCCAGATTGGCGTCGTTGTGCACCTCCAGCGGCACGTCCAGCTCGGCGCGCATCCGGTCCACGAGTCCGGGCCGCCCCCAGCCGGGCAGGTGCATCGCGTACCGCACCCGCCGCTGCTCCTCGTCGTACACCCCCGGAGTGCCGATCACCCCGTGCGCCACCTCCGCCGGGTCCACGCCCGAGTTCGCTATGACCTGGCGGGCGGTGGAGACGACCAGGCCGGTCAGGGCGGCGGAGGCGCGGGCGCGGTTGCGCACGTCGGCGCGGGCGACGAGCGTGCCGTCCAGGTCGGCCAGCGCCACCCGCAGCCAGCCCCGGCCGATGTCCACGCCGAGCGCGTACCCGGCGGCCGGATCGGGTGCGTAGAGCACGGCGGTGCGTCCCCGCTCCGGGGCGTGCGTGCCGACCTCGTGCACCAGGCCGGCCGCCGCCAGCGAGGCCAGTGCGCTGGACACCGTCGGCTTGGAAAGGCCCGTCTCCCGGGCCAGTTGCGCACGCGAGGCGGCACCGAGGCCGCGCAGCCGGTCCAGGAGCAGCCGCTCGTTGGCGCTGCGCAGGCGTCGGCGGCTCCAGGGCTGTACCTGCTGCTCTACGGCATCGCTGACGGGCATCGCACCATTCTCGTGCATTCCTGACGCGTACTTGACGCCTCTGGTAAGGCTCCTTAACTTTATGCGCCACGTCGGCCCCGCCGGGTGCCGCGGAGCGTCGCGTCAGGAGACCCCCATGTCCGGTAGTCCGCCGCCCGAGGGCGGTTTCGTCCGCCGCGTCGGCCTGTTCCAGGCCACCGCGATCAACATGAGCCAGATGTGCGGCATCGGCCCGTTCGTGACCATCCCCCTGATGGTCGCCGCGTTCGGCGGACCGCAGGCGGTCATCGGCTTCGTCGCCGGCGCGGTGCTGGCGCTGTGCGACGGGCTGGTCTGGGCCGAGCTGGGCGCCGCGATGCCGGGCTCCGGCGGCAGTTACGTCTATCTGCGCCAGGCGTTCCAGTACCGCACCGGCCGGCTGATGCCGTTCCTGTTCGTCTGGACGGCGATGCTCTTCATCCCGCTGATCATGTCCACGGGCGTCGTCGGCTTCGTCCAGTACCTGGGGTACCTCGCCCCCGGCCTCGGGCAGACCGCCGGCGATCTGACCGGCCTCGGCGTCATCGCCCTGGTCGTGGCCCTCCTGTGGCGGGGCATCGAGCACATCGCCCGCATCACCGCCGTGATGTGGACCGTGATGATCGCCTCGGTGGTGCTCGTGATCGCCGCCGCGGCCGGCGACTTCAGCCCGCACCGGGCCTTCTCCTACCCGGCCCACGCCTTCGACCTGACGAGCGACCACTTCTGGCTGGGCTTCGCCGCGGGCCTGACCATCGGCATCTACGACTACCTCGGCTACAACACGACCGCCTACATGGGCGCCGAGATCAAGGAGCCCGGCCGTACGCTCCCGCGCTCCGTGATCTTCTCGATCCTCGGCATCATGACGATCTACCTGCTGCTCCAGATCGGCACCCTCGGAGTCGTCGACTGGCGCCGGATGACCGACCCCGGGGACATCGCCTCCACCTCCGTGGCCTCGGCGGTGCTGGAGGAGACCTGGGGGAGGGGAGCGGCCGACACGGTGACCGTGCTGATCCTCGTCACGGCGTTCGCCTCCGTCTTCACCGGCCTGCTCGGCGGCTCCCGGGTGCCCTACGACGCCGCCCGCGACCGGGTCTTCTTCCGCCCGTACGGGAAGCTGCACCCGGAACACCGCTTCCCGGTGCTCGGCCTCGCGACCATGGGCGTGATCACCGCGGCGGGCTTCCTGCTCGGCCGTCACACCGACCTCGCGACCCTCATCCAGCTGCTCACCACGGTGATGGTCATCGTCCAGGCCCTGGCCCAGATCGTCGCGCTGACCGTGCTGCGCCGCCGCCGGCCGACGCTGCGCCGGCCCTACCGGATGTGGCTGTACCCGCTGCCGAGCGCCGTCGCCCTCACCGGCTGGTGCGTGATCTACGGGTACGCCGACCGGAACTCCCCGGGCCGCCACCCCGTCGAGTGGTCCCTGGCCTGGCTGGCCCTCGGCTGTGCCGCCTTCCTGATCTGGGCGCGGCTGGAGAAGGTGTGGCCGTTCGGGCCGAAGGAGATCAGCGAGGAGTACGGGGAGGACGGGGAGTGCGGGGAGGACGGCACGAGCGGCGCCCCCGTCGGGACCGCGCCCTCGGCCCGGCGTCCCTGAGGCCGGTGAGGGGGGACCCGTCCCGCCCCGGCCGTGACGGGCAAGCGTGGGCCGGTCCGCCCGGGCGGACCGGCCCACGCTTCTTCCTTCCCTTCCTCGGTCTCCTCTTCTACGGCCTGGGGCCTCGCGGCCTTGGGGGCGGCCTCTACGACCTCGGGGCGGCCTCTACGGCCTGGGCCTGGGGACGCTCTTCGCCGCCGTACCGGCGCAGACCAGGCCGAGGGCGAGGGCCAGGGCGCCGATGACGACGTTGTTGACGATGACGCCCGCGTCCGGGGCGCGGCCCACGATCCACGGGGCGATGATCATCCAGATGCCCATGGCGCACATGGCCCAGCTGAGCCCGTACATCCGCTCGGGGGCGCGCGTGAATCCGAGGGCCAGCAGGCTTATCGCTATGCCCACGATCAGGTTGTGGGTCATCAGCGAGGGCTGGTTCGCCGTGTAGTGCAGGATCCACGGGGAGGCGGCACAGTACAGGCCGAGCAGGAACACCGGCCCGTCCACGAGTGCCACGTCTCGACCGCCGAGCATGCGGGAGTAGCGTTCCCGCATTTCGGAGACATCGGGGTGGCTGGATATGTCACCCCTGTGCAGGTTGGCCATGAGTCGTCTCCTTTGGCTATGCAGGTCAGACCGCGTCTTGTTCGGTGTGCGGTAGCGCCGCATAGTCCATTTTGCTCTTATTTCGTCCTTATGTGTAGGTCTGGTCGGCTCCGTTCTGCCGTTCCAGGTCGCGGCGCAGTTGGCGCAGTCCTCTGCGTGCGTGGCTCTTGACCGTGCCCAGCGGCCACCCCGTGCGCTGTGCGATCTGGGTCTGGGTGAGGTCCTCGTAGTAGGCCAGGCACAGCACGCGCCGCTGGGCCGCGGGGAGCCCGGCCAGCGCGCGCCCCAGCATGACCCGGTCGAGGGCCGCCTCCGGCCGGCGGGTGTCGGACCCGTCCGGCGGCAGGGCCGCGCCGGCGGCCGCGACCAGCTCGCCGCGGCGGGTCCGCGCGGACAGCGCGTCGGCGATCCTGCGGCGGGTGATGCCGGCGATCCAGCCCGCCACCGTCCCGCGCTCGGGCCGGTAGCCGCCGCAGCCGCGCCAGACGCCGAGGAACACCTGCTGCGTGACGTCCTCGGCCTCCGCGGCGTCGCCCAGGGTGCGCCACGCCAGCGTGTGCACCATGCGCGACCAGCGGCGGTGGACGGCGGCGAGGCAGGTGTCGTCCCCGGCCGCCAGTCCCCGCATGAGGTGCTCGTCGGTGAGCGGCTCCCCGGTACCCGGCCACGGCACCGGGCCGGCGGAGGGGCCGGCGGACCGGCCGGCCGGGGGCGCGGTGCCGGGGGCGACGGCGGTCGGGTGCGGGCTCATGACGACGGCTCCTTCGCTTCGGACGGGCCGGCCGGGACGCATTCCTGCGGATCCCCACCGCTTTCCCGGGACGGGGGTGCGCGGGCGCCGCCCGGTCTGCCGGTTTCGGCGGAACGGGGCCTGCCGGGTGCCGCCCCGATCACCTAGATCGTGTGAGCCGGTGCGGTGACGCGACAACTTGCATCGTTTCTGCGTCGTATCGTCGGTCGTATGGACACGAGTGACGCCGTGAAGCCGCCGGAGCCCGGTGCCGAGCCGGCGCTGACGACCGGGGCGCTGGCCCGCCGGCTCGGCGTCTCACCCACCACCCTCCGTTCCTGGGACCGCCGTTACGGCATCGGCGCCGCCGCGCGCACCGGTGGGCGGCACCGCCGCTGGACGCCCGAGGACGTGACGATGCTGGAGACGATGTGCCGGCTGACCGCGTCCGGGGTCCCGCCCGCCGAGGCCGCCCGGGCCGCCCGGGAGCGCGCCTGCCTCACCGCGCCGGGCAGTCCGCCCGGGCCGCCTCCCGCACCGGGAGGACCACTCGCCGGCGCGCTGCGACCGTCGGGTGCGCTCGGGCCTGCGG
>NZ_WWJT01000586.1 GCF_009865385.1 Streptomyces sp. SID486 | reverse complement strand
CCGGTTCCAGCCCGCCTCTGTCGTCCCCTGCCGGTTCCACCCCGCCCCCGTCGGCCGGGGCAGCGACCAGCCCGCCCCCCTCGGCCCGGGCACCCAGCGGTCCGCCCCCGTCGTCCCGGGCCGGGACCGTGCAGTCCCCGTCGGCCCGGGCAGCTACGAGCCCGCCCCCCTCGGCCCGGGCACCCAGCGGTCCGCCCCCGTCGTCCCGGGCCGGGACCATGCCGTCCCCCTCGGCCCCGGCGCGCCCGGACGGCGCGGGTACGGTCGCCGAGAACGGTCCGCCCGTGCCCGGAGCCCGTGTCCTGCGCGGCGGACCCGACGGTGAGCCGAGCGGCTGAGCGGGCGGGACCGGCGCCGGACGGGACGCCGGGCAGCCGGCGCCGCAGCCCGTCGACCAGGTCGAAGAATCGGCCGGATGCTGGCATGGTGGGCCCCATGGCCGATCAGGGAGCGAGCGCCCTGTCACTCCCGGAGGACTGGCCCGCACATCCGGACCCGATCCTCGCGCTCAACCACATGGGCAGCTTCGACTGGGACCTGGACGCCGGTCTGATGGACATGGACGCCCAGGCTTTCGAGGTGTTCGACCTGCTCCCCGAGGAGTACGACGGGCGCCCGGAGACTCTGACCGTGCGCGTGCCGCAGCCGGAGGCCGCCCGGCTCGACGCGGCCATCGCCGAGGCGATCAAGGACGGCAGCGAGAACTACGGCGCCTACTTCCGCATCCGCTGCCGCGACGGCACCCTGCGCTGGACGCACACCCAGGGCTACATCCGGCGCGACGAGACCGGCCGCCCCCGCCGCGTCGTCGGCATCGTCCGCGACGCCACCCAGGAACTCGCCGACAGCGCGGCCCGCAGCCTGCGGGCCGCCCAGGACGAGGCGTTCCGCCAGCAGGCCGGCGTCGTCCAGATCATCTCCGCCGCCCTCGCGCACGCCCGCACCATCCAGGACGTCATCGACGTCCTGAAGGACACCCACGGCGTCCGCCACCTCGGCGCGGCCAGCCTGGTCATGGGCCTGGTGGAGGCGGGGCGGATCCGGCTGGTCGCCGAGGGCCCCGCCGGCAGCTTCGTCCCCGGCACCCGCGTCACCCGGATCGACGAGCCCTACCCGATGAGCGAGGCCGTGCGCACGCTCAGCCCCCGCTTCATCGAATCGGCGGAGGAGTTCGCGGCGGACTACCCGATCCTCTGGCCGCACATCACCGACCTGCGCATCACCTCGGCCGCCTACCTCCCGCTGATCGCCCAGGCCCGCCCGATCGGCGCGATGGGCCTGCTCTACGACGACCGGCGCGGCTTCTCCGACGAGGAACGCGCCGTCCTGGTCGCACTGGGCGGCAGCATCGCGCAGAGCCTGATGCGGGCCATGCTCTACGAGCAGGAGAAGGACCTCGCCGAGGGCCTCCAGCAGGCCATGCTGCCCCGCACCATCCCGAGCGTGCCCGGCGCCGACATCGCGGTCCGCTACCGCTCGGCCGCCCTGGGCCGGGAGATCGGCGGCGACTGGTACGACCTGATCCCGCTGCCTGGGGGTACCCCCTCCGGGGGAGGCCGGGTCGGCGCGGTCATCGGGGACGTCCAGGGCCACGACACGCACGCGGCGGCCGTCATGGGCCAGCTGCGGATCGTGCTGCGCGCCTACGCCGCCGAGGGCCACACCCCGGCCACCGTGATGGCCCGCGCCTCCGTCTTCCTGCACGAACTCGACACCGACCGGTTCGCCACGTGTCTGTACGCCGAGGCCGACCTGTCCACCGGAGTGGTCCAGGTGGTGCGCGCCGGGCACATCGACCCGCTGGTCCGGCGCGGCGACGGCAGCTGCTTCCGGGTCCCCGTCCCGGGCGGGCTGCCGCTCGGCCTGTCCGCCGAGTTCGGCCGGCTGGAGTACCCCGTCGCCACCCTCGAACTCGACCCGGGCCACACCCTGCTGCTGTGCACCGACGGCCTCGTCGAGCTGCCCGGTGCCGATCTGGACGACGGCATGAGGGCCCTCGTCGCGCTCATCTGCGAGGGACCCGGCGAGGTGCGCGACCTCGCCGACCGGCTGATCCGGGTGGCCGAGGAGCGGGGCGGCGACGACGACGTGGCCCTGCTCCTGCTGCGCCGCCGGGCCCGCGAGACCACGCGGCCCGGCGGACGGCTCCAGCAGCACGTCGCGTCCGGCGACCCGGAGGCCCTCACCCAGGCCCGGCACATGATCCGCGCCGCGGTCCGGGCCTGGGGCGCGGGCGACCGGGCCGACGAGATCGAGCTGGTGGCCGACGAGCTGATCACCAACGCCCTGACGCACACCGAGGGCTCCGCGATCGTCACCCTGCGGGCCCTGGACGGCACCCCCCACAAGCTGCGCATCGAGGTCGAGGACAGCTCCAGCGCCCTGCCGCGGCGCCGCGACGCGGGCGAGGAGGGCGTCTCCGGCCGCGGTCTGCTCCTCGTGGAGCGGCTCGCCGACAGCTGGGGCGTGGAGGCGAGGGGCGGCGGCAAGGCGGTCTGGTGCGAGTTCGGGCTGCCGTAGGCACCGCGACGTCCAGGGCCGCACCGCGGGCACCCGCCCGGCTGCGGTCCAGGATGGCACTCTGGACGCATGCCGGAACTGCCCGAGGTACAAGCGCTGACGGACTTCCTCACCGAGCACCTGGTCGGACTGCGGGTGGTGCGGGTGCTGCCGGTGGCCATCAGCGTCCTGAAGACGTACGACCCGCCGGTCACCGCCGTCGAGGGCGCGGAGGTGACGGCCGTGCGCCGGCACGGCAAGTTCCTCGACATCACGACGGACGGCGGGCTGCACCTGGTGTTCCACCTGGCCCGCGCCGGCTGGCTGCAGTGGAAGGACCGGCTGCCCGACGGCCCGCCGAAGCCCGGCAAGGGACCGCTCGCGCTGCGGGTGGCCCTGGAGACCGGCGAGGGCTTCGACCTGACCGAGGCCGGCACCCAGAAACGCCTGGCCGTCTACGTCGTCCGCGATCCGGGGGAGGTGCCGGGCATCGCCCGGCTGGGCCCCGACCCGCTCGCCGGCGACTTCGACGAGGAGCGCTTCGCCGCCCTGCTGAAGGACGAACGCCGGCAGCTGAAGGGCGCTCTGCGGGACCAGTCGCTGATCGCGGGTGTCGGCAACGCCTACAGCGACGAGATCCTGCACGCCGCGAAGATGTCCCCCTTCAAGCTCGCCGCCTCCCTCACCCCGGACGAGACGCACCGGCTGTACACGGCGCTGCGCGACACGCTCACCGAGGCGGTCGAGCGGTTCCGGTCGGTGGCGGCCGGCCGGCTGAAGGCGGAGAAGAAGAGCGGCCTGCGCGTCCACGGCCGCACCGGCGACCCCTGCCCGGTGTGCGGCGACACCATCCGCGAGGTCTCCTTCGCCGATTCCTCGCTGCAGTACTGCCCGACCTGCCAGACGGGCGGCAAGCCGCTGGCCGACCGCCGGCTGTCCCGGCTGCTGAAATGAGCCGGCCGCGTCCCGGTGCCGTTACTCCAGGGTGACCAGTCGCCGTCCCTCGTCCGTGCGGATCTCGTAGCGGAGGATCTGCCCGGGGTGCAGCGCGGTGGTGCCCATCGCGGTGGTGGGTGCGGCGCCGTCACCGGGGTCGGTCCAGCCGGCGACGACCTGTTCCGTGCCGTCGCGGCCGACCGCGACCAGGCGGCAGGCGTGCGGCCCGGAACCGTCCCTGACCTCCAGCCGCAGGTCGCTGCCCCAGTCCGCGTCCGTGGACGTGACCCGCGCCCACACCCCGGTGTGCGGGTCGGTCGCCGTGGTGACCCGTGGGGCAGGGGGCGCGTGGCCGGCGAAGGCCACGATCCCCGGGCCGGCCACGGCCAGCACCACCGAGGCGGCCAGGCCGTACAGCAGCCGGCGCCGCCGCGACCGCCGCCGCCGCACCAGCTCGCCGAGGAGCCGGTCCAGCAGCCGGGGACCGGGCTGTGCCAGGGGATGCACGAAGCGCGGCGTGGCCCGGCGGTACAGCATCAGCTGCCGGGTCGCGGGCCCGAACTCGGTCACGTGTGCCGTGCACCGGGGGCACTCCATGAGGTGGTCCTCGAAGCGGAATGCCTCCGCCTCGTCCAGCACGCCGAGCGCGTACGCGCCGGCGTCGCGATGCCGTTCCAGGGACCTCATGCCGAATCCTCGTGCCGAAGGGTGGGGGAAGGGTTACTCCTTGCTCCCACCCGTACGCAGCCGACGGCCGAATCACTCAAGCCACGCACAGAATCCCGGCAGGAGATTCGGAGCGGTCCGGCCCGTGGATTGGTGTGAATTCCAGAAGATTCAGAAGAGGTGGATCGCGAGGTGCCCGAGGGGCAGTCCGAGCCGCCAGGCCGGTGTCCAGACCTTCGGCCCGTCCTCCTCCCCGAACACCGCGCCGCCGCCCGGGACCGCGTCCAGGTCCGGCGCGAGCAGCTCGGTCTCCTCCAGCCAGCGCCAGGCGTCCGCCGCCAGCGCCAGGTCCGGGCCGAGGGCGCCGGGGCCGTCCGTCCGCCCGGCCAGCTCGGCCATGCGGGTCCGCACCCAGTCCTGCCAGGGCTGGTCGTAGGCGGTCAGCGCCAGCCAGTTCTCCAGCTGGGAGATCACCCGGATGCCGGACAGCTCCCCGTCGGTGTCGGACAGGAAGACGGTCAGCGCCAGCGCGTCCCGGCCGGCCCGGAACTCGAAGGACGTCGGCGGCATCAGATCGCCGGTGCGCAGCAGCTCGTCGGCGATGTACTCGGCGTACAACCAGGCCATGGGGACGGCCAGTTCATCACCGGTACCGTCCGTGCTCTCGTGACCTCTGTGCAGCATCCCTTCCTGCCCTTCCTCCGGTACGTGCGCGTCGCCCGGGCCCCGCCGGGATCGCGGTCCTGGCCCCCGCCCGAAACGCGGATGAGGACAGCCCATTGCCCGAACGGGGGCTACAGCAAGGCGCTTTACCGAGGTTTGACCAGGCTTCCGGTTTCATCGCAGGTCGGTCGCATAACCCGGAAGGACCCGGCGCAGGGCACGCAACGCGTAGTACGCGCGGGACTTCACCGTACCGGGTGGAATCCCGAGGGTCTGCGCCGCCTCCGTCACACTGGCCCCGCGGTAGTACACCAACAGCAGGACGTCACGGTGCTCCGGAGTGAGTGTCTTCACAGCCTGCCGGACATCGAGCACCGCGGTGGCCCGCTCGGCGTGATCAGCACTCACCCGCGCGTCCTCGGGCACCTCGGCCCCGGTCTCGGCCGGCCGTGCCTGCCGGGCCCGCCGGGCGTCGATCGCGAGCCGCCTGGCCACCGTGAGCAGCCAGGGCCGTACGGACTCGAAGCCGTCGGCGTGCAGGGCCTCGGGGTGCTGCCAGGCGCGCACCAGGGTCTCCTGGACGAGGTCCTCGGCGCGCTGGCGGTCTCCGTCGCAGAGCCTGAGCAGCAGTGCGAACAGCGGGCCGCCGTGCTCGCGCTGGAGCGCGGCCAGCTCGTGTCCGGCGGTCGTGGTCCCGGGGGTGAGTGAGGTTCCGGCCGTCATGGCCGTATGCCAGCGCAGCCCGTGGCCGGCGCACAGGGGGCGGCCCCGGGCGTGCGACGGACGGTCGATCGCGTCGGCGAACGGTAGGGCGGGCGATACCCGAAAGCCCCGGACGGGCTAATGACGCCACCCGATCTGTTTATCCGGCACATCAGATTCATACCCATATGCCCGTCACGCCTTCGTCTGTATATACGACAACCCTGGGGTGAGCTGATGATCGGACGCAGACAACAGGTGGCGCTGGTCCTGACCGCCGTCCTCGCGGCCGGAGCAGCCTGCCAGAACCGGCAGCAGGAGTCCGGCACGCGCGGAGAGCCCGCGCCGCCCCCGGCGGGCGGCGGCTTCACCCTGGTCGCCTCCGGCGACGTGCTGCCGCACACCTCCGTGATCGAGCGGGCCGCCTACGACGCCGGCCGCAACGGCCACGACTTCCGCCCCATGCTCTCCGGCGTCCAACCCGTCGTCTCCCGCGCCGACCTGGCGCTGTGTCACATGGAGACCGTCTACGGCGCCGACGGCGACTACACCGGCTACCCCGTCTTCAAGTCCCCGCCGCAGATCGCCGAGGCCCTCGCGGCCACCGGCTACGACAGCTGCTCCACCGCCTCCGGGCACGCCCTGGACGACGGCGCCGCCGGTATCGCGCGCACCCTCGACGCGATGGACAGGGCCGGCCTGCGGCACGCCGGGACCGCCCGCAGCGAGGCCGAGGCCCGCTCGGTCGGCATGCTGCGGGCCGGCCGGGCGAAGGTCGCCCACCTGTCGTACACCTTCGGCACCAACTACCCGCTGCCGCCCGGACAGCCCTGGGCGGTCAACGTGATCGACGCCGACCGGATCGTCGCCGACGCCCGTGCCGCCCGGCGCGGCGGCGCCGACGTCGTCGTGGTCTCCCTCGACTGGGGCACCGAGTGGCAGCAGGAACCCGACCGCCTCCAGCTCACCCTCGCCCAGCGGCTGACCGCCTCGGCCACGAACGGCCGCCCGGACATCGACCTGGTCCTCGGCACCCACGCCCATGTCCCGCAGGCATACGAGAAGATCAACGGCACCTGGGTGGTCTACGGGATGGGCGACCAGATCGCCGGCGAGATGTACAACCGCGCGGGCGCCCAGGACCCGCGCGGCAACGAGTCCACCCTCGGCCGCTTCACCTTCGCCCCGCCGGCCCGGCCCGGCGGCCCCTGGCGGGTCACCGCGGCCGAGTTCGTCCCGCAGCTGTACGACCTCGACGCCGGGCGGGTCGTCGACCTCAACCGGGCCATCGCCCAGGGCGCCCAGCTGGAGGCCGTCCGCGACCGGATCAGGGACGCGGTGCTCAGCCGCGGCGCCGCCCAGGACGGCCTGACCATGGCGGAGTGATCAGCCGCCGGACCGCCGGACGGCGAGCGCCGAGCGCCGGTAGGAGTAACCGAAGTAGATCACGCATCCGATCACGAACCAGATGGCGAACCGCACCCAGGTCTGCCACTGCAGGAACGTGATCAGCCAGACCGAGAAGACGACACCCAGCGCGGGCACGACCGGCATGCCCGGCGTCCGGAAGGTGCGCGGCAGCTCCGGCTGCCGGTAGCGCAGCACGATCACCGCCACGCACACCACCACGAACGCCAGCAGGATGCCGATGTTGGTCAGCTCGGCCGCCTCGCCGATCGGGACGAACCCGGCGATCGCCGCGGACGCCGCCCCCACGATCCAGGTCACCCGGGTCGGCACGTGCCGCGTCGGGTGCGTCTTCGCGAACCACCTGGGCAGCAGCCCGTCCCGGGACATCGAGAACCACACCCGGGTCACGCCCAGCATGAACGTGAACATCACCGTGAGGATGCCGATGATCGCGCCCACCGCGATCACGTCCGCCAGCGCGCCCAGGCCCACCGACTTGAACGCCGTGGAGAAGCCGCTCTCCGGGTCGATGTCCTTGTAGTTCTGCATGCCCGTCAGCACCAGACACGCCGCCACGTACAGCACCATCGAGATCGCCAGCGAGTAGATGATCGCCTTAGGCATGTGCCGCTGGGCGTCCTTCGACTCCTCGGCCGCGGTCGACATCGCGTCGTAGCCGAACACCGCGAAGAACACCGTCGCCGCGCCCGTGAAGGCGCCGCTGACGCCGAAGGGGAAGAACGGGCGGTAGTTGCCGCTGTCGATGTGGAACACACCGACCCCGACCACCAGCAGCACCACCAGCACCTTCAGGGTGACCACGAACGTCTCGAAGCGGGCCGCGCTGCGGATGCCCAGGTTGAGCAGCCAGGCGATCAGCAGGCACAGCACGGCCGCGAACAGGTCCACCCGGTGCCCGCTCCCGGTGCCGGGCGCCCCCAGCATCCAGCTCGGCAGATCGGCGCCCATCGCCTCGACCAGGAAGCTGAAGTACCCGGAGATGCCGATGGCCACCACGGCCACGATCGCCGTGTACTCCAGCAGCAGGTCCCAGCCGATGAACCAGCCCGCGAACTCGCCGAGCACCGCGTACCCGTACGTGTACGCCGAGCCCGCCTTCGGGATCAGCCCCGCGAACTCGGCGTACGACAGCGCCGCGCAGGCGCTCGCCACGCCGGCGATCAGGAAGGACACCAGCACCGCGGGGCCGGCCGTGCCGTTGGCCACCGTGCCGGCCAGGGTGAAGATGCCCGCGCCGATGATGCCGCCCACGCCGATCGCGGTCAGCTGCCACAGCCCCAGCGACTTGTCCAGGCCGGTTCCCTCGCCGACCTCGGTCTCCTCGATGTGCTCGATCGGTTTGCGGCGGAGAATCCCCTCACCCGCGCGGATCCTGGCCATGCGCCTCACCTCTTCGCCGACGGCAACGGCTGACGGCGGATCATGATGTCTCAGGGGCGGCGCACAGGGAAGACGCCACGCACGGCCCCGCCGGGTGTCCCCGCGCGGGCCGGGCCGGCGGCTCGCGGCCGTACGGCGGGGACGCCCGCGGCGCGCCCTACGGGACGACCGTCACCGGCCACCGGCCCGCCTTCACCAGCCGCACCGCCACCGAACCGACGATCCGGTGCCCGGCCTGCTCCGAGGCGCCCACGACCACCGCGTCCGCCTTCAGCTCGTCGGCCGCCTTCACCAGGCCGTTGTAGGGATCGCCGCGGAAGGTGTGGAACTCCCAGCGCACCTCGAATATCCCCTTGACCCGCTCGGCCGCCTCCCTGATCTGCGTGATCAGGTCCTCGGCGATCTCGTCGGTCGTCTCCGCCACCGGCGCCCCGAGCGCCGCGCCCGCCGCCAGCACCGGCTGCACGTAGACCACGGCCAGCAGCGCGTGCTGCCGACGGGCCAGCCCGCCCGCGTACGCCGCGGCGCGCAGTGAGGAGTCGGAGCCGTCCACGCCGACGACGACGACCTTCGGGCCGTCCGTGCCCCGCTCGAACGTGTGCGAGTGCTGTTCGTGCTGTTCCGTCACGGCCCGAGGCTATCGGAACCGTCTGTTCCAGCCCATGCCCGGGCCCGCTCGACGGGCGGGGCACGCGGGCCCTTCCTAGAGTCGGAACCATGACTGCCACCGCGGAACCGGCCGCCCCCAGCGCTGCCGGCGGCCCGGTACGCCCGACCGGCGGGCGCCTCGGCCGGGTCCCGGAGGTCTTCGCCACGCTCTTCGCCGCGCTCGGCCTGCTGTGCGCCCTGCTCGCGGTCGTCGCCCCGCTGCGCGACCCGCTCCGCCCGGTCGTGCGCACCCTGGACCTGCTGCTGGTGCCCATCAGCGCCAACCTCGCCTACGCCGTCTTCCTGTTCCTGCTGGCCGGTGCCACCGCAGCCCGCAAGAAGATCGCCTGGTGGCTGGTCGTCGTCTACCTCGGCCTGCTCGTCCTGACCGACGCGCTCGGCGCGGCCGTCGGCCTGTACGCCCAGTCCCTGCCGTCCCTGGTGCTGTGCGCGCTGCTGCTGCTCCTGCTGGTGGCGGCGCGCGGCGAGTTCTACGCCGCCTCCCGCCGCGGCGCCGTGTGGCGGGCGCTCGCCGTGCTGCTGGCCGGGCTCGCCGCGTCCATCGTCGTCGGCTGGGGGCTGCTGCAGCTCTTCCCGGGCACGCTGCCGGCCGGCCAGCACCTGGGCTGGGCGGCCGACCGGGTGTGCGGCGGCCTGGTCTCCAGCAGCTCCTTCGCCGGCCGCCCGCCCCGCGCGATCACCTTCCTGCTCGGCCTGTTCGGCGCGCTCGCCCTGCTCAACGCCGCTGTCACCCTGTTCCGGTCCCAGCGCCTCGAAGCCGCCCTGCACGGTGACGAGGAGGCACGCATCCGGGCCCTGCTGGCCGCCTACGGCGAGCGGGACTCCCTCGGCTACTTCGCCACCCGGCGGGACAAGGCCGTGGTCTTCTCGCCCAGCGGCAAGGCCGCCGTCACCTACCGCGTCGAGGCCGGCGTGTGCCTGGCCAGCGGGGACCCCGTGGGCGATCCGGAGGCATGGCCGCACGCCATCGGCGCCTGGCTGGACGTGGCCCGCCGGCACGCCTGGGCGCCCGCCGTGATGGGCGCCTCCGAGAACGGCGCCCGCGCCTTCTCCCGGGCCGGCCTCGGCGCCCTCCAGCTCGGCGACGAGGCGATCCTGCACATCCCGGGCTTCGACCTCAGCGGCCGGGACATGCGCGTCACCCGGCAGGCGGTGCACCGGGTCCGCCGCACCGGAGCCGTGTGCCGTATCCGCCGGCACGCCCAGCTCACCGAACGGGAGATGCAGGAGATCGTCGACAAGGCCGACGCCTGGCGGGACACCGAGACCGAGCGGGGCTTCTCCATGGCCCTGGACCGGCTCGGCGACCCCGCCGACGGCGACTGCCTCCTCGTGGAGGCCCTCGGCGAGCACGGCCGGCTGCTCGCCCTGCTCTCCTTCGTCCCCTGGGGCCGCAGCGGCGTCTCCCTGGACCTGATGCGCCGTGACCGGACCGCGCCCAACGGGGTGATGGAGTTCATGGTCGCCGAACTGTGTGCCGTGGCCCCCCGGCTGGGCGTGCACCGGATCTCCCTGAACTTCGCCGTCTTCCGGTCGGTCTTCGAGGAGGGCGCCCGGATCGGAGCCGGACCGGTCCTGCGGCTCTGGCGCCGCCTGCTGCTGTTCTTCTCCCGCTGGTGGCAACTGGAGGCCCTCTACCGCTCCAACGCCAAGTACCGCCCCGAGTGGTACCCGCGCTTCATCTGCTACGGCGACACCGCCGCCCTCGCCCGCATCGGCCTCGCCTCCGGCATCGCCGAGGGTTTCGTCTCCGTGCCGTCCCTGCACAAACTCTGGGGAAAGGGGCACCCGGGGACGGGACGGCGGCCCGCCGTGCCCGCGGGTCCGCCGTCCCGGCCGGCACCCGGTCCCGACGGAGGGGACGAGACCGCGCCCGCCGCCCCGGACGCGGGCCTGCCCGACCAGGTCCGCGTCCGGCACCGCACCCTCGACCGGCTGCGCGCCACCGGCACCGACCCCTATCCGGTGGGCACCCCGGCACCCACCTGCGCCCTCGCCGACGTGCCACCCGGCGAGGACGTCACCGTGGCCGGACGCGTCATGCTGGTCCGCGACTTCGGCGGCATCGTCTTCGCCGTGCTGCGGGACTGGTCCGGCGACCACCAGATCGCCCTCACCCGGGACGGCTCGGGGCCGGCGCTGGACCGCTTCACCGCCGACGTCGACATCGGCGACCTCCTCACCGTCAGCGGCCACGCCCGGCCGAGCGACCGCGGCGAACCCACCGTCTTCGTCACCTCCTGGCAGCTCACCGGCAAGTGTCTGCACCCGCTGCCCGACAAGCGCCGGGGCCTCACCGACGCCGAGGCCAAGGTCCGCCGCCGCCACCTGGACCTGATCACCAGCCCCGACGCCCGCGCCGTCGTGCGCGTCCGCTCCGCCGCCGTACAGGCCCTGCGCCGGGGTCTGCTGGACCGCGGCTACCTGGAGGTCGAGACGCCGATGCTCCAGCAGATCCACGGCGGCGCCAACGCCCGCCCCTTCACCACCCACATCAACGCCTACGATCTGGACCTCTACCTGCGCATCGCCCCCGAGCTGTACCTGAAGCGGCTGTGCGTCGGCGGCCTGGAGAAGGTCTTCGAGCTGGGCCGCACCTTCCGCAACGAGGGCGTCTCCCACAAGCACAACCCCGAGTTCACGATGCTGGAGGCGTACCAGGCCCACGCCGACTACGACGTGATGCTCGGCCTCGCCCGCGAGCTGATCCAGGGCGCCGCGACCGCCGCGTTCGGCTCCCCGGTGGCCCGCAAGGACGGCGAGGAGTACGACATCTCCGGGACCTGGCCGGTCAGAACCGTGTACGGCGCGATCTCCGAGGCGCTCGGGGAGGAGATCGGCCCCGGCACCGAACTGCTGCGGCTGCACCGGCTGTGCGACCGCTCCGGGGTGCCGTACACCGCCGAGGACGGCCCCGGGGACGTCGTACTGGAGATGTACGAGCGGCTGGTCGAACACCGGACCGGGCCGCCCACCTTCTACAAGGACTTCCCGACCGACGTCTCCCCGCTGACGCGGCAGCACCGCAGCGACCCGCGGCTCGCCGAACGCTGGGACCTGGTGGCGTTCGGCACCGAACTCGGCACCGCCTACTCGGAACTGACCGATCCCGTCGAGCAGCGCCGCCGGCTCACCGAGCAGTCGCTGCTGGCCGCCGGCGGTGACCCGGAGGCCATGGAACTCGACGAGGACTTCCTCCAGGCACTGGCCTACGCCATGCCCCCGACCGGCGGCCTCGGCCTCGGGGTCGACCGGATCGTCATGTTCCTCACCGGCCTGACGATCCGTGAGACGCTCCCGTTCCCGCTCGTGCGCCGCCGCTGAGGACCGCCCGGCTCGGCCGTCCGGGTGTATTACCGCCGCCGCACCGGTGGCGTTGCGGTGCGCCGGAGGTGAACGGGGCGACTGATGAGTCATGCAGAAGGATCAGTTGTTCACGCGGCGCCGGATGCTCCTCGCCGGGGCCGCCGCCCTGGGGTCGGCGGGCACAGCCGGCATCGTCCTGGCGGAAGGCGGCGAGGAGACCGCCCGCAGCGCCCCGGCCCCCGTCGCCGGCCCGCAGGCCCGTCAGGCGCTCAAGCCCTCCGCATTCCGGCTGCAGCCGCTGACCGGATACGGACCGCCGCGTACCGCGCCCCGCAAGCTCAAGGTACGCAGGAAGCCGATCCTGGAGATCTCCCGAAGCGGCCGGCGCATGATGCTGACCTTCGACGACGGCCCCAACCCGGACTACACCCCGCACATCCTCGACACCCTCGCCAAGTACGACGTACGGGCGATGTTCTTCGTCTGCGGTGAGTGCGTCGCCGTGAACAGGGAGCTGGTGGCCCGGATGGCCGACGAGGGGCACGTCGTCGGCAACCACACCTGGACCCATCCGCTGCTGACGACGCTGGGCCGCAAGGAGATCCGCTCCGAGATGGAGCGCACCAGCGACATCATCGAGGACACCTACGGCGAGCGCCCCCAGTGGTTCCGCGCGCCCTACGGCGCCTGGAACAAGGCCGCCTTCCAGCTGGGCGCCGCCATGGGCATGGAACCGATGGCCTGGACGGTGGACACCACCGACTGGATGGAGCCGGGCGTCGACACCATCATCGACCAGGTGGAGAGCGGCGCCGCCCCCGGCGTCGTGGTGCTCTCCCACGACGCCGGGGGCGACCGCTCGCAGACCGTCCGCGCGATCCGCGAATGGCTTCCCTACCTGATCGACTCCGGGTACCACCTCACCGTGCCGAGCCGGCGGATCTGACGGCTCCCCGGCCCGGCGGGGCCGGCGCCGTGCTCTCGCCCGCCGGGCCGCGGTGGTTCAGGTGACCGCGGCCAGGCGGGCGAAGACGACGACGTTCCCGTCGTAGCCGTTCTGCTTCGAGAAACCGCCGCCGCAGGTGATGACCCGGAGTTCCGGTGTCCCCTTCGAGCCGTACACCCGGTCGCCGGGGAAGTTGTTCTTCGCGAAGACCTCGACCCCGTAGATCTCGAACACGGCGGTCTTCCCGTCCTTGCGCACGACCGCGATCTGGTTCCCCTTCTTCAGCGCCCCGAGGCCGTAGAACACCGCGGGGCCCTGCTTGTTGTCGACATGGCCGACGACGACGGCGGTGCCCTTCTCCCCGGGGGAGACGGCGCCGGTGAACCACCCGGCCAGGTTGGCGTCGTCCGGCGGCGGGGCCGCGACCCAGCCGTCCGCGTCGAGCCCCACCGGCACCACGGGGGCGTCCACGTGGATCGCCGGGATCCGCACCCGGTCCACGGCGGAGAACGCCAGCGAGGCGGGCGCGGGAGCGAAGGTGCCCAGGGTGGCGCGGCTGTCCGGCGCGGCCGCCGAGGCGGGCTGCGGCGGGCCGACGTCGAACTCCCCCGAACCGTTCCGGATGAGTGCCAGGCCGGTCAGCAGAACAAGCGCTATCACGCCCCACGGGGCGCGCTTCTTCCGCCGTTCCTCCTCCTCGGCAAGCTCGGCCAGCATGGACGCAGACATTCGCCATCCCCTCTCGACGCAGTCGCGCCACGTCCTTCGCGCATGGGAAAACGCTAAATCCCGCGCGGGCGGCAGGCGACGGGGCGATCGGCGAACGGGTGGCCCGTCACCCGCTCCGTGCGCCATCCGAGTTGCCGTTCCCAGATATTTTCTGACGGTCCGTGACCTGGGGGAATATCCGATTGTGTGGTTTTCCGTCGGCGTGTCGGATCACCAGGACGGACCATTCTCGACATGCGGGCGTGTTCCGCGCGTCTGAGGGTCGTCCCGGGAGGTGTTTCTCGCCGAACCACCGGGGACGGGACCCGGTGACCTCCCGCGGAGGATCACATGCGCAACCAACGTGCCCTGGCGGCGGCGTGCACCACGGTCGCCGTCCTCGGGCTCGCCGCCCCCGCGGCTGTCGCGGACGGCATGGGCAACGGGGGCGGGCCGAGCGGCACCGACAACAACAGTGCCGTCGTCGTCCCCGGCACCGGCACCGGCAACGTCGGCGCCCTGAACGGGACGGGGGTCGGGATTCTCCCCGGCACCGGCATCGTCAACGGAGGGGGCCGCGTTCCCGGGAACGGGAACTTCAACGGCAACGGCCGGGGCAACGAGGGGTTCGGGAACGGCCGGGGGAACGAAGGGTTCGGGAACGGCCGGGGCAACGAGGGGTTCGGGAACGGCCGGGGGAACGAAGGGTTCGGCAACGGCCGCGGCAACGAGGGGTTCGGGAACGGCCGGGGCAACGAAGGGTTCGGCAACGGGCGGGGCAACGAGGGTGGCCATGGGGAAGGAGGGAACTTCGGCGACCACGGCGACGACTTCAACTCGCGCGACATCTTCGTCACGCCCGACGTCCTCCCCGCCGGTGGCCGCCTGACCGTGATCGTGAACGGCTGCCGGTCCGGCACGGCCAGTTCCGACGCCTTCGGCACCATCCCGCTGGAGCCGTTCCGCGACGACACCGCCCGGGGTGTCGCCACCGTCGACCGGGACGCGCGCCGCGGCCGGTACGACGTCACCGTCCGCTGTGACGGCCGCACCCTGACCCGCCGCGGCGCCTTCACCGTGCTCGGTGGTGTCAACGGCGGCCTGGGCGGCAGCAGGACCACCGGCGCGACGCCCACCGACATGGCCATCGGCAGCGGTCTGGTGGCGGTGGCGGTGATCGGTGGTGGTGCCTTCTGGCTGCGCCGCCGGCACGAGAAGCGCGCCTGAGCCCCCGGCCGGCCGCCGGGCCCACCGGATCCGTGTCCGCCATCGAGCACCCGCACATCGACAGGCCTTCGCCCCGATTCCGCACGGAACCGGGGGCGAAGGCCTGTGGCGGACCGTGCCGCGACGGCCGGCGGGCTATCCCGTGACGCCCGGGAACATACTGAGGAACGGCTCGGCCGTGACCGCGATGCCCCGGCTGTACGGGGCGTCGAAGTCCCAGATGAGGAACAGCATGAAGGCGATGGTCGCCGAGAAGAGTCCGGCCAGGATCAGTTCCCGCCCGGTGCGCCGGATCTGCAGGGCGAACACCATGCCGACGGTGATCAGCGCACCGGTGATCAGCCCCCACCACACGACCGGCGGCATGGTGGCCCCGGTGGAGTCGGCGCGCGAGTTGCGTGCCTGGTCGGCGGCGGCCAGCTGGTCCAGCAGCGGCTGGTACGCCTGGGCCTCGAAGTCGTTCTTCGGCTGGTAGTCGGTGACGTCCGCCCGCAGCCGCTGCAGCAGCTCGCCGCCGCGGGCCGTGACCTGCCCGTCGTCCGCCATCCGCCGCCACTCGGTGTGGACGACGTAGCCGACGTAGGCGTCCACGTCCCCGCGGACGCGGTCCCGCACGTCCGGCGGATAGACCCGCACCCGCTCCGAGATCTCGTGCAGTGCCTGGGCCTCGGACTGCACGTAGTCCTGGGCCGCGCTGCGGGCCTCCCACACGCCCGCGATGGCCAGGCCCAGGACGATGGCGTAGATGACACCGATCCACATCGTCATGTACTCGATGACGTCCGGTGTCTCGCTGGGATCCTCGTCCTCGGAAGCCGTGCGGTGCCGCAGGGTCGTGATGACGACCACGACGGCACAGGCCCCCAGCATCGCGAGGACGAGAACAAGCCAATCCGACAACTGATGCCTCCAGAGGTGTGGGGCCTGCGCGTCAGCGCGGGCGCAGCGCCGCGACGGCGACGATCGCCGGGACGGTGATGAGCAGGACGTAGGTGACGGGCGTGGTGTGACCGTGCTTGGTGTGGGTGACGGCGTGGGGGTGGTACGCCGGGAAGCTCACCGGCGTCACGGTGGGCCGGGGGCGGGGCTCGGGTGCCGGCTTCGGCGGCGGTGGCGGGGCCGGCTCGGGTGTCGGGCGGGGTGGCTGGGGCGGCGGTGGCGCCGGAGCGGGCCGGGCGGGCGGCGCCGGCCGGGGCGTC
>NZ_WWJT01000585.1 GCF_009865385.1 Streptomyces sp. SID486 | reverse complement strand
GTGGTGCCTTCGGGTGGTGGGGTGTCGAGGCGGGTGGCGGCCCGGTGGCGCCCCCGGGCAGTAGCACGTTGAAGCGTGCGGGACAATGGAGTACGTGACTCGGATCGTGATCATCGGTGGCGGACCCGGCGGATACGAAGCGGCCCTGGTGGCCGCTCAGCTCGGCGCGGAGGTGACCGTCGTCGACTGCGACGGTCTGGGCGGAGCGTCGGTGCTGACCGACTGCGTGCCGTCGAAGACCCTTATCGCTACGGCCGAGGTGATGACCACCTTCGACTCCTCCTACGAGGAGCTGGGGATCATCGTGGCCGACGACACCCCGCCGCTGGAGCGGGCGGCCCGCGTGGTCGGCGTGGACCTCGGCAAGGTCAACCGGCGGGTGAAGCGGCTCGCGCTCGCCCAGTCCCACGACATCACCGCGTCCGTGACGCGCGCCGGCGCCCGGGTCATGCGCGGCCGCGGCCGGCTGGACGGCATGCAGGCCCTGGACGGGTCCCGCAAGGTCGTGGTCACCGCCGCCGACGGCACGGAGGAGACCCTCACCGCCGACGCCGTGCTCATCGCCACCGGCGGCCACCCGCGCGAGCTGCCCGACGCCCAGCCCGACGGCGAGCGGATCCTGAACTGGACGCAGGTCTACGACCTCGACGAGCTGCCGGAAGAGCTGATCGTGGTCGGTTCGGGCGTGACCGGTGCCGAGTTCGCCGGCGCCTACCAGGCACTGGGCTCCAAGGTGACCCTGGTCTCCTCGCGCGACCGGGTGCTGCCCGGCGAGGACCCGGACGCCGCCGCGGTCCTGGAGGACGTCTTCCGGCGCCGGGGCATGAACGTCATGGCCCGCTCCCGCGCGCAGTCCGCCAAGCGCGTCGGCGACCGGGTCGAGGTCACGCTGGCCGACGGCCGGGTGATCACCGGCTCCCACTGCCTGATGGCCGTCGGCGCCATCCCCAACAGCGCGGGCCTCGGTCTGGAGGAGGCCGGCGTCAAGCTGCGCGACTCGGGTCACATCTGGACCGACAAGGTCTCCCGGACGACCGCCCCGGGCGTGTACGCGGCCGGTGACGTGACCGGCGTCTTCGCGCTCGCGTCCGTCGCCGCGATGCAGGGGCGCATCGCGATGTACCACTTCCTCGGCGACGCGGTGGCCCCGCTGAACCTGAAGACGGTCTCCTCGAACGTCTTCACCGACCCCGAGATCGCGACCGTCGGGTACACGCAGGCGGACGTGGACGCGGGCAAGATCGACGCGAAGGTCGTCAAGCTCCCGCTGCTGCGCAACCCGCGCGCGAAGATGCAGGGTATCCGGGACGGCTTCGTGAAGATCTTCTGCCGGCCGGGCACGGGCATCGTCGTCGGCGGTGTGGTCGTGGCGCCCCGCGCCTCGGAACTGATCCACCCCATCTCGATCGCCGTCGACAACAACCTGACGGTCGAACAGATCGCGAACGCGTTCACGGTGTACCCCTCCCTTTCGGGGTCGATCGCGGAGGTCGCCCGGCAGCTGCACACCCGCAAGGCGAGCGCGGAGGCCTGACGGGCGGGCGAACTTTCCCCTGGTCACAGGGAGTTGCGGCGCATGCGGACGGCATAGTCGGGGCGGGCGGGCTTTATACCACTTCCCACCCCGCCATGCGAACAACTTCTGCTATTCGGCGCAAACTGCTGAAAGCAGACGGTCGCTGGGGTTACTGTCAGTTTCGTGTTCGCTGCTGAACGTCGCCAATTGATCCTCGAAATGGTGCGAGCGAACGGTGCCGTGTCGCTCCGTGAGCTCGCCCGCGTCGTCCAGACCTCCGAAGTGACCGTACGGCGGGACGTGCGGGCACTGGAGGCAGAAGGACTCCTCGACCGCCGGCACGGTGGTGCGGTACTGCCGGGCGGGTTCACGCGAGAATCCGGCTTCCCGCAGAAGTCGCACCTCGCGACCGCCGAGAAGACGGCCATCGCCGACCTCGCCGCGGGCCTCGTCGAAGAAGGCGAGGCCATCGTGGTCGGGGCGGGTACGACCACCCAGGAGCTGGCCCGCCGCCTGGCGCGCGTGCCGGGTCTGACGGTCGTCACCAACTCCCTCCTCGTGGCCCAGGCGCTGGCCCACGCCAACCGGGTGGAGGTCGTGATGACCGGGGGCACCCTGCGCGGCTCCAACTACGCCCTCGTCGGCTCCGGCGCCGAGCAGTCCCTCCAGGGCCTGCGGGTGTCCAGGGCCTTCCTCTCCGGGAGTGGTCTGACGGCCGAACGGGGCCTGTCCACCTCCAACATGCTCTCGGCGTCCGTCGACCGGGCCCTGGTCCAGGCCGCCGCGGAGGTCGTGGTCCTCGCCGACCACACCAAGCTCGGCACCGACACGATGTTCCAGACCGTGCCGACGGACCTCATCACCCGGCTGGTCACCGACGAGCCGCCCGCCCACGACGACCGCGCCGGCACGGAGTTGCAGGCGCTCGCCGACCAGGGCGTGCAGATCGCCGTTGCGGGGGCGAGCGGGAACCCGGGGGGTGAACAGGTCCCGGCGGGCCGCCGCGCCCCACTGCCGGGACCGCGAAGGGGGCACGTACCGGGCACCTCCGCCCTGCGCTCCACCCCGGGCCTGGGCGACCCCACCACCACCGAACGGGGCCGCGTCGCCGACCTGCGGCGCCGCTAGGCCGGTGCCGCGGCCACCCGGACGCTGGGCGGAACCTCGCTGTCGGTGGTCCCGCATAAGGTTCCGGCATGGCGCTGACGGACATCACCCGTGTCGAGATCCAGAAGGCGATGGAGGAGTACGACCGCCTCGGACGCGAAGCCTTCCTCGCCCGGCACGGCTTCCGTCCGGCCCGCCGGTATCTGCTGGTGCACCTCGGCAGGCGCTACGACTCGAAGGCGATCGTCGGGGCGGCACACGGGTACCTGCCCGGCCGCCGGTCTTTGGCGGCAGCCGAGTTCTCCGGCGGCGCCCAGCACGCCGTGGCTCTCCTGAGGAGCCTCGGCTTCTCGGTGGCGCAGGACCCGCCGGAGGATGCGCTCACCCACGAGCAACTGGTACGGCGCATCACCGAGCTGACGGTGAATCGATCCGCCGGCCGGCCCGCCCTCTACAAACCCATCACCCTGCTGTGGGCGATGGGACGTGCCCTGCGGGGTGAGCCGCGGCTGCTGGACTGGACGCGGACCGAGCAGGAGCTGGCCACGCTGCTGCGGCGGCACGGAGCACACGGCGAGCGGCCGCGTCCCGACTACCCCGTCGCGTCGCTGTGCCGTGACGGGATGTGGACCCTGCCCGACCACGCGGGCGAGGTGCCCACCGCCCACGGGGACGCCGGGCTGCGCCGGTGGTTCGCCGAACACCGGCCGCGCGGCGGGCCGGCCCGACCCGTCCACGACCTCTTCCGGCACTCGCCCGTCACCCGGCTCGCCGTGCTCGACGGCGTGCTCGGCACCTTCTTCGACGGAACCGACCCCGCGCCGCTGCTCGCGGACGTCGGTCTGCAGGACCCCGACGGTGATCCGGGAGAGGCGGCCGGGCCCCTGCCGCAGCAGCCCGACCGGTGGGTCGTCACGGCAGCCGAGTACGAGCGGGGCTGCCGGCTGATCGAGCAACGGGAGGCCAGGCTCGCGGGTGAGCGCGACACCCGGACCACGCACCGCCCGAAGCGTTCCCGCGCCGCCCGCTACCTGGTGCTGCGGCGCAGCGGGGGGCGGTGCGAGAGCCCGCGGTGCACGGGCCAGCCGGCGGACACGACGGACCGGCGGCAGCCCATACTGGAGGTCGACCACGTGCTGGACCTCGCCCTGGGCGGCCGGGACCACCCCAGCCAGATGGTGGCCCTGTGCCCGAACTGCCATGCGGTGAAGACCCGCGGCAGCACCCGCGAGGAACTCCGCGGCCTCCTGCTCCGGGTGGCCGCGGAACGCCACCGGGACATGCGGCCGCAGGCGGCCCCGCCTCGTCCGTGAGCCGCCGCCGGCGCCGCGGACGCCGCGCGCCCGGCGGCCGGGAGAACCGGTCCGCCGGGCGCGCGGCAGGGACGTGCGGCCGGGCTCAGTCCTTGATCTCGCAGATGGCCGCGCCCGAGGTGATGGACGCGCCGACGTCGGCGGTGAGGCCCTTGATGGTGCCCGCCTTGTGGGCGTTCAGGGGCTGTTCCATCTTCATGGCCTCCAGGACGACGACCAGGTCGCCCTCCTGGACCTCCTGGCCCTCCTCGACGGCGATCTTCACGATCGTGCCCTGCATCGGCGAGGCGAGGGTGTCACCGGAGGCGACCGGCCCGGACTTCTTCGCCGCGCGGCGCTTGGGCTTGGCACCGGCCGCGAGACCGGTGCGGGCCAGGCTCATGCCCAGCGACGAGGGCAGGGAGACCTCGAGGCGCTTGCCGCCGACCTCGACGACGACCGTCTCACGGCCCAGCTCCTCCTCCGCCTCGGCGTCGGCGGGAGCGGCGAACGGCTTGATCTCGTTGACGAACTCGGTCTCGATCCAGCGGGTGTGGACCGAGAACGGATCGGCGGAGCCGGTCAGCTCCGGGCCGAACGCCGGGTCCCGGACGACCGCGCGGTGGAACGGGATCGCGGTGGCCATGCCCTCGACCTGGAACTCGTCCAGCGCCCGGGCGGCCCGCTCCAGGGCCTCCTTGCGGGTGCGGCCGGTCACGATCAGCTTGGCGAGCAGCGAGTCCCAGGCCGGGCCGATCACACTGCCGGACTCCACGCCCGCGTCCAGGCGGACACCGGGGCCGGACGGCGCGTCGAAGCGGGTGACCGTACCCGGGGCCGGCAGGAAGTTGCGGCCCGGGTCCTCGCCGTTGATGCGGAACTCGAACGAGTGTCCGCGCAGGGCGGGGTCGTCGTAGCCCAGTTCCTCACCGTCGGCGATGCGGAACATCTCGCGGACCAGGTCGATGCCGGCGACCTCCTCGGTCACCGGGTGCTCGACCTGGAGGCGGGTGTTGACCTCCAGGAAGGAGATCGTGCCGTCCTGGCCGACGAGGAACTCGCAGGTTCCGGCGCCCTCGTAGCGGGCCTCCCGCAGGATGGCCTTCGAGGCGCGGTACAGCTCGGCGACCTGCTCCTCGGAGAGGAACGGCGCCGGGGCCTCCTCCACCAGCTTCTGGTGGCGGCGCTGCAGCGAGCAGTCACGGGTGGAGACCACGACCACGTTGCCGTGCTTGTCGGCCAGGCACTGCGTCTCCACGTGCCGCGGCCGGTCCAGGTAGCGCTCGACGAAGCACTCGCCGCGACCGAAGGCGGCCACCGCCTCACGGACGGCGGAGTCGTAGAGCTCGGGGACCTCTTCGAGGGTACGGGCGACCTTCAGGCCACGGCCGCCACCACCGAAGGCGGCCTTGATGGCGATCGGCAGCCCGTGCTGCTCGGCGAAGGCCACGACCTCCTCGGCGCCCGAGACGGGGTCGGGCGTGCCGGCCACCAGCGGGGCGCCGGCACGCTGGGCGATGTGCCGGGCGGCGACCTTGTCACCCAGGTCGCGGATGGCCTGCGGCGGCGGGCCGATCCAGATCAGACCGGCGTCCAGCACGGCCTGCGCGAACTCGGCGTTCTCCGAGAGGAAACCGTAGCCCGGGTGGACGGCGTCCGCCCCGGACTCGCGCGCCGCGTTCAAGATCTTGTCGATGACCAGATAACTGGTGGCCGGGGTGTCACCGCCCAGGGCGAACGCCTCATCCGCGGCGCGGACATGCAGAGCGTCCCGGTCCGGGTCCGCGTAGACGGCCACGCTCGCGATCCCGGCATCCCGGCAGGCCCGGGCCACGCGGACAGCGATTTCGCCACGGTTGGCGATGAGCACCTTGCGCACGATTGAGGCTCCCTCCTTGAAACAAGCCGAGTTTAGGGACTGCCGACACGGCACTTCGACCCGTCCCCACTGGTGAGCTTGCCCACACGGAGCGTGATACGAGGCTCGCTCGACCCGCGAAAGCCCATGTCGCACCACGGTACGCAGGACTCCCTCGGAAAACCCTAGCCCTGCCATGTGTCCAAGGTCTCTGTGCGAGCGTGCCGCGCCCCACTCTGATTCTTTGTCGAGTCCCTACGAATGGCCCAATGATTCTTTGCTGCTGCCCGAACCCTTGTCCCTGGGTTTACCCGTTAGTAGCGTTCGCGCTGTCTCGAACGTACCTGTGGTAACAGGCTGCTGGTGTGAAGGTGGGTGGGGACCGGTGGTGCGCAGACCGGTGGCATGGGTCGTGGCGGTCGTCCTCCTGGGGGAGGCCGTCGGCGTCGCCGCACTGAACTGGTTCCTCGGAGTGGTCGTCGACCGGCAGAAGATGTCCCTGGCCGGCCTCGACCCGGACGTCATGGCGACGTCCTCCAAGGTCGCGGGCGTGGTCTTCGGCCTCTACTTCCTGTTCTGCGCGCTGGTCGCCCTGCTCGTCGCGATACGCGACCGCGCCCCGGCCGGCTTCGGGCGTGTCCTGCTGATCAGCGCCGCCGTGGTGCACGGCCTGCTCGGCGCGTTCGTCTGGGGCCTGGTCGGCTGGACGGCGTTCCTGTTCATGATGGTCGTCCTCGCCCTGATCGTCCTGCTGCTGATGACGTACGACCGTGCGGACGGCCCCGAGGCCATGGCTCCGGACGGCGCGCCCGGACAGGGGGAGGGCCCGCGGACGCGGCCGGAGCCGGACGCGGTGCCCGCCGGCGCACCCGCCCCGGCGGATCGCGACGACGAGCCGCGGGACGGGGAGGGCGACGGGCCGCAGGACACCGTGCCCGCCCAGGTCAGCTCTCCGGCGCCCACAACTCGGTGATGCCCACGCCCAGTTCCGCGAGGAGCCGGCGGACCAGGGGCAGGCTGATGCCGATCACGTTGCCGTGGTCGCCCTCGATGCCCTCGATGAACGGCGCCGAACGGCCGTCCAGGGTGAAGGCGCCGGCGACGTGGAGGGGCTCTCCGGAGGCGACGTAGGCGGCCACCTCCGCGTCGGTCGGTTCACCGAACCGGACAACGGTGGAGGCGGTCGCCGACACGTACCGCTTCGCCTCCGTGTCCCACACACAGTGCCCCGTCTGGAGTACTCCGGCCCGGCCCCGCATGCTCTTCCAGCGGGCGGTGGCCTCCTCGGCGTCGGCCGGCTTGCCCAGCGCCCGCCCGTCCAGCTCCAGCACCGAGTCGCAGCCGATCACCAGGGCGCCCTGCACCTCCGGCCGCGCCGCCACCACCGACGCCTTCGCCTCGGCCAGGGCGAGCGCCAGGTCGGCCGGGGTCGGCGCGGTGACGGCGTCCTCGTCGACGCCGCTCACGATCACCTCGGGAGCGAGCCCGGCCTGCCGGAGCAGGCCCAGCCGGGCGGGGGACTGGGAGGCGAGCACGAGTCGCCTGCGGCGCGTTGCGGTCATGCGGTCAGGTTAGTCACCGCGGGCCGCGAGGCTCACCTCAGACCGATGAAGATCATGATCAGGACGCTGGCCAGGGCCATGAGGAGTCCGAGCCGCCGCAGCATCTCCTGTACGTCGCGCAGCTCCTCCGGCGGCTCGTTCTCGGGGTCTGACCACAGCATGTCACCAGCGTGCGGCTTCGGCCGGGGAGGGCGCCTGAGTACCGCTACTCATATCGGCGCCCGGTACCGCGGCCCGCCCGCGGGGCCCCCGCGGGCGGGATCGCGCTAGCTCGGCCAGTACGTACGCGTCCAGGACGCCGGGCCCGGGCCGGGGACCCGGGCCGCCGCGATCCGCGACGGGTCGGACCACGCGTCCCTCGGACCCTCCGCGCCGGACGGCGCACTCGCCGCCGCCGCGGCGCGGACGCGGACCACCGCCAGAGCGGCGGCCAGCTCCTCCGGGGTCGGGTTGCCTCGTACCACCTTGATGTTCATGACCACTCCCGGGATCGGCGGGGCCTACAGGGGGATGTTGCCGTGCTTCTTCGGGGGCAGGGACTCCCGCTTGGTGCGCAGCTGGCGCAGCCCGCGGACGATGTGGGACCGGGTGTCCGACGGCATGATCACCGCGTCGATGTACCCGCGCTCGGCCGCGACGTAGGGGTTGAGGAGGGCGTCCTCGTACTCCCGGATCAGCCGCGCCCGCACCGCCTCCGCGCTCTCGGGGCCCTCGCCGGCGGCTGCCGCCTCGGTGATGGTGCGCCGGTGCAGGATGTTGACCGCGCCCTGGGCGCCCATGACGGCGATCTGGGCGGTGGGCCACGCCAGGTTGAGGTCGGCACCCAGGTGCTTGGAGCCCATCACGTCGTAGGCGCCGCCGAACGCCTTGCGGGTGATCACGGTGATCAGCGGGACGGTCGCCTCGGCGTAGGCGTAGATCAGCTTGGCGCCGCGCCGGATGATGCCCTCGTGCTCCTGGCCCACACCGGGCAGGAAGCCGGGCACGTCCACGAAGGTCAGGACGGGGAGGTTGAAGGCGTCGCAGGTTCGGACGAAGCGGGCGGCCTTCTCGGAGGCGTCGATGTCCAGGCAGCCGGCGAACTGCATCGGCTGGTTGGCGACCACGCCGACCGGGTGACCCTCGACCCGTCCGAAACCGGTGACGATGTTGGGCGCGAACAGCGCCTGCGTCTCGAAGAACTCGGCGTCGTCCAGGACGTGTTCGACGACCGTGCGGATGTCGTACGGCTGGTTGGCGCTGTCCGGGACCAGGGTGTCGAGCTCCAGGTCCTCGGCGCTGACGGTGAGGTCCGCCTCCTCCGGGAAGACCGGCGCCTCGCTGAGGTTGTTGGACGGCAGGTACGACAGCAGCTGCTTGACGTACTCGATGGCGTCCTTCTCGTCGCCGGACATGTGGTGCGCCACACCGGAGGTGGCGTTGTGGGTGCGGGCGCCGCCCAGCTCCTCGAAGCCGACGTCCTCGCCGGTGACGGTCTTGATGACGTCCGGGCCGGTGATGAACATGTGCGAGGTCTGGTCGACCATGACCGTGAAGTCGGTGATGGCCGGGGAGTAGACCGCACCGCCGGCGCAGGGGCCGACGACCAGGCTGATCTGCGGGATCACACCGGAGGCATGGGTGTTGCGGCGGAAGATCTCGCCGTACGCGCCGAGCGAGGCGACACCCTCCTGGATGCGCGCGCCGCCGGAGTCGTTGATGCCGATGACCGGGCAGCCGGTCTTCAGCGCGAAGTCCATGACCTTGACGATCTTCTGGCCGTAGACCTCGCCGAGCGCGCCGCCGAAGACGGTGAAGTCCTGCGAGAACACGGCGACGGGACGGCCGTCGACGGTGCCGTACCCGGTGACGACGCCGTCCCCGTAGGGGCGGTTGTTCTCCAGGCCGAAGTTGGTGGAGCGGTGCCGGGCGAACTCGTCCAGTTCGACGAAGGAGTCCTCGTCGAGCAGCAGCTCGATCCGCTCACGGGCCGTCAGCTTGCCCTTGGCGTGCTGTTTCTCGACGGCGCGCTCGGAGCCGGCGTGCGTTGCCTCGTGGATCCGGCGCTGGAGATCCGCGAGTTTCCCTGCGGTCGTGTGGATGTCGATCTCGTGGATCTCGTGACGCTCTTCCGGCTCGGACATCGGGATGCGGCTCCCTGCCTGCTCAAAAGGGGGGACGGTTACTCATTCGTAGAGTAGTGGCGGGCCCCGCCGGTCAGCACTGCGTCGTTTACCACACCTAGGGTGGCTTGCATGACGCCGCAGAATCCCTCAGACGACAGCCGCTGGTCCGACCTGGACCGTCCGCCCCTGAACGCCGCGGCACTGCGGCGCGGGCTGGTCCGCGACGGCGGGCTGTACCGCGACATCGAGGTGGTGCGGCGGACCGGTTCCACCAACTCCGACCTCGCCGCGCGGGCGGCCGCCGCCGACGCCGACGAGGGGGCGGTGCTGGTGGCGGAGGAGCAGACGGCAGGCCGGGGCCGGCTGGACCGCCGCTGGTCGGCGCCGCCGCGGTCCGGTCTCTTCTTCTCCGTGCTGCTGAAGCCCACCGAGGTGCCGGTGGCGCGCTGGGGCTGGCTGCCGCTGCTGACCGGGGTGGCGGTGGCGACCGGGCTGGCCCGGGCGGCGGGCGTCGACACGGCGCTGAAGTGGCCGAACGACCTGCTGGTGACGGTGGGCGGGGAGGAGCGCAAGGCCGGGGGCATCCTCGCCGAGCGGGCCGGGGACGACGGCGTCGTCATCGGCGTCGGCATCAACGTGACCCTCGGGGCGGACGAGCTGCCCGTGCCGCAGGCCGGATCGCTGGCGCTGGCCGGAGCGGGGAGCACGGACCGGGACCCGCTGCTGCGGGCCGTGCTGCGGTCGCTGGAGGAGTGGTACGGGCGGTGGCGGGCGGTGGGCGGTGACCCCGCCGCGAGCGGACTGCAGGAGATGTACACCGCGGGCTGCGCGACCCTCGGCCGCACGGTCCGCGCCGAGCTGCCGGGCGACCGGGCGGTGGTGGGCGAGGCCGTGGCCCTGGACGGCGACGGCCGTCTGATCATCGCCACCGAGAAGGGCGTGCAGGAGCCGGTGGGAGCGGGCGACATCGTCCACCTGCGGCCCGCCTGAGCGCCGGCGCCGACGCACCGGCCGCCACGGGCGGACACCCCACCGCGGCAGCCTCCTCGCGCCGTGCGCGACCGCGGCACCGCCCGGTGCCGACGCACCGGCCGCCACGGGCGGACACCCCACCGCGGCAGCCTCCTCGCGCCGTGCGCGACCGCGGCACCGCCCGG
>NZ_WWJT01000584.1 GCF_009865385.1 Streptomyces sp. SID486 | reverse complement strand
GGCCGGGGCGTCGGCTTCGGGGTGGGGCGGGGCGGCGGCTTCGGATGCTTCGTCGGCGTCGGCGTCGGCGTCGGTGTGGGTGTGGGTGTGGGTGTGGGCGTCGGCGTGGGTGTAGGTGTCGGCTTCGGCGGGCACGGCGGCGGGGTCGGCTTCGGGCAGGGCGGGGGAGGCCAGTGGTGGCCGCCGGCGTAGGCCACCGCCACCGTGCCGTCCGGGCCCGTCGAGGCGTACGCGCAGGCGTCGGCCGACGCGCTGCCGGCCGGACAGCCCACCAGGGCCCAGGTCAGCGTCAACAGGGCCAACGCCCGTGTCGTAGGCGCGCATCGGGTCACTTCGGGTCCATGCACGTCGCAGATCATGAGGCGCGAAGGGACGCCGTACGCCCCGGTGAGCCGAGATTGCTCCGAAAGAGGGAGATGGGGTGATCGATGGTTTGCCGAGCCGAAGGGCCTGTCCCGGCCTGATTCGTCCGGGTGTCCACGCCCCCGGCGGCCGAAGCGGGGTCACCGGACGCGGAAGGACGGGGCGGAAAGAAAAATCGGCCGCCGTTGAACACGGCGGCCCCTGCCGTGCGTACCCATGGCCGTGCGGCGGCACAGCAGGGCGCTGCAAAATCCAGGCGACAATGTGGAGTTGACGATGAAGACCTCCTGGCGGACCGCCTCACTGGTGGCCACGGCCGCCTCGGTGCTGGTGCTGACCACGGCCTGCGGCCAGGACAACGCCGCCACTCCCGCGTCGGCGGCCCAGAACGTCGGGGCCACGGCCCCGGCCGGCGACTACGGCAACCCGGGCAGCGGGACCGTCGCCGGCACGGGCAACGGATACGGCGCCGACGGCAACCAGAGCTCCGCCTCCCCGGCCCCGGTCTCCCCGGCGGGCAAGCTCGCCGTGGCGAGCAATCCCGACCTGGGCAACGTGCTGACCGACGGCTCCGGCCTCACCCTCTACCGGTTCGACAAGGACACCGCCAACCCGCCCAAGTCGAACTGCGACGGCGACTGCGCGACCACCTGGCCGCCGGTCCCCGCCGACGACGCCACCGCCGGCGCCGGCATCGACAAGGCGCTGCTCGGCGAGGTCACCCGCGCCGACGGCTCCAAGCAGCTCACCGTCGGCGGCTGGCCCGCCTACCGCTACGCGAAGGACGTCAACGCCGGTGACGTCAACGGCCAGGGCGTGGGCGGCAAGTGGTTCGCGCTCGCGCCCACCGGCAAGAAGGCCAAGCTGTCCGACCTGCCCGGCCTGTCCGTCCACAAGGACCCCAAGCTCGGTGACATCGTCGTGGACAAGAACGGCATGACGGTCTACCGCTTCATGAAGGACCAGGCCTGGCCGAAGTCCGTCTCCAACTGCACCGGGGCCTGCCTGGAGAAGTGGCCTGCCGTCGGCCCGGTCGGCGCCGACGACACCGAAGGTGTGAAGAAGAAGGGGCTGATGCCCTTCACCCGTTCCGACGGTGCCAGGCAGATGACCGTCAACTGCTGGCCGATCTACACCTTTTCCGGGGACAAGGCCCCGGGGGACACCAACGGTCAGGGCGTGGGCGGCACCTGGTACGCCGTCTCGCCCGACGGCAAGCCGGTCGGTGCGCCGGGCGAATAGATCACCTCCCCAGGGTCGATCACCCGCCCGCCTCGGCGCACGACCGAAGATCCGCCCCCTCCGCACCGCACGGAGGGGGCGGATCGTTGTGTGCGGTGGGAGCACGGCGCCGCACGGTGGTCACACAGCGGGGTCGTTCGGGCACTTGCCGCAGGCAGTGACCGGGAACGGATGGTCAATTTCCGGTTCAGGTCGCTCCTTTGGGCGGCGATCAGTAGCCTCAGCTCGAACACCGGATCGCCTACACCTGTCCACGCCTTGGAGAGATACATGGAGCGTCCCGCCTGGGCCCCACGGAGCATCGACATCTCGGTGCCGAGCGTCTCGCGGATCTACGACTACTACCTGGGCGGTTCGCACAACTTCGAGGTCGACCGGGAAGCGGCCCGCAAGGCCATGGAGTTCCTGCCGGGCCTGCCGAAGATCATGCAGGCCAACCGGGCGTTCATGCGCCGGGCCGTGCGGTTCGCGGCGGGGGAGGGCATCACCCAGTTCCTCGACATCGGCTCCGGCATCCCGACGTTCGGCAACGTCCACGAGGTGGCCCGGGCGGCCGTACCGGGCGCCCGCGTGGTCTACGTCGACCACGATCCGGTGGCCGTCGCCCACAGCCAGGCGGTGCTCGCGGGAGACGACGACACGGACGTGGTCGCCGCCGACCTCCGCAAGCCCCGGGAGATCCTCACCAGCCCCCCGGTGGAGCGGCTGATCGACCTGAATCGGCCAGTGGCCCTCCTGCTCGTTGCCATACTGCACTTCGTGGAAGACGCGGACGACCCGTACGCTGCGGTGGCCGAGCTGCGCGATGCCCTCGCGCCCGGCAGCCTGCTGATCCTCACCCATGCCTCGTACGAGGGGATCCCGCTGCCCGCCGAGCGGGCCGAGGGCGCGGTGGACGTGTACAAGGACATTCGCAACCCGCTGATCATGCGCTCGCGCGACCGGATCGCGCGGTTCTTCGAGGGGTACGACATGGTGGAACCCGGACTGGTGCAGATGCCGCACTGGCGCCCGGATTCGGCGCCGGAGGACGAGGATCCCTACGCCTTCTCCGGGTACGCCGGCGTGGGGCGTACGGCATGAGCGCCGAGCCGGACGGGCCGGAGGGAAGACTGCGCCGGCTGACGACGATCTGGAGCCGGGCGCTGTTCCCGGTGACCTCGACGTCGCTGACCCGGGCCGAGTTCGAGGACCGGCTGCTGCCGCTCGCCGTCCGCCTGAGCGAACTGCTGCGCGCCCGCAGCTTCGACGCCGAGGCGGCGAAGGCGGTCGGCGCCGCCCTGGTCGGCGCGCACTGCACCGACCCCGAAGCGCTGACCCGCACCCTGGACTGCGTCGACGCCTATCTCGTCCTGTACTGCGGCGAGGACGGTGACCAGGACGAACTGCGCATGCGCTCCTCACGGTTGCAGCACGCGATGGCCGCCGGCTACGCCCAGGCGCTGCGCGAGCGCACCCTCGCCGAGCAGGAGGCCATCGCCCAGGCCGCGCTGGAGGCGCAGGGCGTGGTCGCCCAGGCGCTGCACGCGAGCGAGGCCCGCTTCCGCGCGGTCTTCGAGGGCGCCGCCATAGGGATCGGCATCGCCGACCTCGACGGCAATATCCTCCAGGTCAACGAGGCGCTGCTGCGCATGTTCGGCCTCACCGACCGCACCCTGCGCGGCCGGCGCGTCCAGGACTGGGTCCACCCCGAGGACGCCCCGCAGACCTGGCGGCTCTACGACGAACTCGTGCGCGGCGAGCGCGAGCACTACCACCTGGAGAAGGCGTTCAACCGCCCCGACGGCACCGTGCTGTGGACCAATCTGACGGTCTCGCTGCTGCGCGACCCCGACGGTCTTCCGCAGTACCAGCTGGCGCTCATGGAGGACACCACCGAACGCCGGCTGCTCAACCTCCGCCTCCGTTACGAGGCCACTCACGACGCCCTGACCGGCCTGCCCAACCGCACGCTGTTCTTCGAGCGGCTGGAGAAGGCGCTGAACGCGGGCGACGGGCAGCGTTTCGGCCTGTGCTACCTGGACCTGGACGGCTTCAAGACGGTCAACGACAGCCTCGGCCACGCGGCCGGCGACCGGCTGCTGGTGGAGGTCGCCGACCGGCTGCAGTCGTGCGCGACCGCCCCCGGTGAGATGGTCGCCCGGCTCGGCGGCGACGAGTTCGTGGCCCTGACCACCGGTCCCGGCACCGAGCACGAGGTCGACGAACTCGCCGAGCGCATCATGAGCGCGCTCGTCACCCCCGTCAGCATCGACGGCCGCGACCTCCTGGTCCGCGGCAGCCTCGGCATCGTCGAGGGGCCGGCCGGCGAACGTACCGCCGCCGAGGTGCTGCGCAGCGCCGACATCACCATGTACCGGGCCAAGTCGGCGGGCGGCAACCGCTTCGAACTCGCCGACCCGGAGGCCGACGCCCGCGCCATCACCCGGCACGGACTGACGACGGCCCTGCCGACCGCCCTGGAGCGCGGCGAGTTCTTCATCGAGTACCAGCCCCTGGTCCACCTCGGTGACGGCAGCGTGCGCGGCGCCGAGGCCCTGGTGCGCTGGCTGCACCCGCAGCACGGTGTCCTCGGGCCGGACCGCTTCATCCCGCTCGCCGAGCACACCGGCCTGATCGTGCCGCTCGGCCGCTGGGTGCTGGAGGAGTCGATCCGGCAGGCCCGTGCCTGGCGGGAGAGGCACGGCGACCGGAGCGCCGCCGGCCCCCTGCGCATCAACGTCAACCTCTCGCCCTGCCAGCTCAGCCATCCCGGGCTGGTCCAGGACACGGTCGACATCCTCGAACGCGCGGGGGTCACCCCGGACGCCCTGTGCCTGGAGGTCACCGAGTCTGCGCTCATCGGTGCCGACGACGACCTGCTCAAACCCCTGCGCCGGCTGGCGGAGATGGGCGTCGACATCGCCCTGGACGACTTCGGCACCGGCTACTCGAACCTGGCCAACCTGCGCCGCCTGCCGGTGAGCGTCCTCAAGCTCGACCGGTCCTTCACCCAGGGCATGCAGCAGTTCCCCGCCGACCCCGTCGACCTGAAGATCGTGGAGGGGATCGTCTCCCTGGCCCACAGCCTCGACCTCGCCGTCACGGTCGAGGGCGTGGAGACCGGCGCCCAGGCCGAACAGCTGCGGACACTGGGCTGCGACACGGCCCAGGGCTGGTACTACGCCCGTCCCGGCCCTCCGGAGCGACTCCACGACCTGGCACTGGTGGACGCGACGGGCTGACGCGCCCCGGCGGGGGGCGGGGAACCGCGCGGACCACCGCGCACCACCCGCGCCCCGGTCCGCCGCCAGGCACGGCACCGACGGGCCCGGCACCGGCTTCGTACCACCCGTGCCCCCGAGCCGCCACTGCCACCCGAAGCACCGTCGGGCCCGGCGCCGGTTCCGCACCACCCGCGCCCCCGGTCCGCCGCCGCCAGGCACCGCGCCGACGGGCGCGGGCCGGTCCTCACCGCTCCAGCAGCATCCGCTGGAGCTCACGCGCGGCGCGGGGCGGAGCCACGTCGCTGCGGTGCGCCAGGGCGATGGTCCGGTGCAGTCCCGGCCTGGCCAGCGGGGTGACCCGCAGCCCCCGACCCGCCCGGGCGGCCACCATCCGGGGCACGACGGCGACGCCGAGCCCCGCCCGCGCGAACCCCAGCACCGCGTCCATCTCGCCGCCCTCCACGGCGAACTCCGGCTCGAAGCCGGCGGAGCGGCACGCGGCCACGGTCAGCTCGCGCAGGTCGTACCCGTGCCGGAACATCACCAGCCGTTCCCCCTCCAGGTCGCCGATGGCGACGGTCCGCCCGCCCCGGCCGGGCACCGGCGACTCCGGCGAGGACACCACCACCAGGTCCTCGCGGAGCAGCTCCACGGTGGTCAGCGCGGGCGCCGGCGTCGGCAGCGGCAGCACGATCAGCGCCAGGTCGAGCGCGCCCCGGGCCAGCCCCCGGACCAGGTCGTGCGAGCCGCCCTCCTCGATCAGCAGCCGGATGCCGGGATAGCGGTCGTGGAAGGCACGCAGCACATCCGGCAGCAGCCCCGTGCACAGACTCGGTGTGGCCCCCAGCCGCACCCGCCCCCGCCGCAGCTGGACCAGCTCCTGCACCTCGTACCGGGCGGTGTCCGCGTCGGCCAGGATGCGCCGGGCCAGCGGCAGCAGCGCCTCGCCCGCGTCGGTGAGCGTGATGTTGCCCCGGGCACGCCGGAACAGGTCCGCGCCCAGCTCCCGCTCCAGCGCCTTGATCTGCTGCGACAGCGACGGCTGGGCGACGTGGACCAGCTCGGCGGCCCGGGTGAAGTGCCGGGTCTCGGCGACGGCCACGAAGTACTGGAGCTGATGGAACTGCACCCCACCAGAATAGCTCCAGCCTATGGAAACGAGCTGGACCATGTCTTGGACCGATCAGGTGTCCCGGGCCTAGCGTGCTGTTCCATGGCACTGGCAACGCGGACGGACCGACGGCCGTCCATCGCACGCACCGTGTGGGACAGCTCCGTCGGCAAGAAGACGGTCATGGCCGTCAGCGGCGTGATCATGCTCCTGTACCTGGTCGCGCACGTCATCGGCAACCTGAAGATCTTCTTCGGCGCCGGGGAGTTCAACCACTACGCGCACTGGCTGCGCACGGTCGGCGAACCCTTCATGCACTACGAGTGGACGCTCTGGCTCGTGCGGATCGTCCTCGTGGCCGCCGTGGTCGCCCACGCCACGTCCGCCTACCAGCTCAGCCGCCGCGACATCAGGGCACGCCCCGACAAGTACGTGCACAAGAAGCCGAGGGCGAGCTACGCGACCCGCACCATGCGCTGGGGCGGGATCATCCTCGCCCTGTTCATCGTCTGGCACATCCTGGACCTGACCACCGGCACCGCACACCCCGGCGGCTTCCAGGAGGGCCACCCCTACCAGAACGTCGTGGACACCTTCTCCACCTGGTACGGCGACGTCGTCTACATCGTCGCGATGCTCGCGCTCGGCCTGCACGTCAGGCACGGCTTCTGGAGCGCCGCCCAGACCCTCGGCGTCGGCAGCAGGGCCCGCGACCGCGCCCTGAAGACCGTCGCGAACGTCCTCGCGCTGCTGCTCACGGCCGGCTTCGTCGCCGTACCCGTGGGCGTCATGACCGGAGTGGTGAGCTGACCATGACGTACACCGACTACACGACCGGCGCGCCGGTCACCGACCCCAAGGCCCCCTCCGGCCCGATCCACGAGCGCTGGGACAAGCGCCGGTTCGAGGCCAAGCTGGTCAACCCGGCCAACCGGCGCAAGCACACGGTGATCGTCGTGGGCACCGGCCTCGCGGGCGGCTCCGCCGGCGCCACCCTCGCCGAACAGGGCTACCACGTCGTCCAGTTCTGCTACCAGGACTCCCCGCGCCGCGCCCACTCCATCGCCGCGCAGGGCGGCATCAACGCCGCGAAGAACTACCGCAACGACGGCGACTCCGTCCACCGCCTGTTCTACGACACCGTCAAGGGCGGCGACTTCCGCGCCCGCGAGTCCAACGTGCACCGGCTCGCGCAGATCTCCGTCGAGATCATCGACCAGTGCGTGGCCCAGGGCGTGCCCTTCGCCCGCGAGTACGGCGGCCTGCTCGACACCCGGTCCTTCGGCGGCGTCCAGGTCTCCCGCACCTTCTACGCCCGCGGCCAGACCGGCCAGCAGCTGCTGCTGGGCGCCTACCAGGCGCTGTCCCGGCAGATCGCCGCCGGGAACGTGGAGATGCATCCGCGCACCGAGATGCTCGACCTGATCGTCGTCGACGGACGGGCCCGCGGCATCGTCGCGCGGGACCTGGTGACCGGACGGATCGACACCTACTTCGCGGACGCCGTCGTCCTCGCCTCCGGCGGCTACGGCAACGTCTTCTACCTGTCGACCAACGCCATGAACTCCAACGCCACCGCCGTCTGGCGGGCGCACCGGCGCGGCGCCTGGTTCGCCAACCCCTGCTTCACGCAGATCCACCCGACCTGCATCCCGCGCACCGGCGACCACCAGTCCAAGCTGACCCTGATGAGCGAGTCGCTGCGCAACGACGGCCGGATCTGGGTGCCCAAGGCCAAGGGCGACACCCGCCCGCCGGACCAGATCCCCGAGGACGAGCGCGACTACTACCTGGAGCGCATCTACCCCTCCTTCGGCAACCTGGTCCCGCGGGACATCGCCTCCCGCGCCGCGAAGAACGTCTGCGACGAGGGCAGGGGGGTGGGCCCCGGCGGACAGGGCGTCTACCTGGACTTCGCCGACGCCGTCCGGCGGATGGGCCGCAAGGCCGTCGAGGCCAAGTACGGAAACCTCTTCGACATGTACCAGCGGATCACCGACGAGGATCCGTACGAGGTGCCGATGCGGATCTACCCGGCCGTGCACTACACGATGGGCGGCCTGTGGGTCGACTACGACCTGCAGACCACCGTCCCCGGGCTGTTCGCGATCGGCGAGGCCAACTTCTCCGACCACGGCGCCAACCGGCTCGGCGCCTCCGCGCTCATGCAGGGCCTGGCCGACGGCTACTTCGTGCTGCCGGCCACCATCAACGACTACCTGGCCCGCAACCCGCACCAGGAGCCGGTCACCGGCGAACACCCCGCCGTCCAGGAAGTGCTGGCCGACACCGAGGACCGGATCAACCTGCTGCTCGCGGTCGACGGTGACCGCACCCCGGACTCCTTCCACCGGGAACTGGGCGAGGTGATGTGGGAGTTCTGCGGCATGGCCCGCACCGACGCCGGGCTGCGCAAGGCCCTGGAGCGCATCCCGCAGATCCGCGAGGAGTTCTGGCGCCGGATCAAGGTGCCCGGCACCGGCGAGGAGTTCAACCAGTCGCTGGAGAAGGCCAACCGCATCGTCGACTACCTGGAGCTGGCCGAGCTCATGTGCCTCGACGCGCTGCACCGCGCCGAGTCCTGCGGCGGCCACTTCCGCGAGGAGTCCCAGACCCCCGACGGCGAAGCCGCCCGCCAAGACGACGAGTTCGCCTACGCGGCGGCCTGGGAGTTCACCGACACCGGCGCGGCTCCCGTCCTGCACAAGGAAGACCTGGTCTTCGAGTACGTCCACCCCACCCAGCGGAGCTACGCATGAAGCTCACCCTGCGCGTCTGGCGGCAGAAGAACGCCGGCGCCGACGGAGCGATGTCCACCTACGAGGTGGACGACATCTCGCCCGACATGTCCTTCCTGGAGATGCTGGACGTCCTCAACGAACAGCTCATCCTCGCCGGCGAGGAGCCGGTCGCCTTCGACCACGACTGCCGCGAGGGCATCTGCGGAGCCTGCTCGCTGGTCATCAACGGCGACGCCCACGGCCCGGAACGCACCACCACCTGCCAGCTGCACATGCGGTCCTTCCGGGACGGCGACACGATCGACATCGAGCCGTGGCGGGCCGCCGCGTTCCCGGTGATCAAGGACCTGGTGGTGGACCGGTCGGCGTTCGACCGGATCATCCAGGCCGGCGGCTACGTCACCGCCCCGACCGGGTCCGCGCCGGAGGCCCACGCCACGCCGGTCCCGAAGGCCGACGCCGACTTCGCCTTCGAGCACGCCGAGTGCATCGGGTGCGGGGCGTGCGTGGCCGCCTGTCCCAACGGCGCGGCGATGCTCTTCACCTCCGCCAAGGTCAACCACCTCAACGTGCTGCCCCAGGGCGCGCCCGAGCGGGAGAGCCGGGTGCTGGACATGGTCACGCAGATGGACGCCGAGGGCTTCGGCGGGTGCACGCTGGCCGGCGAGTGCGCCACCGCCTGCCCGAAGGGGATCCCGCTGATGTCGATCACCCGGATGAACAAGGAGTGGCTGAGGGCCACCCGGAAGTCGGGGAAGCGGTAGGAGCGCGGGGAGCCGCGGAAGCGCCACGGCCGCTCGCGCAGCTCCCCTCGCGTCCGCACGGACGTTCGCCGAACGGTGGACGGGCGGGGCCGGGAGTGGTGCTCATCCCCGGCCCCGTCTGGTTTCCCGGCCCCTGTACGCTCCCCGCCGGGGACCGGTCACAGGCCGGCCGGCCCGCCGGATCCCGTCGTTCAGCATCCCCACATCCGCTCTCCTGGCACCCGTCACGCACCGGTCAACCGGCATCGGAAGAACTGGAGCGGCGGGCCGTACGCACCGGGCCCGCCGTCCTCGCCGAACCGGCCCGTGACCAGGAGTGAGCCATGACCGGCGTTTCCACCCTCGACCGCGCCCCGCAGCCCGCGGCACCCCCTCGCTACACCGTCACCCTCGCCCGCGACGAGGCCGACGTGCGGGCCGCGCAGCAGCTGCGGCACGACGTCTTCGCCGGGGAGATGGGAGCCCTGCTGGCCACCGCCGAGCCGGGACACGACGTCGACGCCTTCGACGCCCACTGCGACCACCTCCTCGTGCGCGACACGGGGACCGGGCAGATCGTCGGCACCTACCGGCTGCTCCCGCCGGAGCGGGCCGCGGTCGCCGGCCGCCTCTACTCCGAGGGCGAGTTCGACCTCTCCGCACTCGACCCGATCCGGTTCGCACTGGTCGAGGTCGGCCGCTCCTGCGTCCACCCCGACCACCGCGACGGCGCCGTCATCGGCCTGATCTGGGCCGGCATAGCGCGCTACATGACCGACCGGGGCCACGAGTGGCTGGCGGGCTGCTGCTCCGTGCCGCTCGCCGACGGCGGTGCCCTCGCCGCCGGCACCTGGGAGCGGGTGCGGGGCAAGTACCTGTCGCCCGAGGAGTTCCGGGTCCGGCCGTTGCTGCCGTGGGTGCCGCCCGCCGGGCCGCCGGCCGGCCGTACCGAGATTCCCGCCCTGCTGCGCGGCTACCTCCGGCTCGGCGCCTGGATCTGCGGCGAGCCCGCCCACGACCCCGGCTTCGGGGTCGCCGACCTGTACGTGCTGCTGTCGATGCGCCGGGTCGACCAGCGCTACCTGCGGCACTTCCTCTCCCTCGTCCCCGCCTGATGAGCGTCTGGCTGCCCACCGCGCCCTGCACCCCGGACGCGTGCGTGGAGCCGGGCCGGGCCGCGGCGGCCGTACCCCGGGCCGTGCTGCGGCTGGCCGTGGTGACGGCCCTGGTGCTGGCCGGGGTCGTGCTGTCCCCGCTCGGCTGGGGGTCCCCCCGCTCGCGGGGGAGGATCCCCGCCGAGTGGATCAGGCGGTGGTGCCGGCTGATCGTCCGGGCCGTCGGGGTCCGGGTCCGCGTGACCGGCGCCGCCGTACCGGCCGGCGGGGTGCTGCTGGTCGCCAACCACGTGTCGTGGCTCGACATCCCGCTGCTCGCCGCCGTGCGGCCCGGCCGCATGCTGGCCAAGGCCGAGATCCGGCAGTGGCCCGTCGCGGGCGCGCTGGCCGCACGCGGCGGCGCGCTGTTCATCGAGCGGGACCGGCTGCGCGCCCTGCCCGGCACCGTCGGCCGGATCGCCGGTGCCCTGCGCGAGGGCGCGGCCGTGACCGCCTTCCCCGAGGGCAGCACCTGGTGCGGGCGCGCCCACGGCCGGTTCCGCCGGGCCGTCTTCCAGGCCGCGCTCGACGCGGGCGTGCCCGTGCAGCCGGTCAGCCTGCGCTACCGGCTGCTGGACGGTGGGCCCGGCACCGCGGCGGCGTTCGTCGGTGAGGACAGCCTGCCGGCGTCGCTGTGGCGGGTGGCCCGGACCCGGGGTCTGGTCGCCGAGGTGGAGGTCCGGCCGGTGATCCCGCCGGGCGCCCACCCCGACCGCCGGAGCCTG
>NZ_WWJT01000583.1 GCF_009865385.1 Streptomyces sp. SID486 | reverse complement strand
ATCGCGCCGGTGGCGGCCTTCGGGGACCGCCCGTCGACGGTGGCCGTGGCCACCGGAGCGGTCCCGGTCTGCCGGGCCTGCCCGTCGGCCGCGGTCGTGACCGCCCGCACCCGGCGCCGGCGTGCGGCCGGGGCCTGGGTGCCGTAGCCGACGAGTACGTTGCCGGAGCCCTCCGGCTCGGCGGCCGCTCCGCCCACGGCGACCGTCAGGAGCGGGGCTCCGACGGGCAGTTCGGTGCCCTCGTCGCCGAAGCGCGCGGTGACCACGCCACCGTAGGGGCAGGGCACCTCGACCATCGCCTTGGCCGTCTCGACCTCGACCACCGGCTGGTCGACGGTGACCACGTCACCGACCTCGACGAGCCAGCGGACGATCTCCGCCTCGGTGAGTCCCTCGCCGAGGTCCGGCAGCTTGAACTCCAGCACCTGAGCCATCAGCCCTCGGCCTCCCACTGCAACCGGGCCACGGCGTCCAGGATGCGGTCGACGCCGGGCAGGTGGTGCCGCTCCAGCATGGGCGGCGGGTACGGGATGTCGAATCCGGCGACCCGCAGCACCGGCGCCTCCAGGTGGTGGAAGCAGCGCTCGGTGATCCGGGCGGCGATCTCACCGCCCGGTCCGCCGAACCCGGTGGACTCGTGCACGACGACCGCGCGGCCGGTGCGCCGGACGGACGCGCAGACCGTCTCGTCGTCGAACGGCACCAGGGAGCGCAGGTCGACGACCTCCAGGTCCCAGCCCTCCGCCTGCGCGGCCTCGGCCGCCTCCAGGCAGACCGGCAGCGAGGGACCGTAGGTGACGAGCGTGGCGCCGCGGCCGGAGCGGCGCACCACGGCACGGCCGATGGGCTCGACCTCGGGCGGCTCCTCGGCGTTCCAGGTGTCCTTCGACCAGTACAGCCGCTTGGGCTCCAGGAAGACGACCGGGTCGTCGGAGGCGATGGCCCGGCGCAGCAGTCCGTAGGCGTCGGCGACGGTGGCCGGGGTGACGACATGGAGCCCCGGGGTCGCCATGTAGTAGGCCTCGGAGGAGTCGCTGTGGTGCTCGACGCCGCCGATGCCGCCGCCGTAGGGGACGCGCACGGTGATCGGCAGGGGCATCCTGCCGCGGGTGCGGTTGCGCATCCGGGAGACATGGCTGATCAGCTGCTCGAACGCCGGGTAGGCGAAGGCGTCGAACTGCATCTCCACCACGGGCCGCAGGCCGTACATGGCCATCCCGACGGCGGTGCCGAGGATGCCGGCCTCCGCGAGCGGGGTGTCGGTGCAGCGGTCCTCGCCGAACTCCTCGGCGAGCCCGTCGGTGACCCGGAAGACACCGCCGAGGGTGCCGACGTCCTCGCCCATGACGTGCACGGACGGGTCGGCGGCCAGCGCGTCGCGCATCGCCCGGTTGAGGGCCTGCGCCATGGTGGCGGGCTTGACGGCCACGGTCGTCATCGGGCGTCGCCTTCCCGCGTGCCGGGCTCGCCGCCGTGCTGCTCCTGCTCGGCTTCGAGTTCGGCCCGCAGCAGGGCGCGCTGCTCGCGCAGCTGGGCGGTCGTCTCGGCGTAGACGTGGTCGAAGAGGTCCATCGGGTCGAGTTCGGGGTCCTTGTTCATGGCTTCCCGCAGGGAGGCGGCCATCGTCTCGGCGTCCTGCCGTGCGGCCTCCACACCGGCCTCGTCCAGCAGTCCGCGCGTGGTCAGTTCGCGCTCCAGCAGCTCGATCGGATCGTGGGCGCGCCAGGCATCGACCTCGGCGTCGCCCCGGTACCGGGTGGCGTCGTCCGCGTTGGTGTGGGCGTCGATGCGGTAGGTCACCGCCTCGACCAGGGTGGGTCCGCCGCCCGCGCGGGCGTGCCGTACGGCGTCGGCGAGGACCTCGTGCACGGCCACCGCGTCGTTGCCGTCGACCAGCCGGCCCGGCATGCCGTACCCGACGGCCTTGTGCGCCAGGGAGGGCGCGGCGGTCTGCTTGGCGAGCGGGACGGAGATGGCGAAGCCGTTGTTCTGCACCAGGAAGACGACCGGTGCCTGCCAGACGGCGGCGAAGTTCAGGGCCTCGTGGAAGTCGCCCTCGCTGGTGCCGCCGTCGCCGACCATGGCGAGCGCGACCACGTCGTCGCCCTTGAGGCGGGCGGCGTGGGCGAGGCCGACGGCGTGCGGCAGCTGGGTGGCCAGCGGGGTGCTGAGGGGGGCCACCCGGTGGGCGTGGGGGTCGTAGCCGTGGTGCCAGTCGCCGCGCAGCAGAGTGAGTGCCTCGACCGGGTCCACCCCCCGGGCGACGACGGCGAGCGTGTCGCGGTAGCTGGGGAAGAGCCAGTCCCGCTCCTGGAGCGCCAGCGCGGCGGCGACCTCGCAGCCCTCCTGTCCGGTGCTGGAGGGGTAGACGGCGAGCCTGCCCTGCTTGGTCAGGGCCGTGGCCTGCGTGTTGTACCGGCGCCCGCGCACCAGCTCGGCGTAGAGCCGGCGCAGCAGGTCCGGGTCGGCCTTCGCGGCCGCCTCGGTGCCGAGGACGCGGTAGGGCTCGGCGTCGGGCAGCAGCGGCGCGGGGTCCATACGGGGCTGCCAGGCGGGCGGCGGCGATGGCCGGTACGCGCCCCGCTGCTCCAGAACCGTCATGACGGCACCTCCTCGTGGGAGCGGCTACGGGAGACGCGTCGGCTGTGACCCGTCTCACCTACCGATTGTTCGGTCGCCGGCACATTTTGGCTACAGGCGCCTCCAGGCTGTGGACAAACGGTTCTCCACAGCCTGGAATGAACGCAGGACGTCCACGGCGAGGGAGCGGGGGGACATGGAGCCTGAACAAATGGCCGAAGGGCAGCAGGACCGCCCCCCGCTCACGCCGCCGCGGCCGCTGGACGCCATCGACCAGGACATCCTGCGGATCCTGCAGGCGGACGGCCGCGCCTCGATACGGTCCGTCGCCGAACGGGTCCACGTCTCGCGCGCCAACGCCTACGCGCGTATCAACCGGCTCGTCGAGGACGGGGTGATCCGGGGCTTCAGCGCGCGCGTGGACCACGAGCGGGCGGGACACGGCACGTCCGCGTACATCACGCTGAAGATCGTGCAGAACAGCTGGCGCACGGTCCGCGAGCAGCTCAGGCTGCTGCCCGGCGCCTCGCACATCGCCCTGGTGGGCGGCGACTTCGATGTGCTGCTGCTGGTGCACACGCCCGACAACAGGGCGCTGCGCGAGCTGGTGCTGACGCGGCTCCAGGCGATCCCCGAGGTGCTCAGCACCCGCACGCTGCTGGTGTTCGAGGAGGAGGACCTGGAGCCGGACAGCTGAGGTCACTCCCGGCGCAGACCCGAGAAGACCAGCCTTACTACGGCGTCGGCCACTTCCTGGCCGCTGGCGCCCCGCGCGTCCGGCCGGTACCACTCCACGATGGAGTTGACCATCCCGAAGACCAGCCGGGTGGCCAGGCGGACCTCCACGTCGCCGCGGACGTCCCCCTCGGCGGCCGCCGCCTTCAGCAGCTCGGCGACGCGGTGGTCGAAGTCGCGGCGGCGCTCCAGCGCCCACCGCTCGGTCTCGGTGTTGCCGCGCACCCGCAGCAGCAGCGTCACATAGGGCAGTTCGGCTATGAGCACCTCGACCATGCGGCGCACGACGTGCTCCAGCCGGTCGACGGGCCGCCCCGCGCACGCGCGCTCCTCGTCCAGGGTGGCGAACAGGCCGTCCAGGGACCGGCTGACGGCCCGGCGCAGCAGTTCCTCCTTGCCGCTGACGTGGTGGTAGATCGACGACTTGGAGATGCCGGCCGCCTTGGACAGGTGCTCCATGGAGGTGCCGTCGTAGCCCCGCTCGTTGAAGACCCGCACGGCGACGGAGAGCAGCGTCTCGGGCGTGTAGGTGTCCCGTCTGGCCGTGGTCATGCGGAGCCCTCCCGCTTGTCGGTGGCGTACGCGTGGCGGTAGAGGGCGAGGGAGGGCGCGTAGCGTCCGGAGGGGTCGCGCTCGTGCATCTCGTCCAGGACGTCGAAGGCGAACTCGCTACCGAGTGCGCGGTCCCATTCGAAGGGACCGAGGGGGTAGTTGACACCCAGGCGCATGGCGGTGTCGATGTCCTCCTCGGTGGCCACGCCCTTGGCGACGGCGTCGTGGGCGAGGTCGATGATCCGGGCGACCGTACGGGCCACGATCATGCCGGGGACGTCACCGATGACGCTGACCTCCTTGCCGAGCGCCTGGAACAGCCCGGTGGCCTCGGCGAGGGCGTGCGGGGCGGTGTCCTGGGAGGCGGACAGGGCGATCCGGGTGGCCTTGCGGTAGTCCAGCGCGAGGTCGAAGTGGACGACGTCCCGGAACTCCGCGGACGTCTGGCCGTCGGCGAGGACCAGCTGGCCGCCGCCGGGCAGCACCAGCCGGGTGCCGTTGTCCTCGTCCTCCTCGCGCACCGGGATGCCCGCCTCGCGGATCAGGGCGAGCAGCTCCGCCGCCGGGCCCAGGCCGCCCTCGGCGACGACGTAGGCGGGCGGCTGCTCCTTGTCGGCGGTGTGCGGCTCGGGCCGGTCGGCGCCGTCGGCGTAGTCGTACCAGCCGTGTCCGCTCTTGCGGCCGAGCCGGCCGGACTCCACCAGCCGGCGCTGGGCCAGGGAGGGGGTGAAGCGGACGTCCTGGAAGAAGGACTGCCACACGGAGTGGGTGACGGACTCGTTGACGTCCTGGCCGATGAGGTCGGTCAGTTCGAAGGCGCCCATCCTGAAGCCGCCGCACTCGCGCAGGACCGCGTCGACGGTCGCGGGGTCGGCGGCCTGCGCCTCGTGGACGGCGAACGCCTCCGCGTAGAACGGGCGGGCGATGCGGTTGACGATGAAGCCGGGGGTGTCCGCGCAGGCCACCGGCGTCTTGCCCCAGGCGCGGGCGGTCTCGTACGCGCGCGTGGCCGACGTGACGTCGGTGGCGAACCCGGAGACGACCTCGACCAGCGGCAGCAGTGGTGCCGGGTTGAAGAAGTGCAGGCCGACGAAGCGGCCCGGGTGGCGCAGCGGGCCGCCGATGGCCGTCACCGACAGCGAGGAGGTGTTCGTGGCGAGCAGGCAGTCCTCGGCGACGATCTCCTCCAGTTCACCGAGGAGCCGCTGCTTGACGTCCAGCCGTTCCAGGACGGCCTCCACGACCAGGGCGCAGTCGGCCAGCTCCGCGAGGCCGTCCGCGGGCCTGAGCCGGGCACGGGCCGCGTCCCGGTCGGCAGCGGCGATGCGGCCCTTGTCCACGAGCCGGTCGAGGCGGCCGCCGATCGCTTCGGCCGCGTCCCGGGCCCGCCCGGGAACGGCGTCGTACAGCCGCACGGGATGGCCGGCGACCAGCGCGACCTGGGCGATTCCCTGACCCATGGTGCCGGTGCCGACGACGGCCACGGGGCTGCTGAGGTCGAGTGCTGTCATGTGCGCGATCCTCCCGCACGGCGTTTTCCACAGATGCGCCGGACCCCCTTGTCCCGACCGATCGTTCGGTTACTCTATCTCTGACTGGCAGCCCCTGCCCAGGTCACGGACTCGACGAAGAGCTCTCCAGACGAGGAGTTGGTCCCGCATGGCCGCCGAACTGACCGCCCACGAGCTGATCGAGAAGCATCGGCCCACCCTGGACCAGGCACTGGAAGCGATCCGCACGCGCGCGTACTGGTCACCGCACCCCGAGCACCCGAAGGCCTACGGCGAGAACGGCAGCCTGGACGCGGCGGCGGGCAAGGCCGCCTTCGACGCCCTGCTGGGCACCCGGCTCGACCTCGGCCAGCCGGGCACGGACGACTGGGTGGGCGGCGAGGTCTCGCCGTACGGCGTCGAGCTGGGCGTGACGTACCCGCACGCGGACGTCGACGTGCTGCTTCCGGCCATGCGGGCCGGACAGCGGGCCTGGCGGGACGCCGGCCCGGAGGTCCGCGCGGTGGTCTGCCTGGAGATCCTCAAGCGGATCAGCGACCGGACGCACGAGTTCGCCCACGCGGTCATGCACACCAGTGGCCAGGCGTTCATGATGGCGTTCCAGGCCGGCGGCCCGCACGCCCAGGACCGCGGTCTGGAGGCCGTCGCCTACGCGTTCGCGGAGCAGGTCCGCACGCCCGCGACGGCCGAGTGGACCAAGCCGCAGGGCAAGCGCGACCCGCTGGCCCTCACCAAGCGGTTCACGTCCGTCCCGCGCGGCACCGCCCTGGTCATCGGCTGCAACACCTTCCCGACCTGGAACGGCTACCCGGGCCTGTTCGCCTCCCTGGCCACCGGCAACGCGGTCCTGGTCAAGCCGCACCCGCGCGCGGTGCTGCCGCTCGCGCTCACCGTCCAGGTCGCCCGGGACGTGCTGACCGCGGCCGGCTTCGACCCGAACCTGGTGGCCCTGGCCGCCGAGCGCCCCGGCGAGGGCGTCGCCAAGACCCTCGCCACCCGCCCCGAGATCCGGATCATCGACTACACCGGTTCGACCTCCTTCGGTGACTGGCTGGAGGCCAACGCCCGCCAGGCGCAGGTCTACACGGAGAAGGCCGGCGTCAACACGGTGCTCGTGCACTCCACGGACGACTACAAGGGCATGCTGTCCAACCTGGCGTTCTCGCTGTCGCTGTACAGCGGCCAGATGTGCACGACCCCGCAGAACCTGCTCGTCCCCCGTGAGGGCATCGCCACCGACCAGGGCCCCAAGACCTTCGACGAGGTCACCGCCGACCTCGCCCGCGCGGTCGACGGCCTGCTCGGCGACGACGCGCGCGCGAACGCCCTGCTCGGCGCGATCGTCAACCCGGACGTCAAGGCCCGCCTGGAGGCCGCGGCCGGGCTCGGCGAGGTCGCCCTGGCCTCCCGCGAGATCACCAATCCGGAGTTCCCGGACGCGGTCGTCCGCACCCCCGTCATCGTCAAGCTGGACGGCGCCAAGCCGGACGACGAGGCCGCCTACATGAGCGAGTGCTTCGGCCCGGTCTCCTTCGCGGTCGCCGTCGACTCGGTCACGGACGCGGTGGAGCTGCTGCGCCGCACGGTCCGGGAGAAGGGCGCGATGACGGTCGGCGCGTACACCACGGACGCCGGCACGGAACAGGCCGTCGAGGAGGTCTGTCTGGAGGAGGCCGCCCAGCTCTCCCTGAACCTCACCGGCGGGGTCTACGTCAACCAGACGGCGGCCTTCTCCGACTTCCACGGCTCGGGCGGCAACCCGGCGGCGAACGCGGCCCTCACCGACAGCGCCTTCGTGGCCAACCGCTTCCGGATGGTGGAGGTGCGCCGGGAAGCCTAGGCGGCGGGTGCGCCCCCGGTCGCGCTCCAGTGGTAGAGCGTCATCGCCACGCTGGTGGCGAGGTTGTAGCTGGAGACCTGGGGGCGCATCGGCAGCGCCAGCAGGTGGTCGGCGCGGGCGCGCAGCTGCGCCGACAGGCCGGTGCGCTCCGAGCCGAAGGCCAGCACGGCGTCGTCGGGCAGCCGGGTGCCGCGGATGTCCTCGCCCTCCGGGTCGAGGGCGAACAGCGGCCCGGCGGGCAGCTCGGCGACGTCGAGGCGTTCCACGGCGGTCGCGAAGTGCAGACCCGCGCCGCCGCGCACCACCGTGGGATGCCAGGGGTCGAGCGTGCCCGTGGTGACCACCCCGGTCGCCCCGAAGCCGGCCGCCAGCCGGATCACGGCGCCGGCGTTGCCCAGGTTGCGGGGGTTGTCCAGGACCACGACGGGAGCGGTGCGGGGCGTACGGGCCAGTGCGCGCAGCTGGGCCGCGCGGGACGGCCGTACCGCGAGGGCGGCCACACCGGTCGGGTGGGGGCGTGGCACGAGGGAGGCGTACTCCCGCTCGGAGACCTCCGCCAGCAGGGCGTCCAGCGTGGCGCGTACGTCCCCGGCCAGCTCCTCGGCGAGGGCCAGCGCCGCCGCCCGGTCGGTGGTGACCGCGGCCGGCACCTCGGCGCCGAAGCGCAGTGCGTGCTTCAGGGCGTGGAAGCCGTCGAGCAGGACGGCGCCCTCCGCGTGCGCGCGCCAGCGGCTCAGCGGGTCGGTCATGCGGTGAACCCTACGTGGTCGGCCGTGCTCTCCTCCGGGGAGCGCGGTGCCGGGACCCTGCCCCCGGCGCGCCGGGCGAGCCGGCCGCGCGCGCGGGCCGCCAGATCACCGAGCCGGCGCAGGAACGGCGTCGGCAGGAAGACCGAGTCGGCGGCGATCATCGCCAGCGAGAAGAACGGCAGGCCGAGGACGACAGCGATCACCGCGTGCTCGGTCATCATCAGCACCAGCAGGACGTTCTTGGCCCGCCGGTTGAGCAGGGCGAACGGAAAGGCGACCTGCACCATGACCGTCCCGTAGGCCGCGATCATCATGATCGTGCCGCTGGAGGACATCAGGTCGGCGAGACCGGGCCAGGGCGAGAAGTAGTCCAGGTGCAGCGGGTAGTACACGGCGGTGCCGTCCTGCCAGCGCGAGCCCTGGATCTTGTACCAGCCGGCCGTGGCGTAGATCAGGCACGCCTCGGCCATGATCACGACCAGCGCGCCGTTGTGCACGATGTCGGCGAGGACGTCCAGCAGGGCCCGGGGCTCGTGCCAGGCCGCCCGGCGCTGGACGGCCCACCACAGGGCGAGCACCACCCAGGACGTCCACAGCAGCGCCGGGATCAGCCAGTCGCCGTCGAACCGCCCCGTCAGCGTCGCAGCCCCGAGCCCCAGGCCGGACACCGCCCACAGGGCCGGCCCCACCCGGTCGGCGGGCACGTGTTCGCCACGTGCGCGTGCCGCGGCCTCGCGGGCCGCGCGGCGGGCGTCGAGGGACCACACCTGTCCGCAGCGGGTGAACATCAGGTAGATGGCCATCAGGTGCAGGACGTTGTCGCCGCCGTCGCCGACGAAGACGCTGCGGTTCTGCAGCGACAGCACACCGACCATGAACAGCACGGAGGCGGTCCGGGTGCGCCAGCCGAGCACCAGGGCCGCCGTGGTGAGGACGGCCAGGGCGTAGCAGCACTCGAACCAGAGCTGCCCGTCGGACCACAGCAGTGCCGTGAAGGCGTGGTTGTCGGAGGTCAGCTGCTCGGCGAGGTTCCAGCCCCAGGGCGCGGAGGGTCCGTACAGCTCCTGGCGGTGGGGGAACTCGCGCAGCAGGAACAGCAGCCAGGTGCCGGCGAAGCCGATCCGTATGACGGCGCTCTGGTAGGGCCCGTGGGCGGCCTCGGTGACCCGCGCGATGCCGCGGGACAGGGTCAGGGAGGGGCTGTTCACCGCACACCTCCGGCGGCCTCGTCGGAGGTGAGCGGCCACCAGGGCAGCTCGCGGTAGGCCGGCTTGTCGGAGATCCGCTCACGGCTCCACGCGGGCGGCTGCACGTTGGTGGTGCTGGAACGGACCTGCACGCGCTGGATCACGCCTCCTCGGCTCGTCGGGTCGTCCCGGTACAGGCGCATCACCACGATGCGGCGCAGGTACTGCTCGGACAGCGAGCCGCGCAGGCCCGCGGGGCGGTTGTCGGCACCGTGCGTGGAGGCGAAGAAGTCCCAGGCCCGGCGCAGCTCGTTCTGCTGGGTGTGGCTGGGCACCACGTTGCCGTCGATGGCCGCGCCGTCCTGGGCGGACAGGTCGGTCCAGCCGGTGGTGCGCAGGCCGCCGTCGCGCATCCGCACCTCGGCGCGGACCTGGACGGCGATGTTCTGCTGGAGGGGGTTCGGGGCGAACAGCTTCCAGTTCTGCTCGAACTCCGGATACACCCAGTCCTGCACCGCCTCGCCGTGCTGCTTCGTGACCGTGTTCGCGGGCGCCAGGCTGAGGAAGACCATCAGCAGGTGCACACCGGCTGCGACGGCGACCACGGCGAGGGCCAGAGCGGCGGCGACCTGGTAGCGCGGGGAGAGCGCGGCGATGCCGGTGCGGGGCGGGGCCGGCGGCTGCGGCTCCGGGGGTTCTTCCGGGAGACGCGCCCCGGCCGACCCGTCGGCGGCCTGTGGGCCACGCGAGTCCTCGTCGTACGCGTCCATTCCGTCCGGTCCCCCGTCTCGGTTCATACGGTCAGCTCGTCGTTCAGCTCGGTCGTGCGGTTCGGCCGTCCGGCTCGGCGGCTGCGCCGAGCGGGTCGGCCCGTCGCGCGGCGCCCGTCACGGGCGCCGCGGGCTTCCCGAGCGCCTCGTCCCGGCGCCCGGGACGGAACGGTACTCAGCCCGGGGTACCGAGCGCAGCCCCGGGTCCGGGCCGAGGGCGGTGGTCCTCACCACGTCACACGGCCCGGGCCCCTCTCCGCCCGCGTCTCCGGCCTGCTCCGCGCGCGCCTCCGGCCTGCTCCGCCCGTCGTCCCCGGGCCGTTCCGGCGAGTTTTCCACAGCGGTTGACACTCCGCGGCGGCCCGGCACACCATGGATGCGCACGGACCGAACGATCGGTCGGGTCGCAGGGAACGGACAGTGCTCACCGCAGAGCCCTAGGTCAGGGGGACCGCATGGCCACAGCAGCCGCGCAGCGCACGGCCGGCACACCGGCGGCCGGCGCGCCGGATACCGCCGGCACGGCGGCCTACCAGCACGCCTTCGACACGGCCGTGGCCGCGGACGAACGCATCGAACCGCGGGACTGGATGCCCGACGCCTACCGCGCGACCCTCGTCCGGCAGATCGCCCAGCACGCGCACTCCGAGATCATCGGCATGCAGCCGGAGGCCAACTGGATCACCCGGGCGCCTTCCCTGCGCCGCAAGGCGATCCTGATGGCCAAGGTCCAGGACGAGGCCGGCCACGGCCTGTACCTGTACAGCGCGGCCGAGACCCTCGGCACCGGGCGCGACGAACTGCTCGACAAGCTGCACTCCGGCCGCCAGAAGTACTCCTCGATCTTCAACTACCCGACGCTGACCTGGGCCGACGTCGGCGCGATCGGCTGGCTGGTGGACGGCGCCGCGATCACCAACCAGGTCCCCCTGTGCCGCTGCTCCTACGGCCCGTACGCCCGGGCGATGGTGCGGATCTGCAAGGAGGAGTCCTTCCACCAGCGCCAGGGCTACGAGCTGCTGCTGGCCCTCAGCAAGGGCACACCCGAGCAGCACGCCATGGCCCAGGACGCGGTGGACCGCTGGTGGTGGCCGTCGCTGATGATGTTCGGCCCGCCCGACGACGAGTCCCAGCACTCCGCGCAGTCGATGGAGTGGAAGATCAAGCGCCACTCCAACGACGAACTGCGCCAGCGCTTCGTGGACATCTGCGTCCCGCAGGCCGAGTCCCTGGGCCTCACCCTGCCCGACCCGGAGCTGAGGTGGAACGAGGAACGGGGGCACCACGACTTCGGCCCGATCGACTGGACGGAGTTCCGGGAGGTCCTCAAGGGCAACGGCCCCTGCAACGACCAGCGGATCAACCAGCGCAGGCGCGCCCACGAGGAGGGCGCCTGGGTCCGGGAAGCCGCCGCGGCCTACGCGGCCAGACACACCGGCGACACCGGTGGGACGGGAGCGACGCGAGCATGAGCACCACCGACTGGCCCCTGTGGGAGGTCTTCGTGCGCTCGCGGCGCGGCCTATCCCACACCCACGCCGGCAGCCTGCACGCGCCCGACGCGGAACTGGCCCTGCGCAACGCCCGCGACCTGTACACCCGCCGTGGCGAGGGCGTCTCCATCTGGGTGGTGCCGGCCGCCGCGATCACCGCCTCCTCACCGGACGAGAAGGATCCCTTCTTCGAGCCGGCCGCCGACAAGCCCTACCGGCACCCCACCTTCTACGAGATCCCGGAAGGGGTGAAGCACCTGTGACCGCCACCGGACCCGCCACCGTCCCGGTGACCGCCGCGCTCGCCCTCGGCGACGACGCCCTGGTGCTCTCCCACCGCCTCGGGGAGTGGGCCGGGCACGCCCCCGTCCTGGAGGAGGAGGTCGCCCTCGCCAACATCGCCCTGGACCTGCTCGGCCAGGCCCGGGTACTGCTGTCGCTCGCCGGCGACGAGGACGAACTGGCGTACCTCCGCGAGGAACGCGCCTTCCGCAACCTCCAGCTGGTCGAGCAGCCGAACGGCGACTTCGCGCACACCATCGCCCGCCAGCTCTACTTCTCCACGTACCAGCAGCTGCTCTACGCCGAACTCGCCACCGCCGACGGCCCGTTCGCGCCGCTCGCCGCGAAGGCGGTGAAGGAGGTCGCCTACCACCGCGACCACGCGGAGCTGTGGACGCTGCGGCTCGGTGACGGCACGGAGACCAGCCACGAGCGGATGCGGCGGGCCTCGGACGCGCTGTGGCGGTTCACCGGGGAGATGTTCCAGCCGGTCGAGGGCCTGGACGCCGACTGGGCGCGGCTTCAGGAGCGCTGGCTCGCGTCCGTGACGGACGTGTTCGGCCGGGCCGGCCTGCCCGTCCCGGAGGGCCCGCGCACCGGTGCCTGGTCGGCGGGGGCCGGCCGGCAGGGACTGCACACCGAGTCGTTCGGCCGGATGCTCGCCGAGATGCAGCACCTGCACCGCAGCCACCCGGGGGCGGCATGGTGACCGCCACCGCCCTGGAGGCGGAGCTGCTGGAGCTCGCCGGATCGGTGCCCGACCCCGAGCTGCCCGTGCTCACCCTGCGCGAGCTGGGCGTGCTCCGCGCGGTGCACGTGCACGGCACCGACGCGGTGGAGGTCGACCTGACCCCCACCTACACCGGGTGCCCGGCCATCGAGGCGATGAGCCTCGACATCGAGCGGGTGCTGCGGGCCCACGGCATGCGGGAGGTCACCGTCCGCACGGTGCTCGCTCCCGCCTGGTCGACCGACGACATCACCCCCGAAGGCCGGGACAAGCTCCGGGAGTTCGGCATCGCGCCCCCGCGGGTGCGGCACGACGACGGCCCCGTCCCGCTGACCCTGGGCCCGCTCCGCACCCGGGACACCGCGCCCGGGGCCGAACCGGTCCACTGCCCGCACTGCGGCTCGGCCGAGACCGAGCTGCTGAGCCGGTTCTCCTCCACCGCGTGCAAGGCGCTGCGCCGCTGCCTGGCCTGCCGTGAGCCGTTCGACCACTTCAAGGAGTTGTGATGGCGCGCTTCCACCCGCTCCCGGTGGCCGCGGTCGACCGGCTCACGGAGGATTCCGTCGCCCTCACCTTCTCCGTCCCCCCGGAGCTGCGCGAGGAGTACCGGCACGCCCCCGGCCAGCACCTCGCGCTGCGCCGCCGGACCGACGGCACGGAGATCCGGCGCACCTACTCGATCTGCTCGCCCGCGCCCGACCCGGGCGGTGACGGGCCGGCCGTGCTGCGGGTGGGGGTGCGGCTGGTCGAGGGCGGGGCCTTCTCGGTGTACGCGCTGAAGGAGGTCGACGTCGGGGACGAGCTGGAGGTGATGACCCCGGCGGGCCGCTTCACGCTCGACCCGGCGCCCGGTCTGTACGCGGCGGTGGTGGGCGGCAGCGGCATCACCCCGGTGCTGTCCATCGTCGCCACACTGCTGGCGCGCGAGCCGGCGGCACGGTTCTGCCTGATACGCAGTGACCGTACGGCCGCGTCCACGATGTTCCTGGAGGAGGTGGCCGATCTGAAGGACCGCTATCCCGAGCGGCTTCAGCTGGTGACCGTCCTCTCCCGCGAGGAGCAGCAGGCGGGCCTGCCGTCGGGCCGGCTCGACCGGGAACGGCTCGCCGGGCTGCTGCCCGCGCTGCTGCCGGTGGAGCAGGTGGCCGGCTGGTTCCTGTGCGGGCCGTACGGGCTGGTGCAGGGGGCGGAGCGGGCGCTGCGCGACCTGGGTGTGGCGCGGGACCGGATCCACGAGGAGATCTTCCACGTGGACGCGGGACCGGCACCGGCGGCGGCGACCGTGGCGGTCACGCACAGCACGGTCACCGCCCGGCTCGACGGCCGCGGCGGCACCTGGCCGGTGCGGGACGGCGAGTCACTGCTGGAGACGGTCCTGCGCAACCGCCCCGACGCGCCCTACGCCTGCAAGGGCGGGGTCTGCGGCACGTGCCGGGCCTTCCTGGTCGAGGGCGAGGTGCGCATGGACCGCAACTTCGCCCTGGAGACGGAGGAGACGGAGGCCGGATACGTCCTGGCCTGCCAGTCGCATCCGCTGACGGAGACCGTGGAGCTGGACTTCGACCGCTGAGGGCCTCAAGGACCCGGGGGGAGCGGCTCCTGAGGCGGCAGCCGGGGGAGCCGGCTTTCCAGGCGGCGGCCCGAGGGGACAGCTCGTGAGGCGGTGAGGTGGTGGGGACCTCGTCAGGCGGCGAGGCAGGGGGGGGCACCTCGTCAGGCGGCCAGCCGGGGGGCAGCTTGTCAGGCGGCCAGCCGGGGGGCAGCTTGTCAGG
>NZ_WWJT01000582.1 GCF_009865385.1 Streptomyces sp. SID486 | reverse complement strand
CGGAAGAACCGCTTGATCTCGCCGACGATGTAGGGGATGGCGAACGAGGTGAACTCCACCTCACGGGTCAGCTCGAACCGGTCGATGGCCTTGATCAGGCCGATCATGCCGACCTGGACGATGTCCTCCATCTCCTCCGGTCCGCGGCTGCGGAACCGGCCGGCCGCGAAGCGGACCAGGGACATGTTCATCTCGATCAGCGTGTTCCGGGCGTAGCTGTACTCGGCCGTGCCCTCCTCCAGCCGCGAGAGCTGGTCGAAGAAGAGACGCGTCAGCTGCCGGGCGTCCTTCGGAGCCACCTGCGAGGGGTCGGCCACCTCCGGCAGACCAGCCACGTCCAGGTCCGTCTTCGCCGCAGTCACTGTCGCCATGATGCTTCCCTCCCCTGTCGCTGCACACCGTCGGCCTGCCTGTACGAGCCGACGATCGCGCGCCTACCCCGGCTCACACAGGTCATGCACACAAAAGAAAAACGGCGCACCGACTGTCCGGCAACCGTGAAACAGCCCGTCGCCCTTCCGACGACACGCACGCCGAAACGAGCGACGGGAGGGGTGTGTGAGACATACGGAAGGGTAGGAGCACCAACCGGAACATACGGTTCCGAATAGCTGTACGGCCCGTCTCGCACGGTGATCCCGCGAGGCGGCCCGGATCAAGGAGGAATCGAGCATGATGTTGACGCGACGCATCGTGAGCGCAGGCGTGTGCGCCGCGATCGCCGGCGGCGCCCTGGTGGCCGGCGGCAGCTCGGCGATGGCGGCTACTCCTGCGGCGGACCACCACCGGGCCCCCGGCGCCACGGCCGGCGCGGAGGGCCGGGACACTGCCCGGCAGCCCACGGATCCGTGGATCGCCGACCAGCTGGCCACCTTCTACCCCTCCGCCGCCCACCGCCAGGCGGTCTTCGACCCGTGGATCAAGGACCAGCTGGCTCGCTGGTATCCCGGCAGGTGATGTCGGGAAGGTAGCCCGAAGGTCGTCCTGCCCTGTGCGCCGTGGGTGCGGCCGAAGAAGGATGCATCCGGGCACCGCGACCGGAGCAGGCGGCATCTGGCCTCGGTGGCGCCGCCGTCGGTGTGGCGGGACGCCGGCCAGCGAGCAGAACTCGACCAACGTCGGCGCCTGGCTCCAGCCGCCGGCCGCATGGCACTGACTGCTGTCACCCGTTGCCCGTGTTGGGTCTCCGGTACGAACGGTGCTGACTTTCTCGTGTTCTGCGTCCGAGGGAATGACCTGTGCTCGTCCGTAGCGTGGTGGACAGCACGGAACAACTCGTCATTCAGTTCGGATCGCAAGGGAGAACACCATGAGGGGACATGTATCTCGTATGGGCCGCCTGGCTTCCGTCGCCTCTGCCGCAGTCGTCGTCCTCGCTTGCACCGGTATGGGGGTCGGTGCGGCGGCGGCAGCGGAGCAGAGCCACCCGGTCGGCTATTCGGCTCATGGCGGCGGGGGCCACGGCGGAGACGGCGGTGGCTACGGCGGAGGCGGCGGGGGCTACGGCGGAGGCGGCTACGGCGACAACGGCGACGGCGACGGCTGGGGTGGAGGAGGCTACTAGAGACGGATCCGGCGTTCCCCACCGGGGACGCCGGCTCGCAGCACAGCGGGCGTTCCCGGCCGGGAACGCCCGCTGTGCTGCGAGCCGTCCAGGGCCGGGACGACGATGAGAAGGCCCGTTGGCCCGCTGATACCAACTTCCGGTGAGAGGTGGTGTCCTGCGCCCAGTGGCTGACGTGCACCGCGGCTCTAGCGTCGGGTTCGGGAATGCGAACGCTTCCCACGACGTCACGAGGAGCGGGACATGGAGACGACAACGTCCGCGGACGCACCACGACCGTCACCCTTCGAGACCTCGCAGCTCTCCCGGAGCCCGATCGCCCAGCACGCTGTCGACGTGGCCGTCCGCTGTCGTCCTGCACGGCCGCAGACCTCGGGCGACTGGGTGGAGTGCGTCGCGCTGCCCGAGAATCGCGTGGCCATGGCTGTGGGCAGCGTCGTGGGCCGCGGCCGCCGCGCCCACGCCTGGACCGGCCGGCTGCGCGGTGCAGTCCGCGACCTCGCCTCGACCGGCTTGGCGCCCGACGAACTTCTGGGCCGCCTCGATCATCTCGTGGCACGCTGGGACCGCAGCTCTGACGACTGGCACGGCTCCGTCAGGGGAGCGACCTGTCTGTACGCGATCTACGACCAGGTCTCCCGGCGCTGCGCGGTGTCCCGGGCCGGCCATCAGCCGCCCGCCGTGGTCAGTCCCGATGGCCGGGTGTACTTCCCCGAGGTCGCCGCCGGGCCGCCCCTGGGCCTGGACCATGGGTCGTTCACCACCACGGAGTGGGAGGTGCCCGAGGGGAGCCAGCTCCTGCTCTGCGGCCACGGCCTGGCCCGATGCCGGGGCCGGGGCCGGGGCGGCGACGATGCCGGGTGCGCACTGCTCAGGGAGGTTCTGCGCCGGGCCGGCACCCGCAACGGCGTCGGCGATCCGGAGGAGGTCTGCGCGGCCGTGTTCGACGCACTGCGCCCGGCGCGCCCCGGTGGCGCCGTCGCTCTGCTGGTCGCCCGCACCCACGGCATGCGAGCCGACCAGATCGCCGACTGGGATGTACCTTCCGAGCCGGCGGCGGTGGCGGACCTGCGCGCTGCCGTGACGCGGCAGCTTGCGCAATGGGGTCTGAGCGACCTTGTCTTCACGACCGAGCTGATCCTCAGCGAGCTTGTGAGCAACGCCATGCGCTACACCACCGGGCCGATCCACCTCCGGCTGCTCCGCGATCACGCCCTCACCTGCGAAGTGTTCGACTGCAGCACCGCGATTCCCCACCTGCATCAGGCATCCACCAAAGACGAGAGCGGCCGCGGCCTGTTCCTCGTCGCCCGGCTCGCTGAGCGTTGGGGGGCGCGGCACACGCAGACCGGCAAGGTGATCTGGTCCGAACAGCCCCTGCCTCGGTCGGCGCCGGATGGCACGACCCCGGGGCCGCACGCAGCCCGCGATTCCGTACCTTCGCCGAGGATGCCATCCTCGGACCTGGCACCTGCACGGACCGGGGGCACAAGGTGAGATCCCGTGATCTCCCGTCAGCGTGCGGGGACGTGATGGCCGTTGGGCACCACCCGGCGGGCGGCGGCTGCGAGAACGGCCGGGGCCGCCTCGGTGCGGCGGCGCTGCCGGGCCAGGCGGCGGGCAAACCTGTGGAGCCCGCCTGCGTGGCGTGGAATGATCTTGGGCGACTGCTGAAGGAAGGGAAGGTCAAAAAGGTGTACGTCCCGTCATCTGCACGAGCTCTCGATGATGACGAGTGTGAGCTCGTGGAGCTGGCACGCCGCACCATAGACGCGCATACCGACGCCGGGCCCGATGAGGACGGGATCCACACGGTGGGCGCCGCGGTCATGGCCGCCGATTACCGGATGTTCGCCGGCGTGAACCTCTACCACTTCACCGGCGGGCCCTGCGCCGAACTCGTGGCTCTGGGAGCTGCGCGGGCCCAGGGTGCCCGCCAGATGCGCTGCATCGTCGCCGTGGGAAACCACGGGCGCGGGGTCATCGGACCGTGCGGGCGCGATCGGCAGGTCTTCGTGGACTACTACCCCGCTATGCGCGTCATCGTGCCCACCCCCGCAGGGCTCAGGTCCGTGCTCGCAGCCGACCTGATGCCGCTGGCTCAGCGATGGGCCCCGGAGTCGGGTATGAACGGTCTCGACCTCTCGCTCTACCGAGACCCCGACACGGCCGGTCCCCCGATCGTTCGGTTCCACCCTCGCTACCTCGAAGTCGTCCGCTCCGGCGCCAAGACCAGGACCACCCGCTTCCGTGACCCGGCACAGCTCGGCCCGGCACGGCTGGTGTTCGAGAGCGACCCTGAAGTCGTCCTGGCGGCAGAGGTGACCGGCGTCAGGCACTGCCTGGTCAGCGAACTCACCGACCAGGACGCCAAAGCTGAGGGACTGACGACCGCAGCCGAACTCCGGGAAGCCCTCAAGGGCCACTACCCAGATCTGTCGGGAACCGACGAAGTCGACGTCATCACCTTCCAGATCGACGACAACAAGGGCGCCGCTTAATCGTTTTGCCCACGTCGTAGTGGGTGGCGGGGCGCCGGTTCTTCGAGCCGGACGGGCGCCCGGGGCAGAGCCGGTTGGGTTCAGGCGCACGGGCCGACCAAGGCGAACACGGCGTGAGGGATCGTCGCAGCGGCCTCGTTCGGTGTGGTGGGAAAGTGCTGCTCATGTAGACGTCGGAGACCGACGGGCGGAGCACAGGGCGTGGTCGACGAGAGCCGTGACGTCGTGGATCTGCCGGGCTCCGGTGCTTTCGTCGCCCGGTCGGCTGTGCAGGGAGACCGTGACGGTGGTCCGGCCGTCGGAAGTCGTGGCAGGCCACACCAGGTATCCGAATCCGTCGCCGCTGTGCCCCCAGTACCCGCCGCCGCAGGACAGCGGTGTCCAGAACAGGCCGAGCCCGTCGCGCGTGCCCGAGGGGAAGCCGCGGTCTGCGGGGACTTCGACGGTGCGCCGCATCTCAGCCAGCTGCGCGGGGGCCAGAAGCCTGCCTTGCATCAGTGCTGTGAAGAACCGGTTGACGTCCCCAGCCGTACTGATCATCGACCCGTCGGCGTCGGCGTCGAAGGGGAGGTAGGCGACCGTGGTGTCGGTCATGGCACCACCCGGCTCGAACTGCTGGTAGTCCCGGGCATGAGGGCCGGGCAGGAACGGCCAGTCCCCGGGCGTACGGGTGCGGGTGAGCCGCAGCGGACGAAGAATCCTGGCCCGGACCTCGTACTCCCACGAATGTCCCGTGACCGCTTCGACGACCATGCCGAGGACAACGTAGTTGGTGTTGGAGTACTCCCAGCCGGCACCGGGCGCGAAGGACGGCTGGTGCTTCATCGCGAGGGCCACACGCTGTCGGGACGTGTAGGTGGTCCAGCGGTTCGCGCGATACCCGGCCGCGCTGAGGTCAGGAACGACGTCGCCGATGTAGTCGGGCAGCCCGCTGGTGTGCTGGAGAAGCCGGCGCAGAGTGACCCGGTGCCCGTCATTGCCGTGGCCGCGGACCAGGCCGGGCAGCCACGTGTCCACCGTGTCGTCCAGCGACAGCTTGCCTTCGCCGGCGAGTTGGAGCAGTACGGCCGCGACGAACGTCTTCGTGGTGCTGCCGATCCTCAGGTAGCCGTCCGCGGCCACAGGCTGCCCGGTGGTGAGATCACCGACCCCGCTACGGACGGTCCGCACCCCGTCGGGCGTCTCCAGCCTCGCCGTCACGCCTGTGATGCCGTCGTCCCGCAGGACGTCGACATCACGCTGCAGTTGGGACAGGCGGTCGGGAGCCGCCGCCCTGGATTCTGCCGGAACGAACAACGCCAGAAGGGCGACAGCTAGCACGGTCACTGTCCGACGGTTGTTCCGACTCAGCGTGATCGACATGAGGCAACGCTAAAGATCGACACGTCTGGCGAACCATCCGGCCAGCCATAGGCCCCATGGTCGGGTTCTCCCCAGTGCGCCGGCTGTCAGACCATGGAGAACAGTTCACGGCCTGCGCAGGAAGCCGATGTCGTCGTCGATGACCGTCCGGGGCGAAACGGGTATGTGCTCGTGATGCTCAAGGCGGAGCGTGGTGAATTCGATCCCGCGGCTCCACACCGTTCGCAGGAACTCCTTGATGAACTCCGTGGTGAGTTGCTCGCCGCCGCACCGCCGGTAGCCGAATCCGAACGGCGCATAGCCGGCCGTGTCGCAGATCGGGTACGCGGTGCCGTCGACCACTCCGTACACGGCGCCGAAAGCGCTGTTGGTCATCTCCGCCCGGCGGCCGTCCTTGACGGAGAACGGTCGCGGTGGGAAGGGGCAGCGCGCCAGTCCTGCCTGGCGGCGTCTCGTCTCCGGATCGTCGGCAGTCGTCGGCGCGTCCCGGTACCTGTCCGGATCGAACTCGTCCGGGTTGCTCCACTGCCGTGGATCCCTGCTCGCCGAGGAGTGCGAGGTGAGCACGTTGCCCAGACGGGGATCGGCACCCCGTTCGGTGCTCACGGTCGAAAGGCTGCCGCCGTTCGGGGAAACCGTGCGAAAGAGCTCCATCACGTAGCGGTCGAGTCGGGTGAACGTGCCACCGTCGTCCGTGTCCGGGCCGCTCGTCATGGTCCGCCGGAACCAGTTGCGTACGGCGCTGTCACCGTGGCGCTCGTTCAGCAACGCCATGGTGCGGTAGATCATGTTGCCCCACTGGCTGAACGCCAGGAAGTTGTGGAAGCACTCGAAGACGATGTCCTCGCGGCGGAAGTGCTCACTCCCCCGGCCGTTCTTGAGCCAGTAGTGGACGAAGGTCCCCTCGGGATCGTCGACGTCGCCGTCGATCACTGCCTGCACCCGTTGGTCGATCCACTGCGTGAGCCGCGGACGCAGTTCGCGTACGCGCATGATGTTCTCCCGCACGATGCTCTCCGTGGGATACCAGTGGCCGAGGACGGCGGTGAAGCCGGCGCCGATCGCGCGCACCTCGGAGGGGATGGCGTCGCCGGTGACGCCGAGGTGGAGGTCCCAGTAGAGGTCGAAGTAGTTTCGGTAGTACTCGTGCATCAGCGGCTTGCCGGCGTTGGTGTCGGCGAACAGCCGGGCGAGGAAACCGCGGATCTTGGGGACGTACTTGGCCGCGCAGAGATCCGGTGTGGTGGCCGAGGCGTAGATCTTCTTTCGCTCGTTGTCCGGTCCCCGCTGGCCGTAGCCCGTGATGAAGACCGTGGTGCCCTTCTCCGGATCGGGCGCCCACCCCTCGTAGAGCATGCCCCAAAAGTGCGGCGGGGCCGCGTTCTCCTTGCTCAGGGCGAGGTCGATCATGGGAAGTGCGGGCCGTTCCCCCACGTACTCGCTGCTCTTGAGGTAGGGCACCACCGCGTGCTCGATGTAGTCCGGATCGAAGGCTGGCGGAAGCATTCCGACCCAGGCGTTGGGTGTGTTCATGGCCGATTCCTCTGGTCGTCGGGTCAGCACGGCAGCAGAGGTGGCGCGGCGGCGCACCCGTGGCCGTGCTGTCAGGCTGACACGCAGGCGCTCCCGGGCGGATTGGCTCAAGGACACCAAAAGAGGACCGGATCTGGTGTTCCGCGCCCAATGACCGCACCGCTGCTCGCTCCTAGCGTCGTTCTCCCCGGCGCAAGCGGGTTCCGAGCGGACGGAGCGGAAGATGAAGGCGACACAGGGCACGGCAGCCGACCCGGCCCAGACCGTGCTGAACAACGCTCTCCCGGACGGCGACGGAGAACCGTCCGGAGTGGAGCCGCCGGTACTGGGCGGCCCCGAACAGACGGACTACTACCTGCTGGACAACCTGCTCACCGACGAGCAGCGGGCCCTACGGAAGAAGGTCCGCGCGTTCATGGACGCCGAAGTCACCCCGATCATCAACCCGTACTGGGAGCGGGGGGAATTCCCCTTCGAGCTGGTGCCCAAGCTGGCGCAGCTGGACATCGCAGGCTTTCAGATCTCCGGTCATGGCTCCCCGGGGATGAGCAATCTGACGGCCGGCTTGGTGATCCTCGAACTGGCCCGGGGGGATCTGAGTATTTCGACGTTCATGGGGGTCCACTCGGCCCTGGCCATGATGTCGGTAGGGCTCCTGGGCTCCGAGGAGCAGAAGCAGCGCTTTCTGCCGCCCATGGCACGTCTGGAGAAGATCGGAGCCTTCGGGCTCACCGAGCCGGCGCACGGCACGGACGTGGTGAACCTGGAGGCGACAGCACGCCGGGACGGTGATTGCTACGTCCTCAACGGTCACAAGAGGTGGATCGGCAACGCGACCTTCGCCGACTACGTGATCATCTGGGCTCGCGGCGACGACGGACACGTGGGCGGTTACGTGGTCGAGAAGGGCACGCCCGGGTTCGACGCCCGGGTCATCACGGGCAAGACCGCTCTGCGCTGCGTCCAGAACGCGCAGATCTCCCTCACCGACGTCCGGGTACCCGCCGAGCAGCGGCTGGCGCACGTGAACACCTTCCGCGACACCGAGAAAGTCCTGCTGGCCTCGCGCTTCTGCGTCGCCTGGGAGTCGATCGGCGCCGCCGTCGCGGGCTACGAGACGGCTCTGGCCTATGCCAGGCAGCGCAAGCAGTTCGGGATGCCGTTGGCCGCCTTCCAGCTCGTCCAGTACCGGCTCTCCCGCATGCTGGCGGACATCACCGACATGCTGTGCATGCAGTTCCGGCTCAGCCAACTCCTGGACCAGGGCGAGTACTCGATGCCCCGGGTCGCGCTGGCCAAGATGCACCACACCGAACGGGCCCGGGCCATCCTCGCCGACGCCCGGGACATGCTCGGCGGCAACGGGATCCTGCTCGACTACCACGTCGCCCGGCACCTCTGCGACATCGAGGCCATCGACACCTACGAGGGCACCGACACCGTGCAGGCGCTGATCGTCGGCCGTGACATCACCGGCCACAACGCCTTCGTGCCTGTGGCGCCCGGCCACTGATCCGGGCGTGTACCGGGGCACCGCGAGACGGCGGGGCCGTCCAGGCACCGCGCGCGGCTCCACAGAAGACAAGGAGCAGTCATGAGCAACACTCCCCTCCTGGAGGGACTGCACGTCGTCGACCTGGCGAGTTTCATCGCCGGGCCCGCCGCGGCCACCGTACTCGGTGACTTCGGCGCCGACGTCGTGAAGGTGGAACCGCCGCACGTCGGCGACGCGTACCGTTCGCTCAGCCGCATCCCGCCCAACCCCCATGCCGATGGGATCAACTACCCCTGGCAACTGGACAACCGCAACAAGCGCAGCATCGCGCTCGACCTCAAGTCGCCCGGCGCCCGCCCCGTGCTCGAAGGTCTGGTGCGGTGGGCCGACGTGCTGGTGACCAACTTCCCGCCGCGGACCCGCGAGAAGCTGGGCCTGGAATACGACGCTCTGGTCCCCCTCAATCCGCGGCTGGTCTACGCGGATGTCACCGGCTTCGGCGAGGCCGGTCCGGATGCGTATCTGCCCGGTTTCGACGTCACGGCGTACTGGGCGCGCAGCGGACTGATGGACCTCACACGCCAGAGGGACGTACCGCCGGCCATGAACGCGTTCGGATCGGGTGATCACTCGACGGCCATCACGTTGTTCGCCGGCATCATGACCGCGTTGTACCGGCGGGAGAGGACCGGCCAGGGCGCACGCGTCACGGCCTCGCTGCTCGCCGAAGGCGCCTGGGCGGCGAGCATGTGGCTGCAAGCCGTGCTGGTCGGCGCGAAGCCCCCTCGGCCCGTGGACCGGTCCGACCCGCCCAATGCGCTCGGGAACGTGTACCGCACGGCGGACGACCGCTGGATCGTCCTCGTCTTCGTCAACGAGGACAAGCAGCTCCCCCTCTTCCTCGAGGCCATCGGGCACCCCGAGGCGGTGGAGAACCCGCGCTACGCCGACCCGCCGAGCCGCCGAGCCCACGCCGCCGAAATCGTCGCCCTGCTGGACAAGACGTTCGCGGCCCGCTCCCTGGCCGAGTGGCGCGAGGTACTCGACACCGCGGGGCTCACGTACGGGGTCGTCCAGACACTCGAGGAGTGCGCCCGGGACCCTCAGCTCCTCGCCAACCAGGTGTTCGTGCCGATCGACGACGGCAGCGAGGAGCCGCACCTGACCGTCGACAGTCCCGTCCGGCTGGACCAGGAACGGAAGGTCCGTCCCGGCCCGGCTCCTGACCTGGGCGAACACACCGAGTCCGTGCTCCACGACCTCGGCTTCGACGCCGCCGGGATCAAGGAGCTGCGCAAGGCCGGAGCCGTCGCCTGAAGCCGCCTCGCGGCAGTGCGAGCGAAGAACGGAGCACCATCATGACCGCAGCCACGGACACGCCGACCGTACGGACCGAGGAGAACGACGGCATCCTCGTGATCACGATCGACCGGCCGGAGGCCCGCAACGCCGTCGACGGTGCCACCGCCAGGGCCTTGGCGGCCGCCGTGGACCGTCTGGAGTCCCGAGACGACCTCATGGTCGGCATCATCTGCGGGGCGGGCGGCGTCTTCAGCGCCGGCATGGACCTCAAGGCCTTCGCGGCCGGAGACACTCCCATCATCGAAGGACGGGGCTTCGCCGGCATCACCCGCGGCGGGACGAGGACCCCTCTCATCGCCGCCGTCGAGGGCTATGCGCTGGGTGGCGGAACCGAGATGGCGCTCGCCTGCGACATGATCGTGGCCGCGCGGGACGCCACCTTCGGCCAGACCGAGGTCCACTACGGCATCGTGCCGCCCGAGGGAGGCATGGTGCGCCTGCCCGAGCGGATCCCGCGCAACATCGCCCTGGAGCTGCTGCTCACCGGTGATCCTCTGCCCGCCGAGCGCGCCGAGCGGTTCGGCCTGGTCAATCACCTCACGGAACCGGGACACGCTGTGCAGCGGGCCCTTGAACTTGCCACCGGTATCGCGCACAACGCGCCCCTGGCCGTGGCGGCGGTCAAACGCGTCGTCAACGAGCGGCGAGCCTTCAGCGACCAGGACGCCTTCGTCGAGCAGGACCGGATCGTCGCACCGGTGCTGGCCTCCCACGACGCACGGGAGGGCGCCCGTGCCTTCATCGAAAGGCGCCCGCCGCACTGGCAGGGCCGCTGACACCGGGGCCGGCCGACAGGCGTGTGCACGGACCTCGCCGAGGTCTCACCCCACACGCACAGCCATTCCCCGTATCGCAAGAACAGCCGTTTCCTCATCGCAAGAAAGGGCGTCCGACGATGACTGGACAATCCACTGTCCGAAGCGTGACCTACGATCTGCTGCGGACCCTCGGACTCACCACCGTTTTCGGTAATCCCGGATCCACCGAGCAGACGTTCCTGCAGGACTTCCCCGACGATTTCACCTACGTCCTGGCCCTGCAGGAGGCGTCCGTCGTCGCGATGGCGGACGCCTACGCTCAGGTGACCCGCCACCCCGCGCTGGTCAACGTGCACTCCTCAGCCGGGCTGGGCAACGCCGTGGGCAACCTGGTAGCGGCCTACCACGGAAACACGCCCCTGATCGTCACCACGGGTCAGCAGCACCGGGAACTGGTCATCGGAGAGCCGTATCTCGGCAACCGCGAGGCCACCACGCTGCCGAAGCCGTGGGTGAAGTGGGCCTACGAGCCGGCCCGCGCCGAAGACGTCCCCGAGGCTTTCATGCGGGCCTACGCCAAGGCGTTGCAGCCGCCGGCGGGTCCGGTCTACCTGTCGATTCCCATGGACGACTGGAAGCGGCCCCTGTCCGGCTTCACCCGGGTGCGGACGGTGAGCGACCGTGTCGCCCCCGACACGGAGCGGCTGCGCGGCTTCGCCGGCCGTATCTCCGCGAGTCGGCGGCCCGCGCTGGTCTTCGGACCGGAGGTCGACCGCGGTGGCGGCTGGGACGGGGCCGTCGCCCTGGCGGAGAAGCTGCGCGCGGCCGTCTACGGCGCCCCGCTGCTGGACCGTGCTTCCTTTCCGGAGGACCACCCTCTCTTCGGCGGCCCGCTGGGCATGTCGGTGAAGACCGTCAGCGAGCGGCTGACCGGGCACGACCTGGTGGTGGTGATCGGCGCGGAGGTCTTCCGGTACTACCCCTACGTGCCCGGCGACTACCTGCCCGCGGGCACCGAGCTGCTGCAGATCACCGCGGACCCCGATGTCGCCGCGGCGGCCCGCGTGGGCGACAGCCTCATCGGCGATCCCAGGACGGCTGTCGAGCTGCTCCTGGACATGGTCACGGAGGGATCCGCACGCACCGTGCCCGAGCCGATGGCGCGGCCCGGTGTGCTGCCCCAGGTGCCGAACAGCCCGCTCACCCCGCCGGAGGTCTACGCCGCCCTGAGCAGGGTCCGGCCGCCCGACGCGGTCGTCGTCAACGAGTCGACCTCCACGATGGCGCAGCAGGTGGAATGGCTTCCCACGGTCAGGACCGGCTCGTTCTTCGCGACGGCCAGCGGAGGCATCGGCTGGGGCACCCCTGCGGCGGTGGGAGTCGCGCTGGGCGACCGGGCCAGGGGTGTCGAACGACCGGTGGTCGGTCTGATCGGCGACGGTTCCTTCCAGTACTCCGTGCAGGCCGTCTGGACGGCGGCGCAGCACAGTCTCCCGATCGTGTACGTGGTCATGCGGAACCGGGAGTACTCCATCCTCAAGTCGTTCGCCGTACTGGAGGAGACTCCGGGCGTCCCGGGGCTGGACCTGCCCGGCCTGGACATCGCCTCCGTGGCCCGCGGTTTCGGATGCCGTGCCGTGGACGTGGAGACGACCGAGGATCTGGAGCGCGAGTTCAAGGCGGGTCTGACCGCCGGCACCACCACCGTCATCGTGGTCGCCACACAGCCCCAGACAGCCATGCTGTAGGGCGCGGCCCCGGGTATGTCAGGCGGAGCGGGTGCGAAGGAGCGTCGAGCCGAGGTACTGAACGGCGCGCAGCGCCACTTCCAGATCGGTGTGCCCCTTCTGAACAGGGTGTCCCATGATTTCCTCGGCCTTGCGGATGCGGTACTGGACGGTGTTCTTGTGCAGGATCTGAGTGCTGGCGGTAGCGGTGTAACTGCAGTTCGTGTCCAGGAAGATCTGTGCCGTCTCACGGAGCCGCGCCGAGTTCTCGTCGTCGACGGCCAACGGGCCGAGGATGCCCCATACCCAGGCGCGCAGGTCGTCGATGTTCGTGGACATCAAGGCGATCGGAGCGACCGTGGCGAAGCCGGTGAACTGGGGGGCCGGGTCGGCCGCTGACGCCAGTTCCTGGGTGCGCACCGCCTGTCGGTGCGTGGAGCGGAATCCCTCGATGCCGTAGCCCACGCATCCAGCGCACACGTGCACGGAAGGATCGCTGCGCTCGACGGCGTCCGCCAGCTGTTGCCAGGAGACGTCGCTGTGCGAGCCGAGCGGTAGCCAAGCCCAGGAGAGGAGCGCATCCCGGGGGACGAACAGCGGCCTGGCGGGGCAGTCGAGCCGTCGGGCGATCTCATTGGTGATCCGGTCGAGCAGGGCGAGTCCCTCGCCCTCACTCTTCAGTGCGGGCGACCAGACGACCAGTCCGAGGTGGTTCTGGCGGAGACGGTGGCCGAGGGCGGGCTCAGCCCGGTCGGGGTCGACGTTCTTCTCGGTGAGGATGTCCCGCACGCGCGCGGCTCGCGCGGCGGTCTGACTGAGCAGCCAGTGATCGCGTTCCTGCTGGTAGACCTCGATGACATGTTCGGTCACGCGGTCGATGTAGCCGAAGCTCACGTGCAGCATGCGCCGGTTGGTCGCGGTCGCCAGTTCCTCCTCGGCGTTCTGACGGCTGAGTTCGTCCAGGCACCACTGCAGAAAACGCCAGTGCCCGATCCGGTAGGCCCTGACCATCGCGCTGAGAGAGATACCTCGCTGAGCCAGCCTCCGGGCGTATTCAAGAGCGGCTACCGGAGCCTCTGTCTTTTCGACGGGTATGTCGTTCTCGAAGATGTGCAGCAACGTGGAGACATTTTCCGCGATGCTCGCCCGCAGAATTCTGACGACGGTTGCGTCGCCCCTCAGCTCGGGTATCTCGGCGATCACATGGTCGCCTATGTCGCGGCTGACCTCCGGAAGGTGTGACCCCAGGTTCTCCGCGACCACGGACAGTTGTTTTGCGGCCTCAGGGTGCTCCGCAGCCATGAGTCAACCCTACAGGGCGGTCCGCGACCTCTCCGCTGCTGGCCTCGACGCCGTACTCTCCAGCGGTCCTGCGCCCGTGCCGCCGACGGATTGTGCCGTCGGCACCAATTCCCACCCGAAGGTCGTACCGCGCATCCAGTGGTCGTCGTGCGGTTCGTACCTATTCTCTGGTTACCGGGGGAATTCCTTCACCCAATCCTTCACCTCGGGAGTTTCACGGGTGGGCCCGTCTGGCGGAACACCGACCGCGGCCGACTCGTCGGCGATCAGCGCCGTGCCGGTGGCCTCTCGGCGGGAGGGACCGCATCCTCCTCGTCGTTCAGCTGACTCGCAGGGCGGGGGCCGGCACCGGACGACGGCGGCGCGGTCCGCGGGGCCGGAGTGCGATCGGATGGAGCACGAAGGACAGGAGCTGACATGAACCTCGCATTCCTCGTGGTGAGAAGCGCGCGGGCTCATCCGGGGCGCACCGCGCTCCGTCTCGGGGACGTCACCGTTTCCTATCGCACGCTCGATCAGAGGAGTGCCCGCACAGCCGGACTGCTCCGAGACCATGGCGTGGGACCCGGCGTGCGGGTGGCCATCATGCTGCCGAACGTACCGGAGTTCGCCCTCGCCTACTTCGGCGTACTCAGGGCCGGCGGGATCGTCGTTCCCATGAACCCCCTGCTCAAGTCCGGCGAGATCGCCTACTACCTCGGCGACTCGGGCGCCCGGCTCCTGTTGTGCTGGCACGGCTGCGCCGACGAGGCGCGGACCGGTGCGGGGCGAGCCGGGGCCGAGACGATCGTCGTCGGTCCCGAGACCTTCGACGAACTGCCGGCGTCCGCTCCCTCCCTCGCGGAACCGACCGCCCGGCATGAGGACGACACCGCGGTGATCCTCTACACCTCGGGAACGACCGGTGAGCCGAAGGGCGCCGAACTGACCCACGCCAACCTCATCCGCAACTGCGGCGTCGTGGCCACCGAGTTGCTCCGGCTCACCCCTGACGATGTGATCTTCGGTGGGCTGCCGCTGTTCCACGCGTTCGGGCAGACCTGCACTCTCAACGCCGCCGTCCGCTCCGGCGCCTGCCTCACCCTTCTGCCCCGCTTCGACGCCGCACGGGCGCGAGGCGTCATCGGCGAGCACGGGGTGACCGTCTTCGCCGGGGTGCCGACGGTGTTCAGCAGGATGCTGCGGCAACCCGGCCCGGGCGCCCGCTCCGACTCCCGGCTGCGCGTGTCCCTCTCCGGTGGCGCCGCGATGCCGGTCCACGTGTTGCACGCCTTCCAGGCGGCATACGACTGCGTGGTGCTCGAAGGGTACGGACTGTCGGAGACCTCGCCTGTCGCGTCGTTCAACACCCTGCAGGCCGGTCCCAGGCCCGGCTCGATCGGCACGCCGGTCCCGGGCGTCGCGATGCGGGTGGTCGACGACGGCAGGGAGGTACCGCGCGGGGAAACCGGCGAGATCGCCGTCCGCGGGCACAACGTGATGAAACGGTACTGGCAACGCCCCGAGGAGACCGCCGCCGTGTTCCGGGACGGTTGGTTCCACACCGGCGACCTCGGCCGGGTCGACGAGGACGGCTACTTCTGGATCGTCGGCCGGAAGAAGGATGTGATCATCCGGGGCGGCTACAACGTGTATCCGCGTGAAGTCGAGGACGTGCTCTATGCGCATCCGGCGGTCGCCGACGCCGCGGTGATCGGCCTCCCCGGTTCCGATCTCGGTGAGGAGGTCGGAGCGGCGGTCGTTCTCAGGCCGGGCGCCCGGGCGACGGCCGACGAGCTGCGTGAGTACGTCAAGCGTCAGGTCGCCGCCTACAAGTACCCGCGCAGAGTCTGGATCGTGGACGCGCTGCCGAAGGGGCCCACCGGAAAGATCCTCAAGCGCGACATCGTCCCGCCCGCCGAGCCGGGAAGGCGCTGACTCGTCCGGCCGGAGCGGTCTGCTCCGCCCCCGTGTCGCGGTCGCCCTGACCGGTCGCCGGGTAGGCATGTCCTTCCCGACAGATCCCCGGAGCCGCCGATGCCGAAGCGACGCGGATGCGGGCCGGGTCGGCCGAGGTGATCCGATGCCGGTGCGTACAGCAGGCAGGTGGTTCACCCGGGCCCGCAAAGCGCGCCCGTGTCCGGGTCGGAGCTGGTTCGTTGAGCCGGTCATGATCAAGAAGATGATGGCTGTGGCCTCGGCTTCCGTCGCCGCCGCGGTCCTGTTCGCGCCGACCGCGTCGGCGATCGGCCACCTCGGCGCCGCGCCGGTCGCTCCCGCTGGTGCCGTCAGCTCCGCCGTGGTGCCGCAGAGCGCCTGGGACACGCTGAGCAAGATCGACGCCGGTCAGTGGCCGCCGAACGACGGCTCGGGCACCCGCGGCGGCGCGGTCTGGGCGAACCGGGAGGGCACGCTGCCCCGCGATGACGCCGCCGGCAACCCGATCGGCTACCGGGAGTGGGACGTCAACCCCAAACGGCCAGGGCAAGGCCGGGATGCGGAGCGGATCGTCACCGGTGACGACGGTTCGGCCTGGTACACGGGTGACCTCTTCGCCACCTTCACCCGGATGCGCTGACAGCCGGGCGCGACCCCGCTCCAGGTCGTCCAGGCAGGCGGCGATCCGGTCGCCGCGCCGGGCGGCCCCGCGGCTCGGCCCGCGGGGCACACCGGCGACGGGGAAGCCGTTGTCCGGGCGTTGTTTGTCAGGCTGCCGCCCGCTGACACCGAACAACGCGGGCGGGTTAGACACCTTCCGGACCGGACGGCGGGACGGTGTGGAGGGAGTCGGGGCATGGGGCAGGCGGCACGGACGGCAGCGGGGGTGGCGGGCGCGGCAGCGGCCATGTCACTGCTGCTGGGATGCACGGGACACAGCGACGACGCCCCGGCCCGTCGGCCGGCGTCGGACATCCGGGCGGGCGCCCAGGCGGACACCCGGACGGACACGAAGGCGGACAGCCGGGCGGGCGCCCGAGCGGACACCCGGGCCGACACGGAGGCGGACGTCAGGGCGGTCGCGCGGACCGGCACCTCGCGGCAAGTCCTCGACGTCGCCGAGCAGTTGCTGGAACGCGACTGCATGCGCCGGCACGGCTTCCGCTTCTGGGTGGTCGCACCGGCCACAGCGCGCCGCGACTTCCCCTACGTGCTCGACGACATCGGCTGGGCCAGGACCCACGGCTACGGAGCCGAACAGCGCGCCGCTCTGCGGCGGGCCGCCGCGATCGACCCCAACAAGCACTACCTGCTGTCGTTGCCACCCGACCGCCGCACCGCCGTCGTCGCCGCGCTGAACGGCCCGCGCCCCGACGGGCTCACCGCCGACCTGCCCAACGGCGTCCGGGTCACCCACAGCGACACGGGCTGCACGGCGGAGGCCGAACGCCGCCTGTACGGCGACCTGCCTGCCTGGTTCCGCGCCACACGGACCACCACCGTCCTGACCGGTGAGCGGATGGCGGCGGTCCAGCAGGATCAGCGCTACCTCGACGCCCGTGAAGACTGGGCAAGGTGCATGAAGGCAGCCGGGCAGCCGTACACCGATCCCCGGATCAGCCGGGCCACCGCCGAGCGTGGCGTCAGCCGCGCGCGGGAGATCCGGCTCGCCGTGGCCGAGGCCACCTGCGCGCGGTCCACGGGGCTGTCCCGGGTCGCCGCGGCCGTCGACCGTTCCTACGACACACGGCTGCGACAGCGCTACCCGGGCGCCTACGGCGACCTCGCCCGGCTGACCGAAGCGGCACTGCCCCGCGCCCGAGCCCTCATCGCCCGCGGCTGACCACCGGCCCCTCAGACCTCGCGGCGGACCCGCCGCGTGACGGCCCACGCGGCCATCGGACCACGGGCGGCGCCAGCCGCCCGGACAAGGAGAACACCGTGCTGACCAAGCAGTTCATCGTCACCGGAGCCCTCGCCGCGAGCCTCGCGCTCGGCTTCGTCCCCGCGGCCCACGCGTCGGCCGCACCCGTGCCGTCCGCCGGTCACGCGACGCAGGGTTCCGACCGCGCTTCGCGCAGCGCCGCCGCGGCCGACGGCCTGCTGCACGCCTGGACCGATCCCTTCGGCGGCGGCACCCCCTGCTTCTGGGAGTACAACTCGGACAACTGGGGCCCGTGCCGGAACAAGGCCTCCGACATCTGGAACAACGGCTACGCCACGACGCTGGACGCCGTCGACCTCTACTCCGGCGTGGCGGGCACGGAAGCGCACGCCTGTATCAGCCGCGGCGACTCCTGGAACAACCTGCCCTCGGGGCAGTGGAGGTTCACCTACGGCGCCGGCCTGCCCCAGTTCGGCAAATCGGTCAACGACAACATATCTTCCCACCGCTGGGTCGACTACTGCAGCCAGGGCTGACAGTCCGCCCCGCCCTACCGCCCGGCGCACGCACCGGTGCGAGGAGGTGCGGGCGGTGGGCGGAGGCACGGTTCGGATCAGGTCCGTGAGCTGCTCCGGGGCCTGGTCCGGGCTGCTGCCGCACGGTGCGAGGCGGGCGTGCCCTTCGCCGCCTGCGGGCCCTCCCGGGCGTGGGGCGGGCGCGACGCCTCTTCGCTGCGGCCCCACCGGCGCCGAAGGACCGCAGCGAAGCCTGCCGTCAGTCCTCGAGCTTGTACTTGCAGGGCGCCGCCGACTTGCCACCCTGGTTGTCGGCGACCTGCTTGCCGTCGACCTTGATGGTGCACGGGGCGGGCTTGAGCATCCCGTCCGGTCCCTCGACCGAGCCGGGGACCACCGACACCGTGACGCCGACCTTCAGCTCGGCGTCCTCCAGTTGCACGGTCTCCGTCTTCGTCCAGGGCAGGGTCACCTGCTCGAAGTGGTTCGTGTTCCCGATCCACAGGACCCGGGATGCGCCCGTGCCGCCCACCTCGAAGACCACCTGGTGCGCAACGCCCTTCTTCGCCGCGTCCGAGCCCTTGGCGCCGCCGCTCACCGTGCCGCTCGGTGAGGCGTGTCCCGTCTCGGCCGCGTCGGCGTCCTTCTTGTCGCTGCCGCACCCGGTGAGCAGCGCGGCGGCCGCAAGCAGGCTGATCGTGAGGGTGGCTGTCTTGCGCATGTGCGTACTTCCCCGTTGTCGAACTGATCGAAGTGGTGCAGTAGAAGACCGTAGATCATGCTCTCGCACTGACGGACACCGCCCGAAGGGGGCCGGGCCGTTCCGCAGGGCACTGTTCCGGGGTGTGCTGCCCGCGACCGTCGCCGTCCCCGCACAGATCGGGCTTCATCTCCATGATCTTCCACTCTCCGATGACTCCCGCGATCGTGCTGTCCCTCGTGTGGCTCGCACGGTCGAGGAGCAACGCCCAGGAACCGTCCCCCGCCTCACTCCCGGGCCGCGTGTGCACGATCGGCGCATGGCCTCGACGCCGGGCGCGCCGGCTCCGTCCCGTGGGAGCGGGAACGGGAGACGACACCGGTGGACCGTGGGCGGGTCGCCTGGATCACACACACCGTGGCACTCCTGGTCGGCGACAGCGGCGACAGCGGCGACGCCCTGTGTCAACGGCATCGCCGACACGCTCCGGAGGGTCGTCGAGGGGCATGACCGGGTGCCGAACGAGGCCACGACCCTGGAGTCGGTGGACGAGGCCGGACAGTGGGTTGGGCGTCGCGCCCGCGAGGTGACCGGCCTGGTCTGATCGCCGGCCGGGAGACCGCGTCGTCTCCCCCGTCCGGTCGCCTGCCGGACGGGAGAGGCGCCGGCACCGCCGGGCCCAGCGGGCTACGGCAGTGCCTCCCGTCCCGCGCGGTCACCGGCCGGGAACGGCCACGCTTGGCCGCGTGCTCAGGCGGTGCGGCTCGCTGTCAGCTCACCTGCTCGCAGGGCAGTCCGACGGAGGTGTACGTGCCGCCGGAGAGTTCCCAGCCCTCGGCACAGGTCTGGCCGGAGCCCCGGCCGGTCCCCGCGACGCCGGGATAGGCGCTGTCCTGGCCGTTGACCCTCATGTTGGGACCCCACACGTTGATGTGGCCGTAGAACCGGTTCGAGCCGCTGTAGTAGCCGCTGGTCTTGTAGCCGGACGCATTGCCGATGACGTTGATGCAGACCTTGTGGTTGCAGCCGTGCGCATCCCTGAGCCGGGCTTCGTCGCCGACCCGGAGACAGACGTCCTTCGCGCATGTCCAGCTCGCCTCGGACGCCCGAGCCGTCTCCGCGGCTCCCGCGGCCGCGCCGCTTCCCACGATCAGGCCGAACACCGCTGCCGTGACCAGTACCGAACGCATGGATCCTCCAGTGTGACGGTGTGAGGGTGTGAGGGTGTGACGAGCCGGGGAATCGCCCCCGGCCTCGGTTCAGGGATAGCCGACGTTCCTTGTTCGCTGTCCGGACGACCGTGATGAACAATCAACGTCGGAACATCGCACCGCCTGAGGCGGCTGCCGGCCGGTCCGGGCAGGGGCGCTCCTGGCGCGAGGCGTCAGCGGCCGGGAGTGCCGGTCCTGGCGCGAGGCGTCAGCGGCCGGGAGTGCCGGTCCCTTTCACACCGTCCGGTGACCTACGGGCCGAAAATCATCCCTCCGCCCCCGCCAGCCTCCGCGGACCCCGACACTTGCTGCAGTAGAGGTCGGAACGGGGGAACGATGCCACGCAAAGAGTCACCGCTTCCGGACGGCGACGATCCGGTGGTGCGGTTCGCCGCCGGGCTGAGGGAACTGCGCCGGACGGCGGGCGGCCCCTCCTACCGGGATCTCGCGGCACGCGCGCACTATTCGGTGGCGACCCTGTCGAGCGCCGCGGCGGGCCGGAGACTGCCGTCCCTGGAAGTGACCCGGGGCTATGTCAGAGCCTGCGAAGGCGACGTGGAGCAGTGGGAGGCTCTCTGGCACACGACGACAGCGGGCATCGCGTCCGCGCAGCACGCCGCGGACGCCACTGCTCCCCCGCAGGAGCAGGACGACTCGCCCTACCCGGGCCTCGCCTCCTTCGGCTCAGGGCAGAGCCGGTTCTTCTTCGGCCGGGAACGCGTGGTCGAGCAGCTGCGGAGGCGGCTCACGGAACAACGGTTCGTCGCCGTCTTCGGTGCTTCGGGAGCCGGCAAGTCCTCGGTGCTGCACGCGGGCCTGTCACCGTGCCTGCGGTCCGAGGGGCGGATCGTCATCACGCTCACACCGGGTGCCCGGCCACTGGAGGAGATGGCCGTACGCCTGGCGGCCCACAGCGCCACCACACCCGGCCGGCTGCTGGCGGAACTGCGGGGACACCCCGAGAACCTGCACCTCCTCCTGCGTCAGATCGCCTGCGCGGGACCCGAGCCGTGCGAGGTGGTGCTGGTCGTCGACCAGTTCGAGGAGATCTTCACGCTCTGCTCCCGTCCCACGGAACGCGACCCCTTCATCGATGCACTCGTCCTGGCCGCCGGGGCCCAGAACAGCGCCTGCCGCGTGGTCCTGGGAGTCCGGGCGGACTTCTACGCCCACTGCATCGCACACGTCGGACTGGCCAGGACCCTCGACGCGGCGATGGTGACGCTCGGCCCGATGGACTCCGAGGAACTCCACCGGGCCATCTGCCGGCCTGCCGCCGCGGTGGGCTGCCGAGTCGAGGGACAGCTGCTGGCCTACCTGACCGCCCAGGCCCACGGCAACGCCGGGATGCTCCCCCTGCTCTCCCACGCCCTGCTGGAGACCTGGAGGCACCGCCGGGGCACACTGCTGTCCATGGAGGCATGCCGGACCGCGGGGTCCATCGAGCACGCCCTGAGCCACACCGCTGAACGGTTCTACGAAACCCTCAGCAGCCGGCAGAAGGACGCGGCCCGGCACCTGTTCCTGCGGCTCATCGCCGTCGGGGAGGGAACCGAGGACACCAAACGCCGCATCCGCCGCTCCGAGTTGTCGGCCGACCCCGACACCGCGGCGATCCTCGACCGCGCCGCCTGCGAACGTCTGATCACCGTGGACGGCCGGCACGTGGAACTGACGCACGAAGCGCTCATCCGCGGCTGGCCACGGCTGCGCGGATGGCTCGCGGAAGACCGCGAGGTGCTGCGCACCCGTCGGCAGCTGACGGAAGCGGCCGCCGCCTGGACGCACCTGGAGCACGACCCGGGAGCCCTGCTGAGAGGCACGCGTCTGGAAGCGGCACGGCCCCTGGCGCGGGCCGGGGACACGGGTCTCACGGCGACCGAGAAGGCGTTCCTCGACGCGAGTCTGGCAGCGGAGGGCGCCGACCGGGCGGCAGCCGCCCGGCGCCGGCGCCGACGGCGTCTGCTGACCGCCGTGTCGGCGGTGCTTCTCGCGGTGTCCCTGACCACCTCTCTGCTCGCCGTGCGCGCCAACCGGGAGGTCACGGCCCAGCGCGACGACGCGGTCGCCCGCAACGCGAGTGCGGCAGCCACCGAACTGGTGCACAGGTCGCCGGACCTGGCCGCCCGGGTCGCCCTGGCCGCCTACCGGCTGCGACCGGGCCGGCAGGGCCGCGACGCGCTCCTCAGCACACTGATGTCCACCTGGACCGCGCACAGTGCCGAGATGTACGCCCTCGACGTGAGCCCCGACGGCACGGTGCTGGCGACGGCGTGCCGGGACCACACCGTGCGGCTGTGGGACATGCGCGATCCGCGTCACCCCCGCCGGACGGCGGTGCTCAACGGCCACAGCGACGCCGTCTATGCCGTCGCCATGCGCCCCGGCGGATCCGTCCTGGCCAGCGCGGGGGCCGACGGTGTCCTCTCCCTGTGGGACATCGCCGACCCGCGCAGACCGCACCGGCTCTCCACCGTGCAGACGGGCACGAGGACGGTGCGCGCTCTCGCCTTCAGTCCGACGGGGCGCACTCTGGTGAGCGCCGGCAGCGGCGGGGACATGGTGCTGTGGGACACACGGTCCGTCAGGCGGCCCCGGCGCGGCGTCAGCCTGCCCGGTCACCGGGACGAGGTCCGGTCCGTGGCCTTCAGCGCGGACGGCAGGCTCCTGGCGAGCGCGGGAGGTGGTGACAAGCGCGTCATCCTCTGGGACATGACGTCGCCGGGGCACCCCGTGGAGCGCGCCGACTGGCCGGCACACGACACGACCACCCTCGCGGTCGCCTTCAACCAGCGCACCGGTGTCCTCGCCACGTCCGGTGGCGGCGACCATCCGGTGAAACTCTGGGACGTCACGGGAGCGCACCGCCCGGCGCTGCTGGCCGCGCTGGCCGGCCCCACCGATGTGGTCGGCAGTGTCGCGTTCAGTCCCGACGGCCGGACGCTGGCCGCGGGAAGTGACGACCGCACAGCCCGGATCTGGCGGATGTCCTCGCCCCGGCGGCCGGAGAAGGACGCCGTGCTCGTGGGTTTCACGACGGCGGTACTCGGCATCAGGTTCACCCCGGACGGGCGGCAGGCCGTCGTCGGCGTGTTCGACGGGACCGCCCACACTCTGCCGACCGACTTCGGGAAGGTGGTCGCCGACGCGTGCAGATTCGCCGGCACACCCCTCACTCACGACGAGTGGCGCCACTATCTGGGCGGCGTGCCGTACCGCCGGCCGTGCTGACGGCAGGGGCGCGGGGAGCGCGGACTCGACCGAAGGCGGCTACCGAAACCAGCCGGGCGGTGCAAGGATCCTGTTCCGGGGCGGGGGCAGGCCCGTCGAAGCGGTTGCCAGGGGGGACGATGGACAGGCAGAGGCGGGCGGACGCGGTGGACCAGGAGATGGCCGCGCGTCGACTGCCCGAGGAGGCCGTCACGGCACTGGTGCACTGGTGGGGCGACAACGCGGCCCGGTTCGCGGACGCGACGCCGGGCGCGCACACCGTCCGCTACACCCCCGCCCGTTGGGCGCGGGTCACCCCCTGGCCGGCGGCGCTGGCACCCCGGTCCACCGGAGGTGACGCCGGTATCAGCCGGGCTCTGGCGACGACGGCCGTCGCGGACGCGCTGCGGCGGGATGCCTTCACCGAAGCCCTGGTCGCCACCTATGTGTGGGGCAAGGGCAAGCGCGGCACCCCGGGCGGCAGCGGTCCGGCCACGCTGGAGAAGATCCTCGCCACGGGAGGTCTGGAGACGGCGCTCGCCGAGGCGGTCACCGCGCTGGGCGAGCACGGTGGACGGCACGCCTACGCCGCGCTGCACCGGCGTGTCGCCGGGCTGGGCCCGTCGTTCTTCACCAAGTTCCTGTACTTCGCCGGTCAGGCGATCCGTCCCGCGCACGGGCCCCGACCGCTCGTCCTCGACCGTGTCCTGGCCCGGCGCATGCGCTCGCTGGCAGCCGGCGTCGGCCGGGAGAGCGGTCACGATCCCGACGGGACGGTCGCGGCCTGGGTATGGGCCGACTGGGACTGGTCGCCCCACCGTTACGAGGTGTACCTGTCCTTCATGCACGCGGCGGCCGAACAGTTGAGCGCCGTCAGCGGCTGGCCGTCGAACGCGGCTCCGGAGCTCTTGGAGTGCGCCCTGTTCGACACCGCCCTGGACACGGCCGGGTGACGAAGGTGACCAGGGGCCGGCAGTCGCCGTGCGGGGCGACTTCGGTGCTGGTGGTGGCGTGACGGGAGGGCCGGGACGGGTCTTCCCTTACGCCGCCCTTTTCCAGCGCGCCGGGCATCAGGTACACCGTCCCCTTCCAGGGGGCCCGGCATCACTTGTGATCCAGAATGATCATCGTGACCGGAGCCACCGGTGAGCTCGGCCGCCGCACGGTCGAACGCCTCCTGGAGCGCGTTCCCGCCGACCGCGTCGGCGTCAGCGTCCGCGACCCCCACAGGGCCCGGGAGCTGGCGGACCGCGGCGTCCGTGTCCGGCAGGGCAGCTTCGACGATCCCGCCTCGCTCGCGCACGCCTTCGAAGGGGCCGAGCAGCTGCTCCTCGTCTCCCTCGACCGCACCGGCGAGGAGTGCGTCACCGGCCATCGCACCGCCATCGACGCCGCCGTGCGGGCCGGCGTCGGCCGCATCCTCTACACCAGTCAGATGGGCGCCGCCCACGACTCCCGCTTCCAGGCATGCCGCGACCACGCCCGAACCGAGGACCTGCTGCGCGCCACCGGACTGCCCTGGACCGCGCTGCGCAACGGCTTCTACGCCGCCAGCGCCCTGCAGTTCCTGGAGCCCGCCCGCCACACCGGCGACATCGCGCTCCCCGCCGACGGCCCCGTCGCCTGGACCGGGCACGACGACCTCGCCGACGCCACAGCCGTGATCCTCACCCAAGAGGGCCGCTTCGAGGGGCCCACCCCGCCGCTCACCGGCCCGGCGGCGCTCGACTTCGGCACCATCGCCGAGATCGCGTCCCGAGTCACCGGACGGCGCTTCACCCGCAGCCCCGTCCCCGACGACACCTTCCACGAGCAGGCCCTGGCGCACGGCACCCCAGCTCCGATCGCCGCCCTGATGCTGAGCATCTTCACGGCGGCGCGCAACGGCGAGTTCGCCGCCGTCGACCCGACGCTCGCCCAGCTGATCGGACGGAAGCCCGCCCCCTTCGCCGCCCTGCTGGAGCGCGCCTGGGCCGAGTAGACCCGTACGACGCGCAACCGGGCGACCACAGCTCGAAGTTGCGACAAATCACACAACGAAACAACACGAGAGGGTATTTGACAGTAATTTGCATGCCCTTTAAGATCAATTTACCCTTGCGTCGGTCACTGACCATGGGTCACGCCCCCGTGAGCGGGGGCCGATCCCGATCGCAAGGACATACATGTCGTCGACACGACGTGGACACCGCCGGACCCTCGCTGCGGGGAGCGTCTCGGTCCTGGCGGCGCTCGCCCTGCTCGGCTCGTCCGTGCCCGCGCTGGCAGGCGAAGGGGGGAGCAGGGGCGAGAGGGAAACCGCGCCTCGGTCCTCTCCACGGGACGACACCCGTGCGCAGACTCCCCCGGGAACGCCCGTCACCGAGGCCGCCACCGCCGAGTCCGCCCTCGTCGCCGCGCAGATGTCCGGCCGCAGGGTGGAGGTACTCGACCTGCGGACCGAGACGTCCACCACCTGGGCCGACCCGGAAGGCACGCTGACCACCACGGTCAGCGGCGGCCCCGTGCGCATGGACGCGGCCGACATCGCGCCGGCCGGAACCAGCGACAGCCGGTACGCCGCGATCGCCGAGACGGCGACCGGCACCGTCACCGTCCCCTGGGACCCATCGGGAGCCATCGAGGTGAAGCCCGACGACATCAGCGCCGTCGGCATCGGCTCGGCCGGGCGGGCCACCGAGGGCGTCAACCTGGGCGGCAGCGTGGTGTACGCCGATGCGGGCGCCGCCGTGGACACCGTCGTCCAGCCGACCCTGGCGGGTGGCAGCCGTACCCTCCAGGTCATCAAGAGGGCGGACGCTCCGCACGAGTACCGAGTGCCGCTGCGCCGCCCCGCCGGGAGCGCGCTCCGGCAGGAGTCCGGTGGTTCCGTGGTGATCGTCCCGGCGGACCCGGACGAGCCCGTCGCGGCCGTCAACGCCCCCTGGGCGAGGGACGCCCGGGGAGCCGCCGTCCCGACCTCGTACCGCCTGGACGGCGACACGCTGGTGCAGCGGGTGGACTTCACGGCGAGCACGGCCTTCCCCGTCGTGGCCGATCCCTGGTGGAATCCGTTCAGCTGGAAATGGAAGAAGACCGGCAAGACGGTGAAGAAGGCCGCGAAGAAGTGCGGCATGGGCGTTCTCGCCGCCTACGTCCCCGTGCAGGCCCACCACGTCTCCGTCAACATCCAGCGTGCCCGCGCCGGGTTGCGGATGGTCAAGTTCGCCGGCGGGCCCTGGGGCTATGTGTCGATCGCGGCGGCCGGCTGCCTGATGGGACAGCTGTCATGAGCGACGGGACACGGCGGCGCGCATCCGCGCTACTGGGACTGACCGGCGCCGGACGGCCGGGCGGACGGAGGGCGGCGGCCGTGGACCTCGTCGTGGCCCTGGCCGCGCTGACCGTGACCGTCCTGCCGTGCCGCGCCCTCGGCCTGGGCTCGTGGCCCGGGATCCTCGTCGGCGGCTGCGTGGCCGCCGTCAGCACCCGCCTGGGCCTCGGCGCACGGCTCGTCCGACGCGGGCGCCGCTGAACGGGGACACTCCCGGTATGACAGCGGGCTGATCCTTCGTCCGGGGGCGCTCCCGGTACGACGTCAGGCTGACCCCTCGTCCGGGCGCGCTGCCGGTACCCCAGCGGCCTGATCCTTCGTCCGGCGACGTGTGGTGAGCGGCGCGGAGCGCCTCGGGGCCGGCCCGCGCATCGTGCCGGGCGCCACGACCGGCGTTCCGTCCGGGACCATGCCGGACGGGCCCATTACGCTGGGGCGCCGCGCCGGGCGGCCTCCCCTCCGCCCGGTTGACGCACGGCGCTCGTACGGCTGCTCCGGACCGGACGACCAGACCCAAGGACGGCAACCTCGTGTCTTTCTTCACCATCGGCCACCGCGGCGTCATGGCCGCCGAGCCGGAGAACACCCTGCGCTCCTTCCTGCGGGCCGAACGGGAGGGCCTGGACGGCATCGAACTGGACCTGCATCTGAGCAAGGACGGCGAACTCGTCGTCCTGCACGACGAGACCCTGGACCGCACGACGGACGGCTCCGGTCCGATCGCCGACCAGGAGCTGCGGCAGCTCAAGGCGCTCGATGCCGGCCTCGGCGAGCGCATCCCGACGTTCGGGGAGGTGCTGGACGCCGTCGGGCCGGCACTGCCGATCCAGGCGGAGATCAAGGACGTGGCCGCCGCCCGGTCACTGGCCGGGATGCTGTCCGACCGCGACCTGCTGGACCGGGTCTCCGTGCTGTCGTTCCACGACGAGGCCCTGAGCGAGATCCACCACCTGCTGCCGCAGGCCCGCACCGTTCTGGTGGCGGGCCCCAGCGCGCACAGCGACACCTTCGTCGGCCGCGCCCAGAAAGTCGGTGCCACCCTGGTCAGCGTGGAACTGCGTCAGCTGAACCGGGCCATCGTGGAGAGGTGCGCCGCCGCCGGCATCGACGTGATGGCCTGGACCGTCAACGACGAACGCGACCTGGCTCTGGCCCGGGGGCTCGGCCTGGTGGGCTGTGTGACCGACGAGCCCGGCATGAAACGGCTGGTCAAGGCGACGGCCTGACCTCAGACCTCCTGACCGCGGAGCCCGGGACCGAGGCGACGACCCACCTCTGGTCCCCGGGCACGGCCGGAACGCCGGAGCCCCCGGGCACGGCGGGAACGCCGGAGAGCCCCCGGGCACGGCCGGAACGCCGGAACGCCGGAACGCCGGAACGCCGGAACGCCGGACCAAGCATGAGGGTTCGCGAGAGCGCCCGATCACACCGTACGGCCCATGAGCTTTCCCTGGCAGCGGTCCGACAGGCGGGTCAGCGCAGTCCGGCGAAGAGATCGTTCTCCGGTACGGGCGCACCGGAGGTGTCCCGGACGCGTACGAAGGTCTCCACGCCCATGAACTCGCCGAACCTCTCCTTGCCCATCTTGAGGAAGAAGATGTTCTCGCCCTGGCTGGCGTGCGCGGCCAGCGCGTCGAACTTCTGACCGCTGAACGCGGTGGTGTCCACCCACGTGGTGACCTCGTCGTCGGGAAGACCTATCTCGGCCATCGCGGCGGCCTCCGCAGGATCCGGCTCCGGCATGTCCTCGTTGAACTCGCGCAGGATCTCACCGAACTGCTGCATCATCGAGCGGGGCATCGTCGTCCAGTACACCTTCGGTGTCAGCGCGGTCATCTCCAGCGCCGCCATCGTGATGCGGTGGGCCTGGATGTGGTCCGGGTGGCCGTAGAAGCCGTTCTCGTCGTAGGTGACGACCACATCGGGCCGGTAGTGCCGCATGAGTTCCGCGAGTCGGGCGGCGCCTTCCTCCACGGGGGTCCGCCAGAACGATCCGGGGGCGTCGTTGCTCGGCCAGCCCATCATCCCGGAGTCGGCGTAGTCCAGCATCTCCAGATCGCTGACCTTCAGGACGTCACAGCTCGCCTCGAGTTCGCGACGGCGCATCAGGGCGACGGCCGCGGGATCGTGCCCGGGATCGCCCGGCTTGACACCTCCCGGGCCATCACCGCAACCGCCGTCGGTACACGTCACGAGAACCGTACGGATGCCCTCCGCCGCATACCGCGCGAGGACCCCTCCGGTTCCGGTGGCCTCGTCGTCGGGGTGGGCGTGCACTGCCATGAGCGTCAAGGGCCGGTCGGTCATGAAACATCCTCCTGCGGACATAGGTGTCGGTACGGGAGCTCGGCGGGGGCACCGCGCTCCTCTGGGCCCGGGCCCTGTCGGGGGGCGACCCGGTGGTCTCCGTGTCCCCCGCCGGTCCGGCCCCGGTCCCTCGGCCTGTGCAACAGTGCCGGACGGACCGGCTGTTCCCGGCACGCGGGGCCGCCCGTGCCATGGCCGGCCGAGGTTACCTCCGACGTCGGTCCGTGCCGTCGGCCGCCCCCGCTTGGTTGTCGGCCGCCCCCGCTCGGGATTCTCGGCCACCCCTGCTCGGCGTTGTCGGCCGCACCCGCTCGGCATTGTCGGCCACCCCCGCCCGGCACTGCCGACCGCGACCCTACGCCGGAGCGTGCGACCCCGGCACACGGGGCCCTGCGGGAGGGGCCTCGGGGCGGGAATCGGCGATGTGGGACCGACGCCGTGGAGCCCTGCCGGGGCACTGCGCTCGCCAGGCTCCCGAACGGCGCGGAACTGTGTCTTCCACCAGGGCGTACGTGGTGAGATCACCGGATGCTCGGTTTCCTCATCCGCCGCCTCCCCTTCTGGGTCCGAGAGCCCCTGCTCATCGTCATCGGGTCCGTCCTCGGCATACGCATCCTGTATCTCGCCGTCCAGGAGCATGAACGGCTCGCGGCCGGCCTCGGCGTCGTGTTCCTCGTCTTCACCGCGGTGCGCGTCCATTCCGTGGTCCAGGCCCTGCGAGCACGCCGGAACACGGACCCGGCGGCGTCCGCGGACGGGGTGGCCGTCGATGCGGCCGCCTCACTCCGGTCGGAGGCCGGACCCCACACGGACCCGGCGGTGTCCGCGGACGGGTTGGCCGTCGATGCGGCCGCCGGACTCCGGTCCGAGGCCGGACCCCAGCCGCGACCTCAGTACGGATCCGGCCCGCGTCCCGTCACGGCCACTGCGCGGAAGGAGCCCAACGCGTGGGCCCAGGGCGTTGCGGCTGTCGCCGTGTTCGGGGCGATCGCGGCCGCGCTGTTCTTGCTCCCGCGCGTGATGCCGTCCGACGACAGCGCATCGCGACCCGCGTCCTGTTCGAGCAGGGAACACGAGGAGCTGCCGAGGGCCTACCAGGCCGAGCCCGGCGCGGTGACCGGTCAGGAGCTGTGCGAGGCGCTCAACCGGCCCGATCTGGCCCAGCTGCTCGGAACGCCCGGAGAGACGGCGACCGCGGCATCCGGCAGCGACAACACCGCTCCCCTGTCCGGCGGGAGGGTCGCCCAGCCGGAGGCCGAGGTCCGGTTCGACACCTACACCGTCAAAATCTCGGCCACCTACGACGAGTTGTCGGTGGCGCAGTACGTGAAGCTGAAGGAAACCGTGGGCGAGAAGGACATCAAGACGGTCCAGGTCCTCGGCCGCCCCGGGGCCTTCTCCTCGGACCACACCCTCAAGCTGACGATCGACCTCAGCGGCGACGGATCCGCTGCACCGGTCGACCAAGGCCCCCTTGCGAGAACTCTCTCGGTCGCCCTGGACCGCACGGACCGAGGGGGCAGCTACGACATCACCGTGTGGAGCGAGTCCGGAGCCCTCCCGGACGACGCCGTTCTTCGCGACATCGCCGAGAAGATCCTTCCCACCATCCCCGAACGCTCCGCCTGATCAGTCGGCCGGGCACCACACCCGAGACCGGGCAGGTCCCGCGGCTCTCTCCGGGCGGCTCGGTCCCTGCCGGGACACCGCCGACGGCGGGCCGGACGGGACCATGGCCGCAGTGCCGGTCACCGGCGCAGGACAGGGCCGGCCCGACACTGACCGCAGCACCGGTCCCCGGCGCCGGACAGGGTCGCGGACGCGGCACCGGACGGGTCCTGGCCCCAGGCACCGCTCCGGTGCCCGGAGGCCGTCGGCGGAACGGCGCGGCTATTCTCGCGCACGTGATCTCCGAGGGAACGACAGGTATGGATGAGGGCGCCCCGACGACGGCTCGCCTGCGCGACGTACTGGAGCGTGCCGGGCGCGTCGTGATCACCGAGGGATCGCCTGCCGACGTGGACTCCGCCGATGTGGCGCGGACCGTGGTGACCGGCACCGGGATCGCGGACCTGAGCCGCCTCCTGGCCGTCGTGGACGGCGGTACGGGCGACCGGTGCCGGTGCGACGGCGGCCCGACGATCATGGTTCACGACGTGGACGACCGGGTGATCGCCTGCTGGACGCTGCACCACCGGTCGGGTCTTCGGGGCCTCGGCGACAGCGACGCCGACCTGCGTGACGGTTCGGCACTCACCGAGTGGCTGGCGCAACAGGGCCTGACGGCGTCCCGGGTGGCTCAGGCGCGGCTGGCCGCGCAGCGGGCCGAGGAGGACCGGCGTCAGCTGCGCTGGGTCCAGGCCGCGCCCGCCGGACTGCGCGAGGCGGCCATGGACGTCTGCGACCCGCCGGGACGTGACCCGCGAACCCGGTCGGACCGACTCCGCGCGGCCACAGTCCGGCTCACGACGCTCGTCCCCCGCGTCTGTCCCGACGGCGTCGAGCGGGTCCTCGCCCTGCTGGCCTGGGCCGGAGCCGCCGCCAGGGAGCCCAACGGCGGTCTGAAGTGGTACGACCTGGCGGTCCAGCAGCTGCTGCTCGCCGAAGACCCCGGCCTCGTCCTCACCGCGCTGACCACGCACTCGCCGAGCCCGGCCCAACTGGACGGCGCAGCCCAGCTCTTCGCGTCGCTCGAATGGACCGGCGCGCACGGCAGGCAGCTGCCCGAGCCACTGCGGTCGACGCTGATCGGGCACATCCGGGCCGACGGCACCGAGCCCATGCGATTCCGCCTGCGCCATGGCTACTACGGCGCCGAGCGGTCCGTCTGACCGGACGCCACCGGCTGCCGGACGGGGCGCGGGCGCCGACCCCTCGCCCACGTCCCCTCCCCCTCCGTGCCGCCGGCTGCGCCGGCCGGGGCCGCCCGGAGCACACGTACCGGACCTCCGCGACGCCGCACGAGGCCGATCCGGTCAGCCGATGCCGACGTGGCCGAGTGCCACCGGCCGGCTCCGCGCGGGCGGAGGCACGTTCCGGAGGATCCCCTGTCCACCCGTCCCCACAGCCCGTCCGCCACGGCCCGTCCGCCACGGCCCGTCCCCACAGCCTGTCCCCACGTCCCGTCCCCGCGTCCCGTCCCCACAGCCCGTCCCCACAGCGGACGTACCGCCGTCACGGCCCACGTAATCTCTTCCTGTGCCAGCCACCCGCCTGCATCGCGTAGCCGTCCTCGTGCTCGAGGGGGCGAAGCCGCTCGATGTCGGAATTCCCGCGCAGGTTTTCACGACCCGCGCGAGCATGCCGTACGAGGTGCGGGTGTGCGGGGCGTCGCCCGGTCTCGTGACCGGCGGCGACGGCCTCGCCTACGACGTCGCCCACGGCCTCGACGCACTTGCGTGGGCCGACATCGTCTTCGTCCCCGGCTACCGCTTCCCGGACCGCGACGACCCGCCGCAGGCCGTCGTCGACGCGCTGATCGCCGCCCACGCCCGGGGCGCACGACTCGCGGCCATCTCGACGGGCGCCTTCGCGCTCGCCGCCACGGGCCTGCTCGACGGCAGGCGCGCCACGACGCACTGGCACTACACGCGGGCACTCAAGGCCAGGCACCCGCTCGTGAAGGTCGACGAGAACGTGCTGTTCGTGGACGAGGGCAGCGTGCTCACCTCGGCCGGCGCCGCCTCCGGCATCGACCTGTGCCTGCACATCCTGCGCGGCGACCTGGGAGTGGCCGCGTCCAACCATGCGGCCCGGCGTCTGGTCGCCGCTCCCTACCGCAGTGGCGGTCAGGCCCAGTACGTGCCGCGCAGCGTTCCCGAGCCCCTCGGCGAGCGGTTCGCCGCCACCCGTGAGTGGGCGCTGCACCGGCTCGGCGAGCCCCTCACCCTCGACATCCTGGCGCGGCAGGCCGAGGTCTCACCGCGCACGTTCTCCCGGCGCTTCGTCGAGGAGACCGGCTACACGCCGATGCAGTGGGTGATGCGGGCCCGTATCGACCTCGCCCGGGAGCTGCTGGAACGCTCGCAGCGCAGCGTCGAGCAGATCGCCGGGGACGTCGGGCTCGGCACCGGTGCGAACCTGCGCCTGCACTTCCAGCGCATCCTCGGCACCACACCGAGCGAGTACCGGCGCACCTTCACCCGGGGCGAGTGACCCGCCGGGCACCCGGGGGTGGGGCCTTGTGGCGGGATCCTTTTGAACCATGGCGATCCCGCCACTGTCCGCGAGGCGGGCAGCGGGCGACGCTGGTGGCGAAGGGAAGGGACATCACTCATGACTCGCATCGCCATCAACGGATTCGGCCGCATCGGACGCAATGTGCTGCGCGCACTGCTGGAGCGCGACAGCACCCTCGAGATCGTCGCCGTCAACGATCTGACCGAGCCCGCCACTCTCGCCCGCCTGCTGGCCTACGACAGCACGGCCGGCCGGCTGGGGCGTCCGGTGACCGTCGACGGAGACGCCCTCGTCGTCGACGGCCGGCGGATCACGGTGCTGGCCGAACGCGAACCGGCGCGACTGCCGTGGTCCGAGCTCGGCGTCGACATCGTCCTGGAGGCCACCGGCCGCTTCACCTCGGCCAAGGCCGCCCGGGCCCACCTCGACGCGGGCGCGAGGAAGGTGCTCGTCAGCGCACCGTCGGACGGCGCCGACGTCACGCTCGCGTTCGGCGTCAACACCGACGCCTACGACCCGGCCGTGCACACGATCGTCTCGAACGCCTCCTGCACCACCAACGCCCTCGCGCCGCTGGCCGCCGTCCTCGACGAACTGGCCGGCATCGAGCACGGGTTCATGACGACGGTGCACGCCTACACGCAGGAGCAGAACCTGCAGGACGGCCCCCACCGCGACGCCCGTCGTGCCCGGGCCGCCGGCGTCAACATCGTGCCGACCACGACCGGGGCCGCCAAGGCGATCGGCCTGGTGCTGCCGAACCTCGACGGCAAGCTCTCGGGTGACTCGATCCGCGTGCCGGTGCCGGTGGGCTCCATCGTCGAACTCAACACGACCGTCGCCCGCGAGGTGACGCGTGACGACGTGCTGGCGGCCTACCGCGCCGCGGCGGAGGGGCCGCTCGCGGGCGTCCTCGAGTACTCGGACGACCCGCTCGTGTCGTCGGACATCACGGGGAACCCCGCTTCGTCGATCTTCGATTCGGCCCTCACCCGCGTCGACGGCCGCCACGTCAAGGTGGTCGCGTGGTACGACAACGAGTGGGGCTTCTCCAACCGGGTGATCGACACGCTGGAGCTCCTCGCCGCCCACTGAACGGGCCGGGCACCCCGGCGGGCCGCAGGCGGCCCGCCGGGGTGCCCGGGCTCGGGGTCCACGCCTCCGGCCCGGGCACCGGACCTACAGTTCACGAGGTGAGCAGCTTCCTGACCCACCGAGCGCGGGTGCACGACGCCCGGCTCCCCCTCCACCGCCGGCACAGCGCGCTGCGCACCTGCCTCACCGTCTTCGCGCCCTACGGTCTCCGGGCGACATACCACCACCTCACGCTGAGCGCACGGATCCCTCGGCACCTGCGGGCGGACCCCGAGGCGCTGGTGCGGGCGGTGGAGGAACTGCACGAGGCACGAGTGCTGTGGCTCGCGCGGGCGGAGGAGTACGCGGCGCAACGCCGGGCGGAGAAGCGGTCCGGGCGACGGGCTGTGCCGAATCCTCGGCCGTGGTGGCTGCGCAGCCCCTGGGACGGGCCGGCCCGCGCCTGGTACGACGACCCGCTGCGCCACCCGCCTCTGCTGCTGACCGAGTACGTCCGGCGGCAGAACGCGCTTCTGGACGGCGCTGAGCTGCCCGGCTGCCCCGCGTGCGGGAACGAGGGGCAGCCGGAGCCGCACTCGACCGGGCACGGACGGGTCGAGCTGTGCGGCCGGTGTGCCTGGGCGCCGGCGCCGTGTCCGTGCGGACGAAGGCACCCGTCCGTGCCTGCGGCCGCGTACAGCTGGAAGGCGATCTGGCGGCGGGCACACATGGGCGACGACGGCATGCCGAACCCGCACTGGCCCGCGGGCCGCCGGTAGGCGGAGGCAGGGTGCCCGGTCCTGGCTCAGCGGGACCGACGGCCGAGGAGTTCCACGAGGCCCACCGGCAGGAACGCGGGCCGGTGGGGTCGGCCCACCTGGTACGACACGAAGCCCAGCGAGGAGGCCACCGAGACCTCTTCGGCCGTCTCCGCCTCGTACACGACGCGGCAGCGGCCCGACTCGGCCTTCGCACGCTGCCAGAGGACCGGGGCCGGCTTACGCTCGGTCTCGGCGCGCGGAGTCAGGATCCGGTCCCCGAAATCCGCCCAGGCGAAGGGGACCGGCCCCCGCCAGGTGGCGTCGACCTCCTCTTTCAGCCTGGCGGCACGCTCGGCGTCGGTCGTGCCCCAGGAGGAGGGGACGTTGGTGATCAGGCCGACCCTGATGTGGCGTTCACGCAGAGCGCGCAGGTAGGAGGCCGCGCCGCGCAGGTAGTCGGTGCTGCCGTCGTCGGCGGTGTGCAGAAGGGTCTCACCCAGGTCGAAGTACACGACGGGACAGTCGCGTTCGCCGCCCACACGTGCGGCGGGGACCGCTGCCGTCTGCCCCCCGGCGTCCTCGGGGACAGCCCCGCTCGCCGTACCGCAGAGCACGGCCGACAGCAGTGACGTGCTCATCACGAGGCCCACACGGGCCAAGCTCCTGGAGGCAGATCTGCCCATGGCGTCATCGCCCTTCCTGCCGGGGACACAGCACGATATCCGGCCGGTGCGACAGCGGTGGGGTGAACGCATCAACCGCTGGACGCCGTGCGGGTGAGTGTGGGGGTATGCCCGGCATGCGTACGGGGGCGGACCGGCGTGGGTGACCGGCCGGACACCGCTCTCCGCGCAACACCTGCCGTCCTGGGCCGCATTGGGAGGCGGAAGGGGTCAGCGGGCGGGCGGGGTGAACTCGGGCTGGTCGAGCAGGCGCAGCCAGCTTCCGTCGGGCTGACGCCTGACCACCTGGGCCCGCGCGCCGGTCCCGTCCCTCGGTGGGGTCGAAGTGAGCGCGATGTCCCCGCTGACCAGCGTCGGCAGCGGTTGTTCCGGCTCGAAGCGGGGGCCGTTGGCCAGCACCTTCTCCCACAGTGCGCGGATCGCCTCCCGCCCCTCCGTCAGCTTGCCGGGCGGGTAGGCCAGCACGGCATCCTCTTCGTAGAGGGCGGCGACTCCGGCCGCGTCACCGGCGTTGGAGCGCTCGACGAACAAGCGGGTGATGTCCTCGGGGCGCATGGCCTTCTCGTACTCCGACATGATTCCTCCTGGGATCGGTTTCCGGTGCTCCTCAGCCTGGTCGCGGAGCGTCCAGAAGTCCAACAGATGGTTCTTCTGCGAACTAGAATTCTCAGTCATGGAACTGAGGCAGCTGGAGTACTTCGTCGCCGTCGCGGAGGAGCGGAGCTTCACCCGCGCGGCCGAGCGGGTGCACATCAGCCAGTCCGGGGTCAGCGCCCAGGTCCGGCAGCTGGAACGAGAACTCGGTGCCGAGCTGTTCGACCGGTCGGCCCGCGTCGTCACCCTCACCGTCGCGGGTAAGGCCGCGCTCGATCACGCCCGCGCCGCACTCGCCGCGGCCGGAGCGGTCGGCCAGGCAGTGGGCGAGGTGACCGACCTGATCCGGGGCCGGGTCACCGTCGGGATGGTCATCGGCTGCACGCTCACCCCGCTGTTCGACGCCCTCGCCGCGTTCCACGAGGCCCATGCAGGTGTGGAGATCGTGCTCCTGGAGGACAGCTCCGACCGGCTCGTCGAAGGGGTGCGTACCGGCGCGTTCGACCTGGCACTCGTCGGAACCGCGACCACCGCTCCCGACGGGCTGGAAGCGCTGACGATCATCAGCGAACGGCTCACCGCGGCAGTCCCCGCCGGGCACCCCCTGGCGAAACAGCCGCACCTCCGCCTGCGTGACCTCATCGCCCACCCGATCGCGTGCATGCCACCCGGTACGGGCCTCCGCACGGTGTTCGACCAGGCGTGCGCCGCACAGGGCCTCCACCCCACGATCACGCTGCAGGCCAGTGCCGCGGACGCGATCGCCGACCTCGCCGCACGCGGGCTCGGCGTCGCCGTCCTCAGCAGCTCGATGGCCGAGAAGCACCGCGACCGGCTCACCGTCCGCGCCATCGACGACGTCGGCACACCAGCGGTACTCGCCCTGATCTGGAAGAGCGCGCCAACCCCGGCGGTAGGCCGGTTGCTCGCACACTGCCGACAGGCGTTCACCGAGTAGGACCCGCTCGCTGGAACCGCTTCCGCGTTGCGCGCATCTAGATTGGTGTGAGGCGGGAGCAGTAACACCGAGGCCCGCCGGGGTGTCTTCGGCGGGAGGATTCACATGGCACGGCGGATACTGGCGGTCGCCGCTCTCGGCCTGGTGGTCACGCTGGGATCCGCGGCCTGCGGCACCGATCGCAGTGCGTCCGACGCTCGCTCCGTCGCGTGCCGGACGTCCCAGCTGGACTGGAAGATGACCCGCCTGCTCGGCAAGCACCCGGACGGTGGGGCGGCCACGCTCAGCGCCGAGAACAACGGACCGAAATCCTGCGCCTTCGACGGCTACCCGGACATCGACGTGCACATCGGCAAGGGGCCGGCCGCCGACGGGAAACCGAAGAGGGGGGCCGCACCGGTGCACGTGGAGCTGCACCCGGGCCACACCGTCGAATTCCCGCTCTTCTACGAGGCGACGGCCGCTCCGGGCGACGGCTGCGAGGTCTCGGCCGCGTACGACCCCAGCATCACCGTGGTGCCCCCGCACACCAAGGACGGTTCCTCGGTGCGGATGACGGATGCCAAGGGGCGTCATGTACGGGCGCAGGTGTGCGACTTCGACATCGAGGTGGGCGCGCCGCAACTGCGCTGAGCGACGCATACGTTGACGGACAGCCGGCTGCGGGCCGGGCCGGCCTTCCTCGGCACTCCAGAGGAACTCGCAGTCCACGAGGCGATGAAGAGCGGCCCGGCGGTCGAACGGCAAGCTGAGCGCCTGTTCGTGAACGCCACGCCGGGGCGACTGCACCTGCCAGACTCGGCTCGTGACCGGACCATCGGTGACCTTGAGCAGAATCGAGCTCGCGGACCGGCGAGCTGTCCACTCCTGGGCGCCCCTCCCCCGGACGGCCCGGCTACCGGTGCGGGACCAGACGGCCCCTGCCTGCCGGTCCGGCCTCGCTCACGTCGGGCCGCAGCGGTTCAGTCGAGACAGAACTCGTTGCCCTCGATGTCCTGCATCAGGATGCAGGACTCGTTCTCCTCGTCGGCGAGCAGCGTGCGCACGTGCACCGCGCCGAGCGCGACCAGCCGTGCGCACTCGGCCTCCAGGGCGGCCAGGCGCTCTTCACCCACGAGTCCGGTGCCGACCCGCACGTCGAGATGCACCCGGTTCTTGACGACCTTCCCTTCGGGCACGCGCTGGAACAGCACGCGCGGGCCCATGCCCGAAGGATCACTGCATGCGAAGTAGACGACCTGCTTCTCAGGCGGCAGCGAACGGTGGTAGTCCTCCCACGTGTCGAAGCCCTCCGGGACCGGCGGTACGACGTATCCCAGCACCTCGCACCAGAAACCGGCGAGACGCGCGGGTTCCGCGCAGTCGAAGGTGACCTGGAACTGCCTGATCGATGACATCGGCGCACCATAGCAGGGCGGGGCGGACTCCTCGCCCACCTGGTGACGGCCGCCCGGACCCATGCCGGCCACCCACCTGGTCACCTGCCAGACAGGCGGACTCGGTCACCTCGCGGCAGATACGTCGGGCGGGTTCCGGGGCCCGGTCCCTCCGTTCCGTCAGGACTGGCCGCCTGTTTCGTCCGGTTGGAAGAAAGCGAGCATCTTCTGGCCGGCGTCCGGCGACGCCAGGATGTCCTGGACGTACGCGGACTGCCGGCCGGCGGCGCTGGTACGTTCGAACATCTCGCGTTCGTACTCTTCGACCGCGCCGGAGAAATCGTCCGCGTGGGCGACCAGCGCGAGGCCGAGCAGGACCCCGTCGAGCAGCGCCATGTTGGCGCCCTGCCCCACCGGCGGCATCAGGTGCGCGGCATCGCCGAGCAGCGTCACGTCCGGCTGCGACAGCCAGGTCAGCCCGACCGGGAGAGTGGTGATCGGTCGTGGCAGGACCGCGCCGTCACAGGCAGCGATCAGTTCGGTGACCCGTGGGTCCCAGCCGGTGAACAGGCCGGTCAGCCGCTCGCGGGCTGCGGCCGGGTCGCTGAACGGGATCCCGCTGGTCGCGAACCAGTCCTCGGCGGTGTCGTGGAAGCTGAGATAGACGCGTACGCGGCCGTCGCCGTTGCGCTGCGCCGACAGGGACTGTCCGTCGCCCAGCACCCAGTAGTTCCCGCGCCCGACCGTCGCCGCGAGGTCGGGGTGGGTGCGGTCGATGTCGGGGATGCCGAGCTCGACGACGTTCTGGCCGGTGTGTGCCGGCCGGGCGTCGGTGAGCAGGGGGCGGACCCGGGAGTACGCGCCGTCGGCACCGACCAGCAGGTCGAACGGGGCGCTGCTGCCGTCGGCGAAGTGCAGGACGCCGTCGTCGGCGGATTCGAGCGAGTGCCCCCAGCGCACCGCATGTGCGGGGAGGGAGTCCAGTAACAGGTTGCGCAGATCGGCACGGTCGATCTCGGGGCGTTCGAGCGGCGCGTCGTCGGGCGTGTCCACCTGGAGCAGGAGGGTGCCGTCCGGCTCGAACAGTTTCAGGTCCTGCCCCTCACGACGGGCGAGCGCCTGAAACCGGTCGATCAGTCCGGCCTCGCGCATCGCTCGCTGGCCGGTCGCGGCGTGCAGGTCGAGCGTGCCGCCCTGACCGCGCGCGCCCCGAGCGGGGTCTCGTTCGTACACGACGGCGTCGATGCCGTTCATGTGCAGCACGCGGGCGAGGGCCAGGCCGCCCGGTCCGGCTCCGATGATGCTGATGGTCATGGTTGCCTCCGATGCACCGTGATGTCTGTTCGTGGGTGGCGCGGCCTGCCGTCCGCCGCGCCGCGCCTCACTCGGCGCGGCGGACCTGCTGCGTGTGGCGCCTCGGTCGCAGGTGAGGCGATGTCAGCGCCCGGTCGTGCACCGCGTAGTCGCTCCGGCTGGCCCACCGACCGGTTCCGGGCCGTTGATCAGTCGGTTCACCCGCGGAGCCGGTGGGCCGTTGATCAGCGGGTTCACCCGCGGAACCGGTGGGCCGCTGATCGTCGGTTCACCGGCGGAGCCGGGGCGCGAGCACCGTGCGCAGGATCTTGGCCGTCTTGCTTCCGGCGGCTGCGTCCGCGTCGTCGTGCTCCGGTTCCAGCACACGCTGGATCCGCGACAGCAGTTGGTTGGTCGACCGCCAGAGCGGGACGAACATGCCGGCGACCGGCCCGGCGCCCAGGACCGGTCCGCCGGACAACTCGGTCACCTTCCTGGCGGCCGTGACCGTTGCCGGGTCCCGCAGGATCAGGTGCACCTCGTCGTCGACCAGCCGGATCTCCATCCTCCGGGCGGCGGCCTCCTCCGGGTTCGCGTCCGTGGTCGTCTCCGGGTCGATCTCGTCGATCTTGGCGGCGACCGCGTCGGGGTCGACCCCGAGTTCACGCAGCACCCTGGCCGCCATGCTGTTCTCCGCCCTCAGCATCGCCTCGAGCAGGTGATGGCTGCCGACCGGTGCGCCACCGGCCAGCGCGCTGGCGGCGGACACGGTGTCCTCGGTCGCGGGTGTGCCGGCCGGCCACGGGCCTGCCGCGGCCTGCTGCGGTCCCTCCAGCAGGGCCAGCACCGCGGTGCGGACCTTGTCGACCGGGGTGATCCGCTCGGCGAGCACCTTCGCACCCGCACCCGCCCCGTCGCCCCCACCCTCCCTGACGAGGGCGAGCAGGATGTGTTCCGTACCGATGTGGTGGTGGTGCAGCTGCTGCGCCTCGCGCAGGGCGAGTTCGAGCGTCTTCTTCGCGCTCGGCGCGAACGGGATGTGGCCGCGCAGCTCCCGCGTGCCGGGCTCGGCCACAGCGGCGATGTCTGCCTGTGCCGCCGCCTTGTCGTACCCGAGCTGGTGCAGGGCTTTCGCCGCGATGCTGTCCTGATCGTCCAGCAGCCCCAACAGGATGTGCTCCGTGCCGATGTGGCTGTGTTTCAGCAGCCTCGCCTCCTCCTGAGCCGTGACGACTACTTTGCGGGCTTCCACCGTGAACCGTTCGAATGGCATGGTTCGATGGTCTCAACCCTGTCAATACACTGGTATTGACAGGGTCACTGTGTTCAAGGGAGGGTGCGATGGGGACTCCGTCGGACTGGGAGGACCGGCTCGCGCGCTGGCAGAGCGAGCTGGAGCTGTTCGAGCAGCTGGACGAGACGCCCTGGGTCACCCTGGCCAAGGCGGAAGCCGAGACCGGCGTGTCCCGCTCGGCCCTGCGGTCGTGGTACCGCAACGGCGAGATCCGGTCACGGCTGGTGGACGGCCCGAACGGGCCTCAGCGCCTTGTCCAGTTGGAGGCAGTGATCGAGCGCGCCGCCGCGTCACCGCGCATTCAACGCAGGGCGGAGCGGGAGGTCGGCCTGGAAGCCCAGGTCGCCCTGCTACGACACCGGATCGACCAGCTCGAGCTGAGGCTGGCCGCGCTGGAACGGAAGTGACCGGCGCGAGGTCCGCTGTGCCGGCGGACCGTAGCGGTGCCGCCGTCGCCTGATCCGCCCGTGCCTCCATGACGAGGGCGTACGGGCGGTCCCGCGACGAGCGGCCGGCCGGAGGCGGCGGCGGTCCTGTGCACGCGCCTGCCTGAACAGCGGGCGTGTGGGGCCGGTCGGCTGTTACAGGACGCGGACATGACGGCGATGAACGTCCGCCGCTCCCCTGCCGTCTCCATGACTGACTACACCAAATGGCATGTAGCTCACTTCCGGCACGAAAAGCCATCCTCGTCACAGAAAAGGACATGCCAGTGATGATCTCGAAGCGGCACTCCCTGCGTACGGCCGTCATCGGTGCTCTGGGCGCCGCCTCCCTCGCCCTCGCGGGCACCGCGACGGCAGCCACCGGAACGGCCACGCACACCACGCCTTCCGCGTCCGTGGCACAGCAGGCCCCGGCCGCCCAGACCGGCATCACCGCCAAGCCGTCCAAGACCTCGGTCCGGGCCTGGGAGCTGTTCCGGGTCACCGGCAAGACCACCGGCATCGCGGCCGGCAGCAAGGTGACCCTGCAGCAGAAGCAGCGCGGCAGTTGGGTCTCCCTTCCCGCCTCGGCCCCGGTCTCGCGCGACGGCTCCTACTCGCTGGGCGTCAAGCTGGGCCTCAAGGGCAAGAACGACCTGCGCATCGTCAACGGCAGGACGGCCTCACCGGTCTTCGACGTCACGGTCCGCTGAGACACGTCACCCGGCACGTCGTCCCGGGCCGGACCGCCGCCCACCGGGGAGTGGTCCGGCCAGGGACGAAGTGGCCGGCGCGCAAAGGGGGTTCCGGGGCCGGTGTGGCGCGCCCGGACGCGGCCGTCGGGGGCGTGTGAGTGCTCGGGCCGGCCCGAACCCCGGTCCGCTCCGGCGGTGGGCCAGGCGCGCGGCCTCCGCCCCGGCGTGTGCCGGGTCGTAGGTGCCGCATCGTTTTCGTCTGGTTGACGAGATCAACGCTCCCTATTATCGTCTCACTGACGAAATCAAGGGGGTTCACCATGGCCGACATCACCCGGCGCTTCGGATGGCGCCATCTGCGCTGCGCGCCCACCGCCCACGTCCGCCACCACAAGCGCGGCCGGCTCGCCCACGACGGCCGGGGGCTCAGCTTCTGGTACCGGTCGCTGTCGGCGGCGCTCTCCGAAGTGCCGGTGGACGACCGGGAACTGGCCATGGCGTTCCACGCCCGTACGGCCGACTTCCAGGACGTCACCGTGCAGGCCACCGTCACCTACCGGATCAGCGACCCCGCCGAGGCGGCGAACCGGCTGGACTTCTCCATAGACCCGGACAGCGGGAGCTGGCGCGGCACCCCTCTGGAGCAGATCGCCACCCTCCTCACCGAGACCGCCCAGCAGCACACGCTGGACGTACTGGCCCGGACCCCGCTGGCCGTCGCCCTGGTGGACGGCGTCGCCTCCGTGCGGGACCGGGTCGCCGCCGGACTCGCGGCCGAGCCCCGCCTGCCGGCGACCGGCATCGACGTGGTGGCCGTACGCGTCGTCGCGATCCGGCCCGAGGCCGAGGTGGAGCGCGCCCTGCGCACCCCGGCCCGCGAGCAGATCCAGCAGGAGGCGGACCGGGCCACGTACGAGCGGCGGGCCGTCGCCGTCGAGCGCGAGCGTGCCATCGCCGAGAACGAGCTGGCCAGCCAGATCGAACTGGCCAGGCGCGAGGAGCAGTTGGTCGACCAGCGCGGCACCAACGCGCGTCGTGAGGCCGAGGAGAAGGCGGCCGCCGACGGTGTACGGACCGAGGCCGAGGCGGCCCGCAAGGTCCGCCTCGCCCGAGCCGAGGCCGAGGCGGCTCGCGCGACGGGTGCGGCGCGGGCGGAGGCCCAGGCCGCCTGGCTGCGGGTGCACGGCGAGGTCGACCCGGCCACGCTGCACGCACTGGCGGCGACCCGGCTGGCGGAGAACCTGCCGCGGATCGACAGCGTCACCCTCTCCCCCGACGTGTTGAGCGGTCTCCTCGCCAGGCTCGGCCGCCCGGAAGGCCGGGCGGACGCGTGAGCCTGGCTCCGCGCGCGGTGCTCGTGCACCGCAGGACCGAGTACGAGGGGCTGCTCGCCCGGCACGGGACGCACGGCCAGGCCGCGTTCTTCCTCTCCAGCCGGGGCCGTTCGATCGACGAGGTGGTCCGCCGCCACGACGACACCCGGCGGGCCCTGCGCGTCGTGGCGTCGGCGGTGCCGCTCACCTGGCGCAGATCCGGGGTGGAACGGTCGGACCTGGACCGCTTCCTGTTCGCGCCGGAGGACGTGGTGATCGTGGTCGGTCAGGACGGTCTGGTCGCCAACACCGCGAAGTATCTGTCCGGGCAGCCGGTGGTGGGTGTCGACACCGATCCGGGACGCAACCCGGGGGTGCTCGTCCGTCACCGCTCCGCCGACACGGCCTCCTTGCTGCGTGCCGCCACCGCCGCCGGGGGCCGGGTGGAGGAGCTGACCATGGTCGAGGCCGTCGCCGACGACACCCAGCGCCTTCTCGCGCTGAACGAGATCTATGTGGGCTCGCCCGGTCACCAGACGGCCCGCTACCGCCTGAGCACCGACGGCGAGGCGGACCCGGGCGAGGCCCAGGCATCGTCCGGCGTGCTGGTCGGCACCGGGACGGGCGCCACCGGGTGGCTCCGCTCCCTGTGGCTGGAGCGCGGCAGCAGCGCGCCCATGCCCGAGCCGCGCGACCCGCGGCTCCTGTGGTTCGTGCGCGAGGCATGGCCGTCACCCGCGACCGGCACGTCGAGGGTCGCGGGTGACCTGGGGCGGGGGCAGGACCTGCGGCTGACCGTGGAGTCGGACCGGATGGTGGTATTCGGGGACGGGATGGAGACCGACGCCCTGGAGCTGACCTGGGGCCAGAGCGTACGACTGGGTGTCGCGGCGACGTCACTGCGTCTGGTGACGTGAGCGGGAGGAGGCCAAGTGCGCCACGCCCCTCCGGTCCCGGAGCCCGCCGCGCTCGTGCGAGGGCGCCCGGCGAGGCCGCGGGGGTCCCCGGCAGCCCTGGATCCCCGCCCGAGTCGGTCCCCGCAAGAGTCGATCCCCGTCCGAGTCGGTCCCCGCCCGAGTCGATCCTCGGACGCGGTGCGGCGCCCCTCGGGTGGGCCTGGCACGAGAAGCGCCACGGGGGCGGCGGCTCGGCCTCCGGCCGGCAACCGTACCGGGACCGCCGTACAACTGCACTGTCGGAGGCGGCCAGTAGCCTGCGGCACCATGGGTATACAGATCGATGCAGTAGCGGCCTACCCGGTCGACGACGAGATGGAGCGGGTACTCGGACTGGCCGAGGCGGTCGGCGAACCGGTCACCGTCACCTTCATGTGGGAGGGAGGCGGAGAGGCGGAGCGCGCGGTGCTGGTGCCCGCCGCCACGCTGGCCCTCTGGGAACACTGGGCACCGACCGCCTGCCCGACCGGTGACCATGAGAGCGAGAGCGAAGTCGGTCCCGGGGAGCGGGAGTTGGCCCACCCGATGGAATTCGGCCCGTTCACGCTCTTTCGCCGTCGCGTAGGAGGGCGCACGGCAGTCGCTCGCGGAGGCGTGGTGGTCGCCGAACTGCTGGACCCCGACGAGGCGCACTGGCTCGAGGAACAGGCCCGCAGCGTCCGCCAGGGCTTCATGGACCCGAAGCAGAGGGCGGCGTTCGAGGAGTTCCTGGCCCGGCAGCCACCCCTCGGTGAGCAGTGACGCGCCGGCGGGGGCTTCGACCCGCCGGTGGTGGAATCCCGCCCGGCTCGTCGCGGCCCGTGCCGTCGAGGGGGTGCGCCGGGTGTACCGAGCGGACGCGGGGGCGCACGGCCGGCGGGCGTCCGGTCGGACACCTTCACTCCGGGCCCACGCGTCGGCGTTCCGCCTGTCCGAAAGGCGATCACTCATCCGCGGGACTTCGGCATACAGAGTGTACGGAACGACAAGCCTCCCTCCAGCCGGCGAGGACAGCCAGGCACGTCCTCCCACCAAGGAGGTCACGATGAGCTTCATCCAGACCGGCAAGATCGATCTGAACTCCGACAACGCGATCGAGACGACCGGCGGCAACACCTCGACCTTCACCCGCGTCACCTTTCCCACTCCGTTCCCGCCCGGTTCAAGTGTTGTCGTGCTCCCCCTGACCCAGACCTTCAACGGCCCGGAGACGCCGGGCATCCGCATCCATGACGTCACGCCCACGGGCTTCCTGATCCGCCTGAACGAGGTGTACGCCGGCGCCGCGAAGAGCGACGGCAAACACACGACGGAAACCATCGGCTGGCTGGCCGCGACCGTCTGACCGCGCGGTCCGGCAGGAAGACACGAGGCGGCCCACCGGAGAAGGCACAGTCCACCCGACCCGTCCGCCCGGCCGGCGCAGCGGTGGCGCCGGCCGGAACCGGGGGCCGTGTCCGCAGAAGTCCGGCCGCAGTCTGTATGGGTGACAGGGCCGTGTCGCACTAGATATGCAGTGCCGATTTACGCCATTTTGGTCCGGCAGGAAAATCCTATCTGCTATCTACCGCACGAAAGGGCTGCTGTGAAAAGGGTAGGCCTCTACACAACCCTGTCCATTGCCGCTGCCATGGCGCTGACGGGTGCAACAGCGAGCCAGGCTTCCGCGGAATTCCGCCACGCCCCCGACCCCTCCGCCAAATATACGATCATCTTTAATAATGGCGGATTTGTTGGCGACGTCGTCAACAACGGGGACGGAAACAGCAACAACGTCCAGGTGGTCGGCGCCGGCGGCCGAGGCGGCACTCAGGGCGGCACCGGGAACACCCAGGGCGGCATCGGGAACACGCAGAGCGCCGCGCAGGGCGGTGACCACAACATCCAGGGCGGTGCGCAGGGCGGCACCGACAACGTCCAGGGCGGCGCGCAGCTCGGTGGCACCAACAACACCCTGGGCGGCACGGTCGGCGGCACCGACAACGTCCAGGGCGGGACCCAGTCCGGCACGCACAACGCGCAGGGCGGCGCCCAGGGCGGGACCAACAACGTCCAGGGCGGCACGCAGAACGGCACCCGCAACACCCTCGGCGGCGCGCAGGGCGGCACCGACAACGTCCAGGGCGCGACCCAGGGCGCCGGGGACGACAACACCCAGGGCGCGACGCAGGGCGGCACGAACAACACCCAGGGCGGCACGACCGGCGCCACCAAGGTCGTCGACGAGGAGACGGAGAAGCTGATCTCCTCCTCGCTGGAGATGGCCACCGGGGAAGCGACCGAGAAGATCACAGAGCAAATCATCTCGGACTCGTTCGAGGCGGCCACCGACGCGATGAGGGCGTAAGGCCACCGCTTGTCATGACAAGCGGGCCCCCGTGAGGCAGTGAGAGGGACGTGCGACGTTCCCCCACCGCTCACGGGGGCCCTCGCCGTTTCCGCGTCCGGCACCCCTCGTGCCGGGCCGGGTGCGGTGTCCTCCCGGGGCCGGGGGAAGCCGCTTCCCGGCGGGCGCCGACGGGCTGACGGGCATGTCAGCCGCCCGCTCCACCGACCGGGGGACACACGGCAGCCCCCACACCGGCTGAAATGAATTACGCAAGTTCATCCGGAACTGCATCCCCCTCGGGAAACAGGAACAAGAGGTTTTCTCATGTACAACACGCGACGTCACATAGCCGCCCGTATCGCCGGTATTTCCTGCATCGCCGCTCTGGCCGTCGGAGGTCTCGGTATGGCGAGCGCCGAGGCCGCACCGATGAAGCACCACGAGACCTCGTACTCGGCCGGCCGGCATCACCAGCAGCACCACGAGAACAACACCTTCAAGAAGGGCAGCATGCCCAAGGGCGGTAACACCCAGGGCGGCACACAAGGCAACGGAAACGGCAACACCCAGGGCGGCACCCAGGGCAACGGCCGCGGGAACACCCAGGGCGGCACCCAGGGCAACGGCAATGGGAACACCCAGGGCGGAACCCAGGGCGGCGGC
>NZ_WWJT01000581.1 GCF_009865385.1 Streptomyces sp. SID486 | reverse complement strand
GGATCTCCGTGGGTGAAGGAGCGGCGTCCGGTGCGTGCGCTCGGCCCCCGCGTCCGGAGCCGGGCAGGGCGCGCTCGCGGCGCCGGGCCGGGAGCGCTTGCCTGGAGCGCACTCCAAGCCGTTGGCTGGTGACCATGGAGTACACGCAGCTCGGACGCACGGGACTCAAGGTCAGCCGGCTCGTCCTCGGGACGATGAACTTCGGCCCGCAGACCGACGAGGCCGACAGTCACGCGATCATGGACGCGGCGCTGGCCGCGGGCATCAACTTCTTCGACACCGCCAACGTGTACGGCTGGGGCGAGAACAAGGGCCGGACCGAGTCGATCATCGGCGACTGGTTCGCCCAGGGCGGCGGGCGGCGCGACAAGGTCGTCATCGCCACCAAGGTGTACGGCAACATGTCCGCCGACGGCACACCCGCCTGGCCCAACAGCGACAAGCTCTCCGCGCTGAACATCCGGCGCGCGGTGGACGCCAGCCTGAAGCGGCTGCGGACGGACCACATCGACCTGTACCAGTTCCACCACGTCGACCGGGACACCCCGTTCGAGGAGATCTGGCAGGCGATCGACGTCCTCGTCCAGCAGGGCAAGATCCTCTACGCCGGCTCCTCCAACTTCCCCGGCTACAAGATCGCCCAGGCCAACGAGACCGCGGCGCGCCGCGGCGGCACCATCGGCCTGGTCAGCGAGCAGTGCCTGTACAACCTCGCCGAGCGCCGCGCCGAGATGGAGGTCATCCCGGCCGCGCGGGAGTACGGCCTCGGTGTCATCCCGTGGTCCCCGCTGCACGGCGGTCTGCTGGGCGGGATCATCAGGAAGGAGGTCCAGGGCGGTCGCCGTGCCTCGGGCCGGGCCGCCGACACCCTGAACGACGCGACGGCCCGCGCGCGCATCCAGGCGTACGAGGACCTGCTCGACAAGCACGGTCTGGAGCCCGGCGAGGTGGCACTGGCCTGGCTGCTGACCCGTCCCGGCGTGACCGGCCCGATCGTCGGCCCGCGCACCGCCGGACAGCTGGAGTCGGCGCTCAGGGCCGTGGAGCTGGAGCTGAGCGAGGAGCTGCTGACCGGCCTGGACGAGATCTTCCCCGGCCCGGGGCCGTCCCCGGAGGCGTTCGCCTGGTAGGCGCCCCGCAGAGTGCGGGGCCGCACCGACGTGCGGCCCCGCCGGGCGGGCGTGGCCGGGCGCGGACGGCTCGCGGCCGAACGGCGACCGCGCGCCCGCCGCTCCCGGCTCAGCGCATCGCTGAGGCCACGGCCACCACGACGAACAGCAACACAAGCGCACCGGCCATGATCCGGTTCCGGGTTTTCGGGTCCACGTATTCGAGACTAACCGCCCGCGCCGAGTGCCCAGCGGGCGACCACCTCGTAGCGCGGCTGTTCCCCGGGCACCCCGGACGCCGGCAGACGGCTGCGCACCAGCGCCACGTCGGCGACGCTCCAGCTCCGGCCGGCGAACTCGTGGAGCAGGCCGACGCAGGGCCGCACGTCCACCGCGTCCCGGCTGCGGGCCAGCGTCAAGTGGGCCTGGTAGCGCCGGTGTTCGCCCATCGGCACACCGGCCTTGCGCGCCGCCGCCTCGGCCCGGTCGGCCAGCAGCCGCAGCTCCTCCACGTCCCCCCGGGCGCCCGCCCACAGCACGCTTCCCCGGCCGAACTGGCCGCCGCCCGCGACGGCGAGCGTGAACGGTGCGGTACGCCGTGCCGCGCGGGCCAGGCGGTCCGACAGGCCGGGGACCAGGTCGTCGGCGACCTCGCCGTAGAAGGCGAGGGTGAAGTGCCAGCCGGGGCGGCCGGTCCAGCGCAGCCGGTCCGCGCCCGGCAGCTGCCTCAACCGGGCGACCTCCGCGGCGAGTTCGTCCGCGATGTCCTCCGGGGGCAGTACGGCGGCGAAGAGTCTCATGGACCTCACGATCCCAGACCCCGGACGGGCATGATGGGGCGATGACGATCACCATTCGTGAAGGCGGCCCCGACGACCTGCCCGCCGTGCTCGGCATGCTCGACAGCAGCGTGGAGTGGCTGGTCTCACAGGGGCGCACCGTCCAGTGGGGCACCGAGCCGCTGTCGCGGCACGAGAAGACGGTGGCGGCGGTCGTCCGGGCCATGGGCGAGGGCACGACGTACATCGCCGAGGTCGACGGCGTGCCCGCCGCCACGCTCACCCTCACCGACGGGCCCGGCTCCTACCTGTCACACCTTCCGGCGCCCGGGGAGGCCGAGCGGTACGTCCACTGGCTCGCCTCCGACCGCCGCTTCAAGGGGCGGGGCGCGGGCCGTGCGCTGCTGGAGCACGCCGCCCGGGTGACCCGGGAGGCCGGTGTGGGCCTGCTGCGCGTGGACTGCTACGCGGCCGGGGTGATCGAGGCCGTGGCCACCGTGGTGCAGATGAGGGAGGGGTTCGTCCACGCCAACGTCAACCTGGAACGGCCACTGGACACAGGGGCGCGGCTCGTCGGGGCGGCGGCGCGGCCGGCCGCCATCGGCCACGCGATGTCCAACGGGTTCGGTTTCGGGGGCTTCAACACCAGCGTCGTCTTCGGGCGCACGGGACAGTGACGGGGATGCTGAGCACACACGACGGTACGGTGCCGGGGAGCGGCTGGCTGGGCGGCGACGCGGGGGTGAGCGCGGGCCCGGCCGCCCCGCGGCTGTTCTGCTTCGCCCACGCGGGCGGTGGCGCGAGCGCCTACCGGCCCTGGCGGCTCTCGCTGGCACCGGACGTCGACGTGCGTCCGGTGGTCCTCCCCGGCCGGGAGTCCCGCATACGCGAACTCCCCTACCGCAGGGTGGAGCAGATCATCGATCCGCTGTGCGAGGCGCTGGAGCCGTATCTGGACCGCCCCTACGCCGTGTTCGGGCACAGTCTCGGCTCGATCCTCGCCTACGAGGTGGCCCGCCGCTTCACCGGCCTGGCAGGCCGCGAGCCGGGACTGCTGATCGTGTCCGGACGCCGGGCCGCCCGGCTGCCCGCGCGGCGGCGGCCGTACTCGACGCTGTCCGACGACGAGTTCCTCGGCGCCGTGGGCGCCCTCGGCGGGACCCCGTCCGAACTGCTGGAGGAAGGGCAGTTGCTGCGGCTGATCCTGCCCACGCTGCGGGCCGACTTCGAACTCAACGAGACGTACCGCGTCCTGCCCGGCCCCCGGCTGCGCTGTCCGGTCGCCGCGTACATGGGGACGGCCGATCCCGAGGTCGACCGCGCCGGCCTGCTGGCCTGGGGGGAGGAGACCGCGGGGGAGTTCACCATGCGGGTGTTCGCCGGCGGCCACTTCTATCTCAAGGACGACGCCGACGGCGTTCGGTCCGCGCTGCGGCAGGATCTGGCACGGGTCATGCGCTCGGAATTCACACGGTGAAAACGATCGTGCCGCGATTCCCGATGCCACAGGGCCGCGGCGACTTGTCGACGGGTGCGGACGGAATGAATTCCGGGGGACGGTGTGGGCGGTGGATACAGATGTGAAGCACAGGCGATCTTGACGCCGGGCCATCGAAATCACCTGGATATGTCGGGGACATTGTTCACGTAATCATGTACGCACCGTCGCCGGTCGACGGGGAAACGCCGGATTCGCACTCGCGTAACACCACCCGGATTCCTTCGTACCGGGAAGGTGACGCGCCCGAGTGCGACAGGGCACTCGGGCGCATGGTTTCGGCCTTCTGGATCTCCGGCACCCGGGAGGACGGGCGGTCAAAAGGCCGGCCGGGTGCCGCCTCGCCTTCCCCGCCATTCGGAAGATCCGATTCGACATCGCTGCCGTTGATCATCCGGCGCTTTCCCCGCCGTCGTGCAGCGCGGCGACGAAGGCTTCCCACCCGGCCAGTTGCCTGGTGGCCGCCAGAGCGCGGCGGCAGACCTCCTCGGCCACCGCGCAGGCCCTGTCCTGGCTGTCCACAGCGCAGAAGAACACCAGGTCAGCCTGGTTTCCCAGGCAGCGCACCGTGATGTGCTCCAAGGCGTCGACGTCCGTGGACGCGGTTCGCAGCCACGTGGCGAGGGTGGCAGGGTCGAGTTTTCGCCAGGCGGCCCGGCCGCTGGGCCGCAGAGTCGCGACGGACATGTGCACCTGCTGCCCCGGCCTCAATCGCCGTGGACAGGCGAAAAAGGCTTCACCTCTCCCCGGGGCCGGCCGAGCACGGAACGGGCGAAATCCCAGTTGAGATTGTCTTCACGGCAAGCGGTCGACCGCGCCGAACTCCCGGGCGCCGCCGGCGCCATTTCGGGAGCGGCGGAGAAAAAGCCCCGGACGGACACGGCCGCGGCGACGGCACGGTTGGCACAGTGTGCAGTGGAATTCACGAAATTCCCCCGGACATGACGTGGTCGACGGGCTGCCCGACCGCCGGGCCGGGCTTGTGGCCGACAGTCTGTACCCGGGCACTGAGTGAACGGCAGGGGTTTGGCTGGCAGCAAGATGCCCTTGGCCGCTCGGTGCCACACGGATTTCACCGACGTTATCAGGAGGGTGGAGTGAACGCTGCTCGTAGGGCATGATGACAGCGTCGCTGGGACGGGGGGACGAAGATGCTGGAGTCCTTGGGGCTGGATGCAATGGCTGAGGCCGTCTACCGCACGATGCTCACCGACCATCGCTGGGGGATACGCGAGCTGACGCAGCGACTGGGCATGTCGGAACAGACGCTCCGGGAGGCACTGGACCGGCTTGCCGACCTGAAACTGCTGATCGAATCCGCCGGGCCGGGAGTGGTCATCCCGGTCCGCCCGAGGCTGGGACTGCAGTCACTCCTGCGCCGCCGGGAGGAGGAACTGCGGCGGCACCAGGAGGAGTTCGAACGATGTCAGGCGGCCATCACGACCGTGCTGGACGAGTACGACGCCCTCTACCACGGCGGCAGCCGGTGCGCGGTGGAGGAACTCGTCGGCATGGAGGCGATCCAGTCCCGCATCAAGGAGCTGGCCGGCCGGGCCACCAACGAATGCCTCACCTTCAATCCGGGCGGTGCGCAGTCGGCCGAGAGCCTGGAGGCGAGCAAACCCCTCGACCAGGCGGTCATCTCACGTGGCGTCAACATGCGCACCGTCTATCTGGACAGTGTCCGCAACGACGCGGCGACCCACGACTACGCGGCCTGGCTCACCAGCCTGGGCGGTCAGGTGCGGACGCTCCCGGCACTTCCGCTACGGATGCTGCTGATCGACCGGAGCGTGGCACTGGTGCCGGTCAATCCGGAGAACACCCGCGAGGGCGCCATCCAGATCACCAGCCCCGGCGTCATGGCCGCCCTGGTGGCGCTGTTCGATTCCGTGTGGGACAGGGCGACACCCCTGGGAGCCTGCCCCGAGCGGGACGACGAGGGGCTCACCCGCCAGGAACGCGAACTGCTGCGCCTGCTCGCCGACGGCTGCACCGACGCGTCCGCGGCGTTACGGCTCGGACTGTCACTGCGTACGGTGCGCCGCATGATGGCCGAGCTGATGGAACGCCTGGGCGCACGCGGCAGGTTCGCGGCCGGCCTGGAGGCGGGCCGGCGCGGCTGGATCTGAACACCCGTCAGCACGACGCGCCAGGCGCCGGACCCGCCGCGGCCGGAAGCCGCCCCTGGCGGCCCGCCGGGCCGTACGATCGGGACATGCGAGCTTCAGGAACATTCAAGGTCGCCGACTTCTCCGCGGCCACGGTGGACGGCCCTGCGGTGCGGACCGGACTGCCGGTCGGAGTCGCCACGATGGAGAAGCAGTACGAGGGCGACGTCGTGGGACGCTCCGCCACGGTGTTCACCGCCGCCTTCGACCAGGCCACGGGCAAGGGCACGTACGTCGCGATGGAGTCGTTCGAAGGGACGCTGCTCGGGCAGACGGGCACCTTCAACTTCGCGCACTCCGCGACGACGCTCGGAGAGGACCGGGGGAACGAGTTCTTCGTCATCGTGCCCGGGAGCGGAACCGGCGCGCTGGCGGGCGTCACCGGCACGGGCGGCATCGCGGTGGACGAGGACGGTACCCACCGGATCTGGTTCGACTACGAACTGACGGGCCGGTAGCCGCGCGAGCGGTACGCCCTCGTCCCCGACGGACTTGCCGAGCGTGTGCGCCGAGAGCCTGACGGGGCGGTGGGTCGTCGTGCGCGCGAGGCGGGCGGGGTCTTCTTCCGTGCGCGGTAGGCGGCGGCCCGGGCCTGCCCCGGCGTCCCCTCGTCATGCCGTCCGGCCGGTGCGAGCTGCGGCGTCACCGCGTCCCTGGACGAAGGGGGAGGGGCGACGTCATACGGTCGCGAGGGACACCTCGGTCGACTTGATCAGCGCGACGACGGGCGAACCGGCCGTCAGTCCGAGTTCGGTGACCGCGTCCCTGGTGATCGCGGCGGTGAGTTCGCCGCCCGCGACCGAGACCTTGACGGTGGCCATCGCCTCGCCGGTGGCCACGTCGCTGACCGTGCCGGGCAGCTGGTTGCGGATGGACAGCCCCTCCACGCGGCCGGTCGCGAGCGCGACCTCGGTAGACTTCATCATGGCCCGCACGGCCGAGCCCTCGGCGAGCCCGAGATCCTTGACCGCCTCCAGGGTGATCGCCGCGGTGAGGTCCTGGCCGCTGTCGAGGCGCACCCTCACCGTCGCCATCGCCTCCCCGGGCGTGACGGCGGTGACGGTGCCGGGAATCTGGTTGCGGATGCTCAAGCCCATGACGGACCGCCTCACGGTGAAGGTGAACGACAGAGAAGTGGGGACGACTCTGCGAGCCGGACTCGTCACCGGCTGTGGATCACAACCTAGCCCGTCAGGCGGCCCGCCATGTGAGCCCCGTCGCAGCCGCCACCCGTGACACCGTCCGACCCTGGCAAATCGGAAGATCCGCGAGACGGGCGCACGCTTTCCGACGGCACCCCGCCACGGCACCCCGCTGCGGAGCCTCACGCGCCGGCCCGGTACGGCATCCCGCCGCGGCGCCCCGGTCGGCCTGGGCGCCGCTGCCGCCGGGTCCCGGAGGTCCGTGTCGTCGACCGCGGGCGGGGTCTCGGCGGGGTTCCACGAGGGGCCGTCCGCCCTCCGGGGCCGGGGTCCTACCGGGGCCGTGGGCCTACCGGGGGTGGACCGACGAGACCCGGAAGAGGCGGGGCTGGACGTCCGTCGCGATCTTCGCCGCCTGCTCCATGTGGACGCGTGCCTCGGGGTTGGCGAGCATCGCGCGGTAGTGCTCCTCCGTCTCCCACTGGGCGTAGTTGAGCACGCGTTCGCCGTCGAGGGAGGCGTGGAAGTTGGCGCAGATGAAGCCGGGCTGGTGCTTCATCGTCTCCTCCGTGGCGCGGGCGAGCAGCTCGATCAGCTCGTCCTGGCGGTCGGGTGACACCGCGAAGACGTTGATGAGGGTGGCCACGGGACGCGTCGTGTCGACCTGAACGGTAACAGTCATGGGGTTCTTTCTCCCCTTACCCGGTTCGGACTTGTCGCCCGTGGCCGCTCATTCGCCCGATCGGCGGCGGGCCCGCGTGGCGGGCCGGGGCGAAGCGCCCTCGGAAACCCGCCCCGCCACAGACCGGGCCGCGAAGAAGAAGACCGGGCCGCGCGGGCGCGCGGTCCGGACGCCCGGCCGCTCAGCCCAGCGTGCCGGACGAGCCGCCGGACCCGGACCACGTCGGCGCGCGGTCCTGGCTCAGCGGTCGGCGAGAGCCCCTGGCACGGACCGCAGGACGTCGCGCAGCCGGTCGGCGGACAGGCCGCCGCCCTGGGCCAGTTCCGCCGTTCCGCCGCCCCTTCCGTTGAGTAGCTGCCTGACGAGGCGCGCCGCGTCCAGCCCGGATCCGGCCGCGGCCGGATTGACGGTGGCCACCAGGACCCCCTTGCCCCCGGACTCGGCGCCGACGGCCACGACACCGGGACGCCCGGCGGGCAGCAGTTCGCGGACCGCGGTGGCCAGCGCCCTGGCGGCGTCCGCGTCACCGTCCGTCGCCGCGGTGACCAGCAGCACCCCGTCCGTGTCCCGGGCGCCGTCCACGAGGGAGGCGGCACGGGCGCGCGTGGCCGCCTGACGCAGCCGCTGGTTCTCCCGGTCGGCCGCCTTCAGCCGCTCCAGCAGCACGGTGATGCGGTCGGGGATCTCGGCACGCGGTGCCTGCACCTGCTCGGCGATGCGGGCGACCAGATCACGCTCACGGGCCAGATGGCCGAAGCCCTCGAAGCCGACGGCGGCCTCCAGCCGGCGCATTCCGGCGCCGACCGACGACTCCGAGGTCAGCGCCACCACTCCGATCTGCGAGGCGTGTTCGACATGCGTGCCGCCGCACAGCTCCCGGGACCAGGCGCCGCCGATCTCGACGACGCGCACCCGCTCGCCGTAGGTCTCGTCGAAGAGGGCGAGGGCGCCCAGTTCCCTGGCCTCCGCGAGGGGCATCCAGCGCACGTCCACCGGGAGGTCGCGGCGCAGCGCCCGGTTGGCGGCGTCCTCGATCTCGGTACGTGCCGTCGCGGAGAGGGCGCCGCGCCAGGGAAAGTCGAGGCGGAGGTGGCCCGGGCGGTTGTAGGAGCCGGACTGCAGGGCGGTGGGGCCGAGGACCTGGCGCAGGGCGGCGTGCAGCACATGGGTGCCGGAGTGGGCCTGGCGGGCGCCGAGCCGCCACTGCGGGTCCACGCTCGCCGTCACCTCGTCGCCCACGGCGAGCTCGCCGGCCGTCACCCGCACCTGGTGGACCACCAGCCCGGGCAGCGGGCGCTGCACGTCCAGCACGTCGGCCTCCACCGACGCCCCGGACAGCCGGCCGGCGTCGCTTTCCTGGCCGCCGGACTCGGCGTAGAACGGGGTGCGGTCCAGGACCACGGTGACGATCTCCCCCTCACGTGCCACCGTGACCACTCCGGCGGCCGTCCGCAGTGCGAGGACGCGGGAGTGCGTGGTCAGGGAGTCCCAGGCCCGCCAGTCGGTCGGGCCGTGCTCGTCCAGAACGGCGCGCAGCGCGCCGGTGTCGGCGCCGCCCGCCTTGCGGGCGCGGGCGTCGGCACGGGCGCGTTCGCGCTGCTCGCGCATCAGCGCCGCGAAGCCCTCGCGGTCGACCTCCACGCCCTGTTCGGCCGCCATCTCCAGGGTGAGGTCGACGGGGAAGCCGTAGGTGTCGTGCAGCAGGAACGCCTGTGCGCCGGGCAGCACGCGGCCGCCGTCCGACCGCACCCGGGCCACGGCCGAGTCCAGGACGGCCGTGCCCTGGCGCAGCGTCGCGCGGAACGCGTCCTCCTCGCCCGCCGCCCGGTCCACGATGCGCTCGTACCCCTCGGCGACCTCCGGGTGACCGGGCGCCATGCAGTCGCGGGCCACGGCCAGCAGCTCGGGCAGCGCCGGGTCCTGGTGGCCGAGCTGACGCATGGAGCGCACCGCCCGGCGCAGGATGCGGCGCAGGACGTGGCCCCGGCCCTCGTTGCCCGGGGAGGTGCCGTCGGCGAGCAGCATCAGGGCGGTGCGCACGTGGTCGGCGACCACCCTCAGGCGCACGTCGGCCTCGGCGTCCGCGCCGTAGCGGACCCCGGCGAGGGCGGCGGCCCGGTCGAGGACCGGGCGGGTCTCGTCGGTCTCGTAGAGGTTGTCGACCCCCTGGAGCAGGGTGGCCATGCGCTCCAGGCCCATGCCGGTGTCGATGTTGCGACGGGGGAGTTCACCGAGGACCGGGTAGCCGGACCTGCCGGGGCCCGCGCCGCGCTCGTACTGCATGAAGACGAGGTTCCAGAACTCCATGTAGCGGTCCTCGTCCACCGCCGGGCCGCCCGCGCGGCCGAGGGCCGGCCCGCGGTCGTAGTACAGCTCCGAGCAGGGTCCGCAGGGACCGGGCACGCCCATGGACCAGAAGTTGTCCTCGTCGCCGCGTGCCACGATCCGCTCGTCGGGCAGGCCGGCGACGCGCCGCCACAGGGCGCGGGTCTCGTCGTCCGAGTGGTGCACGGTCACCCAGATCCGGTCCGGGTCGAGTCCGTAGCCGCCGTCGTCGGCCGCTGTGGTCGACAGCTCCCAGGCGAGGGTGACGGCCTCCTCCTTGAAGTAGTCGCCGAAGGAGAAGTTGCCGCTCATCTGGAAGAACGAGCCGTGCCGGGTGGTGCGGCCGACCTCCTCGATGTCCAGGGTGCGCACACACTTCTGCACGCTCGTCGCCCGCGGCCAGGGGGCCGGGGCCTCGCCGGTCAGGTAGGGCTTGAAGGGGACCATGCCCGCGTTGACGAACAGCAGTGTCGGGTCGGGCGTGGGCAGCGGGGCGCTGGGGACGACGGTGTGGCCGCGCTCGGCGAAGAAGTCGAGGAAGCGGCGGCGGATCTCGGCGGTGCGCACGGTGGGCTCCAGGTGACTACAGGGGCTGGACGGTGAGGGTTCGGGCGGCGTGGCGGGCCGCTCCCGCCGTGCCGGGGTGCAGGGCCGCGTACTCCAGCGGGGCCGACGGGTCCACCGACACGTCCAGGGGGGCCGGTTCGGCTCCGGCCCGCACCAGCAGGTCGCCGACGGCCGCGATCATCGCGCCGTTGTCCGTGCACAGCCGCAGCGGCGGCACGCGCAGTTCGACGCCGGCCGCCCGGCAGCGCTCCTCGGCGAGGGAGCGGACCCGGGAGTTCGCGGCGACCCCGCCGACGACGACCAGGGTGCCGACGCCGTGCTCGGCGCAGGCGGCCACCGCCTTGCGGGTCAGCACGTCGGCGACCGCCTCCTGCAGCGAGGCGGCCCCGTCGGCCACCGGAAGTTCGCGGCCCGCGTGCGACTCCGCCCAGCGGGCGGCGGCCGTCTTCAGCCCGGAGAAGGAGAAGTCGTAGGAGCCGGGCAGCGGGCGGGGGAAGGCGACCGCGCGCGGGTTCCCCTCGCGCGCGGTCCGGTCGATCGCCGGGCCGCCGGGGTACGGCAGCCCGAAGACCCGGGCGACCTTGTCGAAGCACTCCCCGGCCGCGTCGTCCAGGGTGTCGCCGAGGTGCAGGATCGGGTCGCGGGCCAGGTCCCGGACGAGGAGCAGGGAGGTGTGGCCGCCGGAGACGATCAGCACCACGCACGGGTCGGGCAGCGGGCCGTGCGCGAGGGTGTCGGCCGCCACGTGCCCGGCGAGGTGGTGGACGCCGTACAGCGGGACGCCCAGCGCGTAGGCGATGCCCTTCGCCCCGGCGAGGCCCACCTGGAGGGCGCCCGACAGGCCCGGCCCCGTGGTGACGGCGACCGCGCCGATGTCGGACAGCGCCAGTCCCGCCTGGCCGAGTGCCTGCCGGACCACCGGGCGCAGGGCGTGCAGATGGGCGCGGGAGGCGATCTCCGGGACCACCCCGCCGTAGCGGGCGTGCTCGTCCATGCTCGACGCCACCGCGTGGCCGAGAAGCCGGCCGTCCCGGACGAGTCCCGCTCCGGTCTCGTCGCACGACGACTCGATCCCGAGCACGATCGGAGAAACCATGCCTACCCTTCCTGCAAGATTTAAGCTATTGCAACCAGTGTGCAATAAGGGGGGGTCCGGAGGTGAACCCGGGTCGGGTGTGCGGATGATCGCCCAGTAGAGTGCGGCACTGCCGGCCCCCTGAACCCCGAGGTAGCGCGCAGTGACCCCCGCCCGACCAGAACCGCCCATCCCCGTGTCCGTCGTCGGGATCGGGGCCGACGGATGGGAGGGCCTGCCCGAGCCCTCCCGGACGGAGCTGCGCGAGGCCGACGTCCTCATCGGCGGCCCACGCCAGCTGGACCTGCTGCCGCCCGCGTGCGCCGGCGAGCGGATCGCCTGGCCGTCACCCCTGCGCCCCGCCGTCCCGCGGCTGCTCGCCGCCCACGCCGGCCGCCGCATCGCCGTCCTCGCCAGCGGCGACCCGATGTTCTACGGCATCGGCCGCGCCCTCGCCGAAGAGGCCGGCGCCCTGCGGGTGCTGCCGCACCCCTCCTCGGTGTCCTACGCCGCCGCGCGCCTCGGCTGGCCGCTGGAGGACGTCGAGGTCGTGACGCTCGTCGGCCGCCCGGCCGCCCGTCTGGCCGCCGCCCTGCACGAGGGCCGGCGCCTCCTCGTGCTGAGCGCCGGCGCCGCCACCCCCGGCGAGGTCGCCGCGCTCCTGCGCGACCGCGGCTTCGGTCCGAGCCGGATGCGGGTCCTGGAGCAGCTCGGCGGCGACCGGGAACGCACGGGGGCCGAAACTACCGCCGACGCGTGGGTCCAGGCACCGCCGCCCGGCGATCCGCTCAACATCGTGGCCGTCGAATGCCGCCGCGCACCGCAGGCCCGGCGGCTCGGCGCCGTGCCCGGCCTGCCCGACGACGCCTACGAGCACGACGGCCAGCTGACCAAGAGGCACATCCGCGCCGCCACGCTCGGCGTGCTCGCCCCCGCACCCGGCGAACTGCTGTGGGACGTCGGCGGCGGGTCGGGGTCCATCGCCATCGAGTGGATGCGCACCCACCCCTCCTGCCGTGCCGTCACCGTCGAACGCGACCCGGTGCGCGCCGCACGCATCACCCGCAACGCCGAACGCCTCGGCGTGCCCGGCCTCGGGGTCGTCACCGGAGCCGCCCCCGACGCCCTGGCCCAACTCCCCGTCCCCGACGCCGTGTTCGTGGGCGGCGGGCTCACGGCGCCCGGACTCCTCGACGCCTGCTGGGCGGCGCTGCCCCCCGGCGGACGGCTGGTCGCGAACACCGTGACGCTGGAGTCCGAGGCGCTGCTCGCCGCCGCCTGCCGCCGCCACGGCGGCGAGCTGGTACGGCTCGCGGTGGCCCACGCCGTGCCCGTGGGCGGCTTCACCGGCTGGCGCCAGGCCATGCCCGTCACACAGTGGTCCGTGACCAAGACCGCAGACCTCCCCTCTGGAGCGGACAGATGACCGTGTACTTCATCGGCGCCGGCCCCGGTGCCGCCGACCTGATCACCGTGCGCGGCGCCCGGACGCTCGGCGCCTGCCAGGTCTGCCTGTACGCGGGCAGTCTCGTCCCGCGCGAACTGCTGGCCGAGTGCCCGCCGGACGCAAGGCTGGTGGACACCGCCCAGCTGAACCTGGACGAGATCACCGCCGAGCTGGTCCGCGCCCACGAGGAGGGCCACGACGTCGCCCGGCTGCACTCGGGAGACCCCTCCGTGTTCAGCGCGGTCGCCGAACAGATGCGCAGGCTGGACGCGGCGGGCGTGCCGTACGAGGTGGTTCCCGGCGTGCCCGCCTTCGCCGCCGCCGCCGCTGCCCTGAAGCGTGAGCTGACCGTGCCGACCGTCGGTCAGACCGTCATCCTCACCCGCGTCGCCCACCGCGCCACCGCCATGCCCGAGGGCGAGGACCTGGCGACCCTCGGCCGCAGCGGCGCGCTGATCGTGCTGCACCTGGCCGCGCGGTACGTGGACCGCGTGGTCGGCGAACTCCGCCCGCACTACGGCGCCGACTGCCCCGCCGCCGTCGTCGCCTACGCGTCGCGCCCGGAGGAGCTGATCATCCGCGGCACCCTGGACGAGATCGCCGGGAAGGTGAAGGACGCCGGGGTGCTGCGCACCGCCGTGATCATGGTGGGACGGACGCTGGGCGCGGAGCAGTTCCGCGACAGCCACCTGTACTCGGCCGACCGGGAGCGGCATTCCTGCTGATCACCCGCCGGGGGCCGCCGGGCCTCCGGCGGCCGGGCCGGTCCCACCGGCGGACCCGTGCACCGCGCCGAACCGGCCGAGCGCCTCCGCCCGCCGTGCCCGACCGCTCGCGCCCTCTTCTTCCGAAGGGATCCCACTTCCCGTGCACCTACTGATCCTCGGCGGCACCACGGAGGCCCGCCGACTCGCCGAACTGCTGCACGGCACCCCCGGCCTGGAGGTGACCAGTTCCCTCGCCGGACGTGTCGCCAGCCCCCGGCTGCCGCCGGGCGGCACGCGCGTCGGCGGCTTCGGCGGGGCGGAGGGACTCACGGCGTGGCTGCGTGAGCACGGGGCCGACGCGGTGGTGGACGCCACCCACCCCTTCGCCGGGACGATCAGTTTCCACGCGGCCCGGGCCGCCGCGACCGCCCGGGTCCCCCTGCTCGCCCTGCGCCGCCCCGGCTGGACCCCCGTCGAGGGCGACCGCTGGCACGAGGCCGGCTCGCTGGAGGAGGCGGCCCGCCTGCTGCCCGCACTGGGCCGCCGGGTGTTCCTCACCACCGGACGCACGGGCCTGGCCGCCTTCGCGGACCTGGAACAGCTGTGGTTCCTCGTGCGGTCCGTGGACGCCCCCGAGCCCCCGCACCCGGCCGCCATGGAGGTACTGCTCGACCGAGGTCCCTTCACCCTGGACGGCGAACGCGGGCTGCTGCGCCGCCACCGCATCGACGTCGTGGTCACGAAGGACAGCGGCGGAGCGGCCACGGCACCGAAACTGGCGGCCGCCCGGGAGGCCGGCGTACCCGTCGTCGTGGTCCGCAGACCCCCGGTGCCCACGGGCGTGCCCGTGGTGCCCGGCCCCGAGGACGCGGCCGGCTGGGTCCTGGAGCGTCTGGAGCGCCAGGAGGGTCTGGAGCGCCTGGAGCGCCTGGAGCGCAACCCTCTCGCGGCCGATTGACGGAAAACCTGGCAGGGCCTTGGCCACGGCCCTGTTCCGGTCCCGCCGCGGTGCTGTTCAGGTCCTGCCGCGGTGCCGGCCGCACGGTACGGCACGGCACGGCACCGCGGCCGGTCTCACCCCTCCGGATACCGGCGCGGCGTCCAGACGATCTCCTCGCCGTCCCCCCGCCGTACCACCCGCGTCTGCGAGGAGCCGACCAGCAGGATCGTGCGCATGTCGACCTCGGCCGGATCCAGCTCGCCCAGCGCCACGATCCGCACGCTCTCCGCCGCACCGCCCACGTCCCGGGCGACCACCACCGGAGTCTGCGGCGCCCGGTACTCCAGCAGCAGTTCCATGGCCTTGCCCACCTGCCAGGTGCGGCTGCGCGAACCGGGGTTGTACAGGGCGAGCACCAGATCCGCCGAGGCCGCCGCGCGCAGCCGTTCGGCGATCACCTCCCACGGCTTGAGCCGGTCGGACAGGGAGAGGGTGGCGTAGTCGTGGCCGAGGGGAGCGCCGGCCCGCGCGGCGGCCGCGTTGGCGGCGGTCACCCCCGGCAGCACCCGCACCGGCACGTCCGCGTACTCCGGCTGGGAGGCGGCCTCCAGGACGGCGGTGGCCATGGCGAAGACACCGGGGTCACCGCCCGACACGACCGCCACCCGCCGCCCCCGCAGGGCCAGTTGCAGCGCGAACTCGGCGCGCTCGGCCTCGACCCGGTTGTCCGAGCCGTGCCGGACCTGCCCCGGCCGCTCCGGCACCCGGTCGAGGTAGGTGGTGTAGCCGACCAGGTCGTCGGCGGCGGCCAGCGCGCCCCGGGTCTCGGGCGTCAGCCACAGCGGACCGGCCGGGCCCGTACCGACCACGACCACGTCGCCGCGCTCGCGCACGGCCGGTTCGGCGTCCACCTGACTGGGCAGGACGGCCACCGCGAAGTAGGGCACGGAGTCCGGGTCCACGTCGGCCAGTTCGGCGACCCGCTCCCCGCCCATGGTGGCCCGCTCCACGTACCGCGCCTCGGCCAGGCGCCCCGCACCCTCCAGCGCGCGGCGCACCTTGGGGAACGTACGGCCCAGCTTCATCACCACCGCCGCGTCCGTCGCGGCGAGCCGCGCGGTCAGCTCCTCCTCCGGCAGGGTCCCCGGCAGGATGGTCAGCACCTCCTCGCCCTCGGCGAGCGGTGCGCCCAGGCGGGCCGCGGCGGCCGACACGGAGGTGACACCCGGGACGACCTCGGTGTCGTAGCGGCCGGCGAGCCGCTTGTGCATGTGCATGTAGGAGCCGTAGAAGAGCGGATCGCCCTCGGCGAGCACGGCGACGGTCCGGCCGGCGTCCAGGTGGGCCGCCAGCCGGGCCGCCGCCTCGGCGTAGAACTCCTCCATGGCGCCCCGGTAGCCACCGGGGTGGTCGGTGGTCTCCGTCGTGACGGGGTAGACCAGGGGTTCCTCGATGTGGTCGGCACGCAGGTGCTTCGCCGCGATCGACCGGGCGATCGACCGGCCGTGCCGGGCACTGTGGTAGGCGATCACGTCCGCCCCGGCGATGACCTCGACCGCCCGCACGGTCATCAAAGAGGGGTCGCCCGGCCCGAGGCCCACCCCGTACAGCTTGCCGCTCACTCTTCCTCGCTCGCGATCGCGTTGAGCGCGGCGGCCGCGATGGCACTGCCACCGCGCCGGCCCCGCACCACCAGATGGTCCAGCCCCGACGGATGCGCGGCCAGGGCGTCCTTGGACTCGGCCGCGCCGATGAAGCCGACCGGCACACCGATGACGGCGGCGGGCCGCGGAGCGCCCTCCTCGATCATCTCCAGCAGCCGGAACAGGGCCGTGGGCGCGTTGCCGACGGCGACCACCGCGCCCTCCAGCCGGTCGCGCCACAGCTCCAGCGCGGCGGCGCTGCGCGTGGTGCCCAGCTCCGCGGCCAGTCGCGGCACGGCCGGGTCGGACAGCGTGCAGAGCACCTCGTTGCCGGCGGGCAGCCGCTTGCGGGTCACACCGCTGGCCACCATCTGCACGTCACACAGGATCGGTGCCCCGGCGCGCAGGGCCGCACGGGCCCGGGCGACGACCGCCGGCGTGTACGACAGGTCCCGGACGAGGTCGACCATGCCGCAGGCGTGGATCATGCGCACCGCGACCTGGCTGACATCGGCGGGCAGACCGTCGAGGTCCGCTTCCGCGCGGATCGTGGCGAAGGACTGGCGGTATATCTCCGCTCCGTCCTTCTCGTAGACGTGGGGGGTCATGATGTTCTTCTCGTCGCTCTCGGTCGTCCTGCGGCTCATGAGGTGATCGCCGCCAGGGCGGCGGGTATCCCGGAGGGGTCTGCTGCGAAGGCGGTGCGCGGTCTCCGCCCGGCCGGCGCGGCGGTCAGGTGGTATCCGCCACCCGGCGCCGCGACCACGTCGACATGGCCGGACCGCGGGTGCCCGCACCGCCGTTCGCACCCGGACCAGTACAGGGGGACGCCCGGATCGCCGGCGGCGTCGAGCGTGCGGGCCGCGTCCCCGCGGACGTCGGCGTGCGATCTGGCGCAGCCGGGCCGGCCGATGCAGGCGCCGACGTGGAGCCAGGGTGACCCGGGGTCGGTGACCAGGCCGGCCGCGCCGAGACGGGCGAGCGCGCCGGCCCGCTCCGCGGCCGTGCCGGCCGTGGGCAGGACCACCCCCCGCCAGGGGGTCAGCCGCAGCTCGCCGGCGGCGACGTGCGTCAGCTCGTCCCACTGGTGGGCCGAGAGCCGTCCCAGCGGGATGTGCACGGACACGGCGTCGCCGACGATCCCCGGGGGCGGCCCGTCCGCGCAGCCGGCCGGCTCGGGGTGGTCCTCGTGGCCGATGCCCTCGGCGCGCAGCCGGTCACGGACCAGGCGGCCCAGCTCGCTCCCGGACAGGCCCAGATCGGACATCCGCCAGGCTCGCCGTCCACCGGACCGGGCCGCCTCCAGGAACGCCCCGGCAGCCGCCGACGCCGCCCGGGGCGCGTCCTCGGCACTCACCCGCACCGAGCCGGGAGCCAGCCACGCGCCCCCGTCCGGGACCGCCCGGACCAGGACGTCGGCGCCGAGGCCGGACATGTCCCCGCGCCCGTCGTCCAGAGCGAACAGGAACCGGCCGGAGAGACCCACCGCGTCCCGGCTCGCGCACAGGGCGGCGTCCAGGGCCGTCAGCCAGGGCCGTACGTCCCGCAGGCCGTCGGCGTCGAGACCGGACAGGGGGGAGGCGACGATGTTGCGCACCCGCTCGTGCTCCCGCGAAGGCAGCAGGCCGGCCGCGTCCAGCAGCTCAGCGAGCTCGGCACCGCAGCCCTCCGGCAGCCCGCGCAGCTGCACGTTGCCACGGGAGGTCAGATGCAGGTCACCGTCGCCCAGCCGCCGGGCCGCGACCGCGAGCGCCCGTGCCTGGCCGGTGGACAGCACACCCCCGGGGAGCCGGACACGGGCCAGCGCCCCGTCGTCCGCCGCGTGCAGGCGCAGGGCTCCCGGGCAGGCGTCACCGCGGCCCCGTGCGGCCGGTGTGGCCTGGGGTGACGGAGGAGGAACGGCCGCTGACATGGCGGTGAGCATACCTATGATCACTGCGACTGTATGTCCCGCACATCCACCGGGGCCCCCTACTATGCTCCGGAGTGGATCACCCGGTCCACGAACCGCCACGACGGCGAAAAGGGGAGGAAGCCGGTGCGATTCCGGCGCGGTCCCGCCACTGTCAACCCGTTCCCGAGGGACGGGTGAGCCAGGAACTCCCTTTCCCCACAACCGGCTTGCGCCGAGGGGGAGAACCATCCCACACCGCCCGGGGCGCGGACCCCGAGGAAGGCCAGGCATCGTATGCCCACTCCGCCCGGGGAGCGTGCTCCGCACGCCCGCGAGATCCTGCTCCTGTCGACCTCCGACACCGACCTGCTCAGCGCCCGCGCGGCCGGCGGCCCGGTCTCCTACCGGTTCGCCAACCCCTCCCGGCTCCCCCTGGACGACCTGCCGGCCCTCCTCGACGGCGTCGGCCTGGTGGTCGTCCGCCTCCTCGGCGGCATCCGCGCCTGGCAGGACGGCCTCGACCTGCTGCTCGCCGACGGCCGTCCGGTGGTCGTCCTCACCGGTGAGCAGGCGCCCGACGCCCAGCTGATGGCCGCCTCCACCGTCCCGGTCGGCCTCGCCGCCGAGGCCCACGCCTACCTCGCCCACGGCGGCCCCGCCAACCTGGAACACCTCGCCCGGTTCCTCTCGGACACCGTCCTGCTCACCGGCCACGGCTTCGACGCGCCCGCGCCCGCCCCCACCTGGGGCCCGCTGGAGCGCGCGGCCCGGCCCGCCGACGGCCCCACCGTCGCCGTGCTCTACTACCGCGCCCACCACATGAGCGGCAACACCGCCTTCGTGCACGCCCTGTGCGACGCCGTGGAGGACGCGGGCGCCCGGCCGCTGCCCCTGTACGTCGCCTCCCTGCGCGCCCCCGAGCCGGAGCTGATCGACACCCTGCGCACCGCGGACGTGATCGTCACCACAGTGCTGGCCGCGGGCGGCACCAGGCCCGCCGAGGCGTCGGCGGGCGGCGACGACGAGTCCTGGGACGCCGGCGCGCTCACCGCCCTCGACGTGCCCATCCTCCAGGCCCTGTGCCTGACCGGCTCCCGCACGGCCTGGGAGGAGAACGACGAGGGCGTCTCCCCGCTCGACGCGGCCAGCCAGATCGCCGTCCCCGAGTTCGACGGCCGCCTGATCACCGTCCCGTTCTCCTTCAAGGAGATCGACGCCGACGGCCTGCCCGCCTACGTCGCCGACCCCGAGCGCGCCGCCCGCGTCGCCGGGATCGCCGTACGGCACGCACGGCTGCGCCACATACCGGCCGCCGACAAACGCCTCGCCCTGGTGCTGTCCGCCTACCCCACCAAGCACTCCCGCATCGGCAACGCGGTCGGCCTGGACACCCCCGCCAGCGCCGTCGCCCTGCTGCGCCGACTGCGCGAGGAGGGCTACGACTTCGGGGACGCCGACATCCCCGGCCTGGTCTCCGGCGACGGCGACGAGCTGATCCGCGCGCTCATCGAGGCGGGCGGCCACGACCAGGACTGGCTCACCGAGGAACAGCTGGCCCGCAACCCGGTCCGCATCCCGGCCGCCGACTACCGCCGCTGGTTCGCCACCCTCCCCGAGGAGCTGCGCACCGCGGTGGAGGAGCACTGGGGCCCGGCACCGGGCGAGATGTTCGTCGACCGCAGCCGCGACGAGGAGGGCGACATCGTCCTCGCGGCCCTGCGCTTCGGCAACCTGCTCGTCCTCATCCAGCCCCCGCGCGGCTTCGGCGAGAACCCCATCGCCATCTACCACGACCCCGACCTGCCGCCCTCCCACCACTACCTGGCCGCCTACCGCTGGATCGGCTCCCCGGTCTCCGACGGCGGCTTCGGCGCCGACGCGATGATCCACCTCGGCAAGCACGGCAACCTGGAGTGGCTGCCCGGCAAGAACGCCGGCCTGTCCGCCGCCTGCGGCCCCGACGCCGCCCTCGGCGACCTCCCGCTGATCTACCCCTTCCTGGTCAACGACCCCGGCGAGGGCACCCAGGCCAAGCGCCGCGTCCACGCCACCCTCGTGGACCACCTCGTCCCGCCCATGGCCCGCGCCGACTCCTACGGCGACATCGCGCGCCTGGAGCAACTCCTGGACGAGTACGCCCAGATCTCCTCCATGGACCCGGCGAAGCTCCCCGCCATCCGCGCCCAGATCTGGACCCTCATCCAGGCCGCCCGCCTCGACCACGACCTCGGCCTGGACGACCGCCCGGACGACGACGGCTTCGACGACTTCCTGCTGCACGTCGACGGCTGGCTGTGCGAGGTCAAGGACGCCCAGATCCGCGACGGCCTGCACGTCCTCGGCAACCCGCCCGCCGGCGCCGACCGCGTCAACCTCGTCCTCGCCATCCTGCGCGCCCGCCAGATCTGGGGCGGCGCCCAGGCCCTGCCCGGCCTGCGCGAGGCCCTCGGCCTGGACGAGTCCGCCGCGACCCGCACCACCGCCGACGAGGCGGAGGAGCGCGCCCGCGCCCTGGTGCAGGCGATGGAGGACGCGGACTGGGACCCGGCCGCCGTGCCCACCGAGCACGGTGAACAGGTCGCCGCCATCCTGGAGTTCGCCGCCCGCGAGGTCGTCCCCCGGCTCGCCGCCACCACCGCCGAGATCGACCACGCGGTCCACGCGCTGGCCGGCGGCTTCGTCCCGGCGGGACCGTCGGGATCACCCCTGCGCGGCCTGGTCAACGTGCTGCCGACCGGCCGCAACTTCTACTCCGTCGACCCCAAGGCCGTCCCCTCCCGGCTCGCCTGGGAGACCGGCCAGGCCCTCGCCGACTCCCTCCTGGAGCGTTACCGCGCCGACAACGGCGACTGGCCCACCTCCGTGGGCCTGTCCCTGTGGGGCACGAGCGCCATGCGCACCGCCGGCGACGACGTCGCCGAGGCCCTCGCCCTGCTCGGCGTCCGCCCGGTCTGGGACGACGCCTCCCGCCGCGTGACCGGCCTGGAGCCCATCCCGTACGAGGAGCTGGGCCGCCCGCGCATCGACGTCACCCTGCGCATCTCCGGCTTCTTCCGCGACGCCTTCCCGCACACCATCGGCCTGCTGGACGACGCCGTGCGGCTGGCGGCCTCGCTGGACGAGCCGGCCGAGACCAACCACGTCCGCACCCACGTCCAGGCGGACCTCGCGGCACACGGTGACGAACGACGGGCCACCACCCGCATCTTCGGCTCCCGCCCCGGCACGTACGGCGCCGGCCTGCTCCAGCTCATCGACTCCCGCGACTGGCGCACCGACGCCGACCTCGCCGAGGTCTACACCGTCTGGGGCGGCTACGCCTACGGCCGGGAACTCGACGGCCGCCCGGCCCGCGAGGAGATGGAGACGGCGTACAAGCGCATCGCGGTCGCGGCGAAGAACACCGACACCCGCGAGCACGACATCGCCGACTCCGACGACTACTTCCAGTACCACGGCGGCATGGTGGCCACCGTCCGGGCCCTGCGCGGCACGGCTCCCGAGGCGTACATCGGCGACTCCACCCGGCCCGAGACGGTCCGCACCCGCACGCTCGTCGAGGAGACCTCGCGTGTCTTCCGCGCGCGCGTCGTCAACCCCAAGTGGATCGAGGCGATGCGCCGCCACGGCTACAAGGGCGCCTTCGAACTCGCCGCCACGGTGGACTACCTGTTCGGCTATGACGCCACGACCGGTGTGATCGCCGACTGGATGTACGACAAGCTGACCGAGACGTACGTCCTGGACCCGGCCAACCGCGAGTTCCTCCAGCAGGCCAACCCCTGGGCGCTGCACGGCATCGCGGAGCGGCTGCTGGAGGCGGAGTCGCGGGGGATGTGGGAGAAGCCGGACCCGGCGGTGCTGGCGGAACTGCGGCAGGTGTACCTGGAGACCGAGGGGAACCTCGAAGGCGACGGCTGACCGCCCCGCTTGTTCGGCGGCCCCGCGCGGCAAGGGCTGGATCCCTCCTGCGCGGGGCACCGCCACGCCCGCGACGACGCCCGCCAAGGCGCGAGACCGGCAGGGTGTTCCCCCGCAGCCCGGGCTGCCGTACCGGTCCGCGAGGAACTCGGTGACGGGATCCGACGCACGCCGGCGTACCTCGCGAGCGGCTCCGGCGCTGGGCAGCAAGGGCACGACAGGCCCGCCGGCTCTTCCGCCGCGTCGGTGTCCATGGCCGCGCGAGGAACCTCGACGCCGTCACTGCCAGTTGAACGACACGGCAGATAAGGACGTCAGCGCACCGCGTCGGGGCTATTCGCCCAGCAGAAGGATCTCCAGGAACTCCTGCGGGGCATCCCTCCAGACGTCATGGCCGCTGTCCAGGGTGTGGACGCGCCAGACCGGGTCGTCGGCCAGCCGGTCGCGGACGGCGGTGAAGGGCGTGCCGTCCCACCCGGACAGGTACACGAAGTCCCGGGTCCTGACGTCACGCAGGCCGCCCGCGTCCAGCCGGATCCGCTGGAGGAAAGAGGCCAGGGGATGTGCGGTGACGCGCGGGTCGCTGCCGGACGGCGGCTGGACCGCGTATCCGTCCGCCGCCGCGCCGTCCAGGAACAGGCTGCGGTAGGCATCGGTGGTCAGGTCCCAACAGGACTGGCCGTCCTCGGGTACGTAGGCGTCGGAGTAGACCAGGCGGCGCACCACGCCGGAAGGGGCACGGTCGGCGGCACCGGTGATCACCATGCCGCCGTAGCTGTGCCCGACGAGAACGGCGTCGGTGACCTCCTCGGTGGCGAGTACGGCGAGCACGTCGTCGATGTGGGTGTCGAGATTGACGTGGGCGGAGGTCAGGTGGGCGCGGTCGCCGACACCGGTGGGGGTGACGGTCAGCGCCCGGTGTCCGGCGGCGCGCAGCCGGTCGGCCAAGCCGGAGAAGTACCAGCCGCCGCGCCAGCCGCCGGGAACCAGAACGAAGGTCGTCATGCAGACGTGAACGATGGCCACATGGCGCTGATTCCTTCACAGGCATGGGTGGTTGGCGCGAGTCCTGCCCGTCCTGACGAAGCTCGACACCACCACTGCCGAAAGACCCGCACGTCGGACACCCGCCCACGACCGGTGCGAGCGTCCTGTACCGACGCCACACCAGCTCCCTGACCAGTCCGCGCCCATGCGCTTGAGATCGAGCCGGTAGTACTTCGCTCTCCTCCAGCACGCCGGCCTCGATGACCTGCTTCCGGCTCCAGGGGAAGACAGGCAGGGCCATGGCGGCCAGTCAGGCCAGGAGGGCGGCGGTCTCCAGCATGGCGCCGGACCGGTCGGTGGGGTGCAGGGCGTACAGCATGACGACGGATAGCTGGTTCGCCGTCACATCTGCTGTTTTCCCAGGCAGCTCCAGGTTCTTCCGCTTGTCATCGCTGCTCGTCACCGGGCCTCCCGGTGTCCGGGGCGCTCTCGTCGAATCCGGGGGTGTCCCTCGGGCTGGCGCGGCGGGATCCTCGTACGCGCAGCCCGCGGTTGTGACTTTGATCTCATGGTGACGGGGAGTGGCCAAGTCGACGATTCGGTAGAGCCACTGACAACGGCATTCACAAGCCACGCACAAGATTCGCACAGTCCTCCCGAAGGGCTGCTCGTTACCCAGAGTAAGGCGCCCTGTCTGTAGAGCCCTTGCCCTGAAAACGATCACCATGCTTATGGTGGCGTCCGCTTCTGGAAGGACCTGACCAGTCCGCTGATTCGGGAGCGTCTGGCGTGTTCGCGGGGGAGCGCCGTTCACCACCTGAGGCCCATGTACGGCCTGACGTTTCCCTCCCGGGGGTGCGCCTGCACAAGTCACCTTCTACAGAGAGGGATACGCGTGTCGCGTAGACCCGAACGGATACGGGGCAAACGCCCCAGATGGATGGCACGGTTGGCGACTCCGGTCGTCCCGCTCGCCTTCCTCGCCCTCCTCGCTCCCGTGGCGGTGCCTGAGGCCCTGGCCGCCGACCGTGCTCCGGACGCCAGCCCGGCCGCCGACTCCTACGACGGGTTCGACGCCAAGGCTGCCGAGCAACTGCGCTTCGACCAGTGTCTGATGGCCGACGGTCTGCGCAGGGGCGGCCCGAATCTGTACGGCCTGGCCGGCACCTCCGCGTCGTTGCCGGCGGACCAGCTGCATCAGAAGGCTGATCGCACCTACGGCACGGGCGCGTACGCACTGGCCTGGCAGAAGGACAGAGACGACACCGACGCCTGGGTGAAGAAGACGCAGGACACCCGTCAGGGCTGGGGCAACGCTGTCATGGGGCTGGAGGACTACCCCGGTTCCCCCGACAACGCGGACTTCTTCGACACGACGGGGCTGCTTCCCTGGCTCTACCAGTCGTACTGGAACAACGTCGACTTGATGTCGCCGTTCTACGACCCGTCGCCGCAGGCGGACGACCAGACGAAGAAGGCCGCCCTCGCCATCGGTGACCCGCAGTACACCAGCGGCGGCACCAGCCAGGAGCAGGAAGCCTGGAAGCTCTGGAAGAAGAACTCCGGCCCCATCGTCCCGAACGAGATCTTCGTGCCGCGGGTCTTCGCCGACGACGCCCGCATCTTCCTCGCCTCCGGTGGCTTCCCCAGAACCGCGCCGGCCCCGGACACCCCGGAGTTCCGCATCGCGGTGGAGGACCTGAAGACCCGGTTCGCGTCATGTTCGTGGCACGACCCGATCGACCCGGACCGGGTGCTCGGCAAGGAGGTGGCGCAGGCGTCCGCCGAATGGCAGCAGGAGATCACCTCCCAGGCCACTCAGCGCAACCAGATCCTCGACGCCAGCAGCACCGCCAACAAGGCACTGCGGGACGGCACGTTCGCGCTGGGCAAGTTGCTGGGACAGTCGTGGATCGCGGACTACTCCACCCGCTGGCTGGACTACTACACCGAAGGCGGCTTCAACTGGATCGGCGACGGTGACCTGGAGATCCAGGTGCCCGGCGCCACCGGCAAGTGTCTGGACGTGGCGGGGGGCGGCAAGACCAACGGCACCCCGGTGCAGGTCTACACCTGTAACGGCGGGGCCGCGCAGAAGTGGCAGCTGTGGGCCACTTACGACGGTGGCCGCACCCTTCGCAACCCGAACTCGGGCAAGTGCCTGGAAGTGCTGAACGGTGCCACCGCCGACGGCACGAAGGTCCAGATCCGTGACTGCGGCAGTGCCAAGGCCCAGCAGTGGAAGTTCGACGTGCGCAGCGCCGGTCCGCTGGTGAACGCGGCGTCCGGCAAGTGCCTGCACCTGCCGACGTTCGACAACAGCAAGGACGCCGTGTCGTCGGCGTGCAACGGCTCCGCGGCGCAGAAGTTCAGGGTCGTCGCCAAGACCCACACCGGCACCGCACCGGCGAAGGCCGACGTGGACAAGGCCAAGGCGGCCGTCGCCGGGGCGCAGACGGAGGCGAAGAAGCAACTTGCCGTGGTCAAGGCGCAGCTGACCATCGCGCAGAAGGCCGCGACCACGTCGGACACGGCGCTGCAGGCCGCCTACGGCATCGCCGATGCGGCGGGTGCCCCGCGTGGCCGGGGTCTGCTGGTGGGTCTGCAGAAGGACCAGGTCACCAAGGGTGCGGCTGCCGCGCTGGCGGCGCTGGAGAAGGCCGGCGAGACGGCGGAGGCCGCCACGCGTGCCGCGGCCGGTGACAGCGCGACGATCGCGCAGCGCGCGATCGCCCAGGCGGCCCAGTCCAAGGCGGAGTTCCGCAAGAAGGCCGCCGAGGCGGCCGAGTTGCAGGCCAAGGCCGCCGCCGACGCCGCCAAGGTGCACCGCGACAACGCCAAGAAGGACAAGGAGACCGCGGAGGCCAAGCTCGCCGTCGCGGTGAAGGCCGAGGCGGACGCGAAGGCGGCCGCCGCCGACGCGCACGCCAAGCGGCTCGCGGCGGAAGCCGAGGAGAAGACGGCCAAGGCGGAGAAGGAGAACGCCGCCGCCAGCCGCGCCGAGGCCGCCGAGCACCGCAAGAACGCCGAAGCGGAGGCGGCCAACGCCAAGGACGCCAAGGACAAGGCCGAAGCAGCCGAGAAGACCGCCGAGAGCAGGCGCGACGACGCGGTCGCGGCCAAGGACCACGCCAAGGAGATGCGCGACGACGCGTGGGACGCCGAACAGAAGGCGGACGCGGCCCGCGCCAAGGCCGACGCGAAGCAGGCATACGCCGACAAGCTGGATGCCGGCGATGCGGCTGACGCGGCCCGTGCCGCGGCGAACGCGGCGGACAAGGCGGCCGACAACGCCGAGGCCGCTGCGGGCAGGGCCCGCACGGAGGCCGACGCCGCC
>NZ_WWJT01000580.1 GCF_009865385.1 Streptomyces sp. SID486 | reverse complement strand
ATCCCGACGGCTCCCAGCCGGCCGGTCATGAGTCGGCGGGGTCCGGCCCGGCAGCTCCCTGGCTCACTCGGCCCGCGTCCGGCGCCCCGGCCGGTACGGCACCCGGCGCCGCGTCCGGTTCGGCGTCGGGCGCCGCGTCCGGTCCCGCGTTCGGTCCGGCGTCCGGTCCGGCGTCCGGTCCGGCGTTCGCTCCCGCGTCCTCCGCCGTGGCGACGGCGCTCGTGGCGGACCCCCGGGAGCGGGCCGCCGAGGACCGTCCCGAC
>NZ_WWJT01000579.1 GCF_009865385.1 Streptomyces sp. SID486 | reverse complement strand
GGGCCCTCCAGCTGGTCCAGGAACCACAGCCGGCGCTGCCCGAACGACAGCGGCACCCGCTCCGGCCGCGCCACCTCCCGCAGCACCGGCCGCCGTACGTCCTCCCCGCTGCGCACCTCCACCAGCTCCGCCAGCGCGGCCGGGGTCGGGCCCTGGAACAGGTCCTTGACCGTGATGCCCACGCCGAAGGCCTGCCGGATCCGGCTGATGAGCCGGGTGGCGAGCAG
>NZ_WWJT01000059.1 GCF_009865385.1 Streptomyces sp. SID486 | reverse complement strand
GTCGGTCAGCGGTACACGCTTCGTCCACGGTCCCCGGTCCGTGCGCGGTCCGCCGTCGCTCCACGGCCCGCGGTCCGCCGGCGGGTGCGTGCCGGCGCTCGACGGCGGGACCGGCGTGCTCATGCCGGCGCTCCCGGCGGCACGAAGGGCAGCCCTCGCGGCGCACCCGACTCGATGAGCCGCCAGAGCGCGTCCGTGTCCGCGTGCTGCTCGATCAGGTCGCCCAGCCGGTCGAGCTGTTCCTCGCGCAGCGCGGCGAAGGACGTGTCCGGCGCGGGCACGAAGCGGCGGCCCGTGGCGGCGGCCACCTCCCGCAGGAAGGCCCGCCGGAAGCCGTCCGACTCCAGCGAGCCGTGCCAGTGGGTGCCCCAGGTCTGGCCGGCCCGGCAGCCGTCCAGGAAGGGTTCCCCGCCGGTGACCTCGGCCACCCCGTGGTGGATCTCGTAGCCGTCGACCGGCTCGCCGAGGGCCTCCCCGGCCGGCCGGGTCAGGGTCTTCTCGCGGGCGAAACGCACCCGCACGGGGAGCAGCCCGAGCCCGGCGACCTCACCGGCGCGCGACTCGACCTCGTCCTCGATGTGCTCGCCGAGGATCTGGAAGCCGCCGCACACGCCGAGCAGGGGGCGCCCCTCAGCGGCCCGGCGCACGAGCGCGTCCGCGAGCCCGCGCTCCCGCAGCCACCGCAGCGCCCGTACGGTCCCGCGCGTGCCCGGGACCACCACGAGGTCGGCGTCCGCCAGTTCCTCCGGGCGGTCCACGAACCGCACCACGACGCCCGGTTCGGCGGCCAGCGCGTCCACGTCGGTGAAGTTGGACATGAGCGGGATCGCGCACACGGCGACCCGCAGCACGTCCTCGCCGACCGGGGGAGCGACGGTCGACTCGCGGACGGTGCCCCGCAGCGAGATGCGCAGCCCGTCCTCCTCGTCGATGCCGAGCCCGTGCCGGAACGGCAGCACGCCGTAGGTGTGCCGCCCGGTGAGTCCGTGCAGCATGTCCAGCCCCGGCGCCAGCAGACTGACGTCGCCCCGGAACTTGTTCACCAGGAACCCGGCGACGAGCTCCTGGTCCTCGGGCGAGAGCAGGGCGACGGTCCCGAAGAAGGAGGCGAAGACGCCGCCGCGGTCGATGTCGCCGACCACGAGCACGGGCAGCCGGGCACCCCGGGCGATGCCCATGTTGACGATGTCGGTGCGCCGCAGGTTGATCTCGGCCGGGCTCCCCGCCCCCTCGCAGATCACCGCGTCGTACGTGCCCCGCAGCTCGGCGAGGCAGTCCAGCACCGTGCCGAGCAGCCGCTGCTGGCGTCCGCCGTGGTAGCCCCGCGCGCTCATCTCCCCGACCGGCTTGCCGAGCAGCACCACCTGGCTGCTCTGCTCGCCGCCGGGCTTGAGCAGCACGGGGTTCATCAGCGCGGTCGGCTCGATCCGGCAGGCCTGGGCCTGCATGGCCTGGGCCCGGCCGATCTCCGCACCCTCCCGTGTGACGTACGAGTTGAGGGACATGTTCTGCGCCTTGAACGGCGCGACCTTCACGCCCTGGCGTGCCAGCCAGCGGCAGATGCCGGCCGTCACGACGCTCTTTCCGGCGTCGGACGTGGTGCCGGCGACGAGGAGACCACCGTTCACTTCCCGTGCCCCTTCCACAGTGCGCGCCCGGCGAGGGTGGCGCCGAGCGCGAGCAGGCCGACGCGGCGGGAGAGCCGTACGGCGCGGTCGATGTCGGCGACCCGGACCGGCCGTCCGGCGCCGCCGTTGAGTACGGGGCGGTGCTCGACCCGCCCGCCGTAGGAGAGCGTTCCGCCCAGCCGGACACCGAGCGCACCGGCGAAGGACGCCTCCACCGGCCCGGCGTTGGGACTCGGGTGCCGGTGCGCGTCGGCCCGCCAGGCGCGCAGGGCGCCCCGCGGATCGGGACCGGCCGCGGCGGCGAGTACGGCGGTCAGCCGCGCCCCCGGCCAGCCGGCCACGTCGTCGAGGCGGGCGGAGGCCCAGCCGTAGCGGCGGTGCCGGGGCGACCTGTGGCCCACCATGGCGTCCAGGGTGTTGACCGCGCGGAACCCGGCCAGACCCGGGACCCCGGCCAGGGCACCCCAGACGAGGGCGCCGACCACGGCGTCGGAGGTGTTCTCGGCGACCGACTCGACCACCGCCCTGGCGATCCCGTCGGCGTCCAGCGCCTGCGGGTCCCGGCCGCACAGATGCGGCAGCCGGGCCCGGGCCGCCTCGACGTCGCCGGCCGCCAGGGCGCTCCCGACGGCGCGGGCCTCCCGGGCCAGCGAGGTCCCGCCCGTGACGGCCCAGGTGGCGGCGGCGGTCAGCGCGACGGAGGCGGCGGGGGAGGGGCGTACGGCGCGTACGGCCAGCGCGCCGAGACCGACGGCGCCGCCGACGCAGACGGTGGTGTGCAGGGCGCCCCAGCCACGGTGGTCGTGCCACAGGGCGCTTTCCACGGCCGCGGCCGCCCGGCCGAAGGCGGCGACCGGATGCCCACGGCGCGGGTCGCCGAGGAGCAGATCGGCGAGGATGCCGGCGGCGGCACCGTACGCGTACGTGCGATCGGCACCCACCGGCTCAGCCGGCCATGGGCGCGGGAGCGGTCCTGGAACGGTTCCTTCGGCAGCCGGGCATGGCGTTCGGTGTCCTCACTCAGGGTGTCCGCGCCCTGGTTCGACGTGAATCGGCGGTGAGAGTTCCTGGCTCCCGGGGGTCTTTCCCCGGTGACAGTGGCGGGACCGCGCCGGATTCGCACCGGCTTCCTCTCCTGCCGCCGTAGCTGGCCTGGGCAGTCCACCACGCGCCCGGAACGGCCGTCAACCTGCCGTTGACCTGCGGGGGAGGAGTGTGCCGATCCCCACATGACGGAGCGTGAGGACATGCCCGAGGCTCCCCTCGGCAGATGCCGGGAGGGGAGCCTCGGGATGTTCGGTCGACTGCGTCGCCCGGTGCGGGGCGTGAGCGCGGCCGCCGGTGCGCACGCGCCGGGTCGCACCGGCAGCCCCAGCCGCTGCCGGGTGGGTCAGGGCTTGGCCACGATCAGGTAGATGCCGTAGGCCACCGCCGCCGCGCAGGCCGCGAAGCAGACGTAGGCGCCGGTGACGGCGAGGCCGGCGGAGCCGCCCTGGGCCGCGGCCCTCTCGCGCCGGGCCAGACCGTTGACACCGAGGGTGAACAGGGCCACCAGGCCCACCGTGAACGCGAGGCTGACGCCGAAGACGGAGCCGATGGCCGCCCAGTCGATCTTCATGGGGATGCTTCCTTCAGTAACCGGGTGCTCGGGGTCAGACCGTGGCGGCCGGCTCGGCGGTGGTCGCCGGCTCGGTGGCCGGGGCGGGGATCGTGGCCGTCAGGTCCTCGGTGACCGTGCCCGCGGGCGGCGGGGTCACCGCGGCGATGGCGGTGGTGACCACACCGGCCGGCTCGGCGGTCTCGGCGACGACGTTGGTGTGGTCCACGACCTCGCGGCGGGAGATCTTCCAGATCGCGGCGCTCGCGGCGACCAGGAAGAGGGCGACCACGGCGGTGCCCCAGTCACCCAGGTCGGTGACGGACTCGGCACCCGCGCCGACCAGCGCGGCGGCCGGGAGGGTGAGCACCCAGGCGACGAGCATCCGGGTCGCGGTGGACCAGCGGACCACGCCGCCCTTGCGGCCGAGGCCCGCGCCCATGACCGAGCCGGAGACGACATGGGTGGTGGAGAGGGAGAAGCCGAGGTGGGAGGAGGCCAGGATGGCGGTCGCGGCGCTGGTCTGGGCGGCGAAGCCCTGGCGCGGCTCCAGGTCGGTCAGGCCCGTGCCCATGGTGCGGATGATGCGCCAGCCGCCGATGTAGGTGCCGAGTGCGATCGCCAGGCCGGCGGAGAGGATCACCCAGGTGGGAGGGTTGGAGCCGGGGGCGACGGAGCCGCCCGCGATCAGCGCGAGGGTGATGATGCCCATCGTCTTCTGGGCGTCGTTGGTGCCGTGGGCCAGGGAGACCAGGCCGGCGGAGGCGATCTGGCCGGCGCGGTAGCCCTTGCGGGTGGCGTCGCCCTCGGCCCGGCCGCCGATACCGTAGGAGAAGCGGGTGGCCAGCATCGAGGCGAGACCCGCCACGAGCGGCGCGGCGACCGCCGGGAGCAGCACCTTGGTCACCAGGACCTCTCCGTGCACGGCGCCGAAGCCGGCGGAGGCGACGGTGGCGCCGACCAGGCCGCCCATCAGGGCGTGCGAGGAGCTGGAGGGAAGGCCGACCAGCCAGGTCAGCAGATTCCAGAGGATCGCGCCGACCAGGGCGGCGAAGATGACCTCGGGACGGATGCCGGCCTCGTCGACGAGGCCCTTGGAGATCGTGTTCGCGACCTCCACCGAGAGGAAGGCGCCCACAAGATTGAGGACGGCGGACATGGCCACCGCGATCTTGGGCTTCAGGGCGCCTGTGGAGATGGTGGTGGCCATCGCGTTCGCGGTGTCGTGGAAACCGTTCGTGAAATCGAACGCGAGGGCGGTCACCACCACAATCGCGAGGATCAGCGAGAAGCTTTCCATTTACCCAGGCAATCGTTCGAGGTCGTTGGCGCGACGAACGTAGGCAACCTGGGTGAACGGAAGATGAACTGGGTCGGGCGTCATGGTGTCTCTCGAGGGTGGGCCGGGTTCCGCTTCCCCGTGTCGGCCCAAGTGCCCCTTGGCTAGCGGCCCCGCGCGAAGATCCGCAGCCGGCTCAGGGAGCCATTGAAGAGATTCTGGTCACCCGGCAGCGCCCCCTTGGTGCCGTACTGCCAGAACGTCCAGTACTGCCAGCCGCCCGGCAGCGCCCCCGGCCGTGAGGTGCCGTGCCGGGCGATCCACAGGGGGTGGCTCTTGGAGAACGAGCGGCTGTTGCCGGTGCAGAGCTTCCACCACTGGGTCGTGGTGTAGATCACCGGACGGCGGCCGGTCCGCCGCTTGATCTCGTCGCTGAACGACCGGATCCAGCGCACCATGCCCGCCTTGCCCAGTCCGTAGCACTTGCGGTTCGCGTTGTACGGGTTGTACTCGATGTCGAGCGCGGGCGGCAGCGTCCAGCCGTCCGCCTGCCAGCCGCCGCCGTGCCGTACGAAGTACGCGGCCTGCTTGGCGCCGGAGGAGCGGTCCGGCCGGGCGAAGTGGTAGGCGCCCCGGAGCAGTCCCGCCTTGCGGGCGCCGGTGTACTGCCCGGAGAAGTAAGGGTTGCGGTAGTTCGTGGACTCGGTCGCCTTGATGTAGACGAACCGCGCGCCCTTGGCCCGGGCGGCGGTCCAGTTCACCCGCTTCTGGTGGGACGACACGTCGTGGCCCTTGGGGGCCTTCGCCCGGCCGGAGGCGAACGCCGCCGATCCGGCTGGCATCAGGGAGCCGATCGGCTCCACGGGGACGTCCGGCGCCAGTGCTCCGAGCGGTTCCGCGGGGTCGTCCGGCGCGACCGGAATCCCCGGGCCGCCCGGCTGCCCCGCTCCGTCCGGCGCCAGGAATCCGATCGCCCGTCCCGCTCCGGCGGACGCGGGGGACCCGGCCGGCCCCACGGACCCGGCCGGCCGCACCGA
>NZ_WWJT01000578.1 GCF_009865385.1 Streptomyces sp. SID486 | reverse complement strand
GGCCTGTGGGGGCGCCGCGTACCCGTGCGCGGCGGCCGCCGCGAGCCACTGCGGAAGCAGCTCCATCAGGTCCGGGGAACTGCCCCGCCGCCCGCCGCCGGCCCCGCCGGACCGGTCGGTCAGCAGGGTGGTGAGCCGGCGTGCCGCCGGTGCGGGCAGGGCCGGACGCGGATCGTCGGGCGCCCGCGCGGGCCGCCGGGCCGCCCGCGCGGGCCGCAGACCGGCCC
>NZ_WWJT01000577.1 GCF_009865385.1 Streptomyces sp. SID486 | reverse complement strand
CTCCCAGGTTGTTGGCGGCGGCCCGGTCACCGGCCGCCGTGGCGGCACGCAGCTGGGGTTCGGCTCCGTCGAGGTCGCCGCGGCGCAGCAGGATGGCTCCGAGGACGCTGGCCGCCTCGGCGTCACCGCTCTGCGCGGCGAGCGCGAGGCGCGTCTCCTCGGCGGCTTCCCCCATGTCCACCATTTCGTCGCGGGTCGGCTCCGTGCCGACAGGCTGCACAAATCGCCCTGTCCCGAACAGAGTTGCCTTGTCCCCCATAACGTCCATCGTCGCACCACCTGCAACCTGGGTACACCCGGTATACCGCAGCCCGTGAGGTCACTTCAGCGTTTTGTCGACATGCCCACAGGACGACAAGTCAAACACAACGTGCCCAACTCCCCACGGCGGCGCGGCCGTACCTCCCCTCAGTACATGAGTTCGCACACCACGAAGGCCCGGATCCCTGTTGGATCCGGGCCTTCGTTTTCAGTAGCGGGGGCAGGATTTGAACCTACGACCTCTGGGTTATGAGCCCAGCGAGCTACCGAGCTGCTCCACCCCGCGCCGTTGCAGGTCAACCGTACCACGGCACGGAGGGGCTTTGATCAACTCTGGTTTCCGGCGCCCGTCCGGCCGGCCTTGGACTGCGCGTCCTCGGCCCGCTTCAGGGCCTCCTGGAGATCCTTCTGCGCCTTGGCATAGGCGTCCCAGTCCGGTCCGTCCTTCAGCGCCTGCTGCCCGGCGTCGAATGCCTTCTGGGCGTCCTGGAGCGCCTGGTCGACCGTCGGATTGCCGGTGGCGGGCGGTTTGGTGGTGCCGGTGTCCGGTGGCCGGGTGGTCGTCGGGCTCTTCGTGCCGAAGACCTTGTCCAGGGCGGCGCCGAGCGTGTTCTCGAACGCCGTCCGGCCCTCGTAGGTGACCAACACCTTGCGCAGCAGCGGGTACTTCAGTCCACCGCCGCGTACGTAGACGGGCTCCACGTACAACAGGCCGCCGTCCAGGGGCACGGTCAGCAGATTGCCGTACTCGATGTCGGAGTCGCCGCCCTTGAGGAGTTTGATCGCGGCGGCGATGTCCTGTTCGGAGTTGAACTTGCTCTGCACCTGTTTGGGTCCGTCGACCGTCGTACTGGTCGGCAGTTTCAGGATTCTGATCCTGCCGTAGTCGCCGGTGCCGGCCTCCGCGTCGACGGACATGAACGCGCTGAGGTTGTCCCGCCCGTTGGGCGTGAACGTCGTCGACAGCGAGAACGCCTGCTTCTTCTGGTCCGGCATCTTCATGCTCAGGTAGTACGGCGGCACCGCGTTGCCCGACTTGTTGGTCGGGTCGTCGGGCACCTGCCACACCTCGCTGCCGGTGAGGAAGGTCTCGGCGTCGGTCACGTGGTAGCGGGTGAGCAGCTCACGCTGCACCTTGAACAGGTCCTGCGGATAACGCAGATGGGCCATCAGCTCCGGGGAGATCGCGCTCTTCGGCTGCACCGTGCCGGGGAACGCCTTCATCCAGGTCTTCAGCACCGGGTCCTTGGTGTCCCACTCGTAGAGCTTGACCTCGCCGGTGTACGCGTCGACGGTCGCCTTCACCGAGTTGCGGATGTAGTTGACCTGGTTCTGCTGGGCCACCACCGCGCGCGAGTTGTTCGTCGCCGTCAGCGAGTCGGCCGTCGTGTCACCGAGGGTCGTACGGGAGGAGTACGGATAGCCGTTGGTGGTCGTGTAGGCGTCCACGATCCACTGGATGCGGTGGTGGACGACCGCCGGATAGGCGTCGCCGTCGATGGTCAGCCAGGGGGCGACCGCCTCCACGCGCTCCTTGGGCGTGCGGTTGTACAGGATCCGCGAACCCTTGCCGATCGCACCCGAGTAGAGGATCTGCGGCTCGTTGAACGCCACCGCGTACGCGGCCCGGTTGACGGGGTTGTCGAGGTTGACCCCGCTGCCGCCCTCGTAGCTGGTGGTCTTCTCACCGTCGTTGTCGGAGTAGTCGATCTCCTTCTGGGGACCGCCGACGATCGAGTAGGTGCCGGTCTTCTCGCCGTAGTAGATCCGCTGCTGGTAGGTCCCGAGGTCACCCCTGGACGGCAGGTCGTACTCGGTGAAGACCGGCTCCCCGTCCTTCGCCTCGGTGCCCTTGGCGGCGACCACCCCGTAGCCGTGCGTGTACCGGAAGTGGTCGTTGATCCAGTTGTTCTTCGGGATGCCGTCCAGGTTCAGTTCGCGCAGCCCGAGGACCGTGTCCTGTTCCTTGCCGTCCTTGGCGGGGTACCGGTCGACGTCCAGGTTGGTCGGGAAGCCGTAGTAGTTCTTCATCTGCTGGAGCTGCTGGAACGTCGGCGAGACGATGTTCGGGTCCAGGATCCGGATGCTCGCCGCGTCGTTCGCGTCGCTGCGCAGTCGCGTCTTGTCCGAGGTCGTCGACACACCGTCGTACTTGGTGACCTCGGTGTCGTCGATGCCGTACGCCTCACGGGTCGCCTTGAGGTTCTTCTGGACGTACGGGGCTTCCTTGGCCTGCTCGTTGGGCTGGACCTGGAACTTCTGCACGATCGCCGGGTACAGGCCGCCGATCAGGATCGCCGAGAGGACCATCAGGCCGAAGCCGATCACCGGCAGCTGCCAGGTGCGCCGCCACAGCGTGGCGAAGAACAGCAGCGCGCAGATGACGGCGATGCAGAACAGGATCGTCTTGGCCGGCAGGTAGGCGTTGGCGTCGACGTAGCGCAGGCCGGTCCAGTCGTCGGTCGCCTTGAAGTCGCTGGACTTGACGGCCAGGCCGTACCGGTCGAGCCAGTAGGCGACCGCCTTCAGGGCGACGAAGATGCCGAGCAGCACCGACAGGTGCCCGGTCGCGGCGGCCGTGGCCCGCGCGCCGGGGCTGGTGACCCGCAGTCCGCCGTAGAGGTAGTGCGTGAGCGCCGCGGCGATCAGGCACAGGATGGCGGCGGCGAAGCCGAAGCCCAGCAGGAAGCGGTACCAGGGCAGGTCGAAGGCGTAGAAGGAGACGTCGAGGTGGAACTGCGGGTCCTTCTCGTGGAAGGGGACGCCGTTCACCCACATCAGCCAGGTCCGCCACTGGCTCGACGCCGAGGCGCCCGCGATCAGACCCACCAGGGAGGTGACCGCGATCAGCAGCCACTTCTTGTACGGCGCGATGCCCATGCGGTAGCGGTCGAGGCTCTGCTGCTCCATGGACATGGCGCTGAGCGGGGGCCGCAGCCGGTGCGCGAGCCAGATGTTGAAGCCGACCGCGAGGGCCATGAGCAGGCCGAAGACGAAGAACAGCCCGATCTTGGTCGACAGGGTGGTGGTGAAGACGGACGAGTAGTGCACCGACCGGTACCAGAGCCAGTCCGTCCAGAAGCCCGCGAACATGGTGAACGCCATGCCGAGGACGGCAAGGACGCCCAGGGTCACGAGCAGGGCCCGGATCCTCCGGGACGGGCGGCCCGCTCTGATCCGTGGCCCCGTCGGGCCTCCGCCGCGGTCCGGCATCTGGAAAGCCAAGGTGCGCACCTCGAAGTTCGCTGTCGATCCGTCAGGCCCCCGGGTTCGCGGGCCCGCCGTGGCCCCCCGTGATCGCGGGCCCACACCTATGCAACTTACTCACCGCTTACGCGGTTCCCGATTCCGGCCGGGAACAAGGCAGGATTGTGACCATGTCCAACACTCCCATGGCAGCGAGCCCGCTCACCCGGGCCGTACTCGAGATCGACGAGTACGTCTCCGGCCTCGGCTGGGACCAGCCCGCTCGCCTCTTCGCCCTCGTAGACACCGCACGGCTGCGGGCTCAGGAACCTTCGCTCGCGGCTCAGCTGGGCCTGCAGGACGAGCCCGAGACCGCCGGTCTCACCCCGATCGAGCAGGACGAGGTCCCCTCCGGCAAGCCGCTGGACGAGTTCCTCGGCACCATCGCCTGGCCCGACGCGGTCACCGGCTGCGCCCTCACGGTGGAGCGGCTGATGCTGCCGCCGTCCGCCGAGGCCCAGGTCCCCTCCGGTCTGGACGAGGCCGGGCTGGCCAAGTGGGTCGCTCAGCACCCCGAGCGCCAGGAGGTCCGCATGACGGTGGCCGTGCTGCGCGACGGCAGCCGCGACGCGGCGCTGCGGCTGCGCGAGAAGGACTCCCCCACGGAGGTCCTGACCGGCCCCGAGCTGGTGCCGGGCCTGGCGGAGGCCCTGGCGGCGACGTTCGCGGACTGATCCCGTCCGCCGCGGTACGGCGAAGGGGGCGCCCCCGGTGCGCGGGGAGCGCCCCCAGCCGTCGCCCGGCCCGCTCAGCCCTTGGTGGTGCACTTCGGCAGGGCGTCGGTGTCCCCGCCGCGGATGTCCTTCAGCGCGTCGAGCGCGTCGTGGATGGTCTTGACCTTGACCAGGGTGAGCCCGTCCGGAGTGTCCTTGACGGCCGCCGCGCAGTTGTCGGCGGGGGTCAGGAAGTACCGGGCGCCCTTGCTGCGCGCGCCGACGGTCTTCATCTCGATGCCGCCGATCGGACCGACCGTGCCGCCGTCGTCGATGGTTCCCGTACCCGCGACGAACGTGCCGCCGGTGAGGTTGCCCGGCGTGAGCTTGTCGTAGATGCCGAGGGCGAACATCAGGCCGGCACTGGGTCCGCCGACGTCGGCGAGCTTGATGTCGATGGTGAACGGGAAGGTGTGGTCGGTCCCGGCGGAGATGCCGACGATGGCCCGCCTGGCGGCGCGGTCGTCGGAGACCGCGGTCCTGATCGTGACGTCCCGCGTCCCGGTCGCCGTCCGGTGGGCCTTCTCGGCGGCGGCCTGGTCCTTGGCGGGGACGACCGTGAAGACGACGTCCTGGCCGGGCTTGTGCTTCGTCACCAGCTTGGCGACGTCGGCCGGCTGCTTGACCGCCGTGCCGTCGACGGCCTTGACCACGTCACCGGCGTGCAGCCTGCCCTCGGCCGGGGAGCCCTTGACGACCGTGGAGACGATCACCCAGGACCTCACCGGAACGCCCAGCTCCTTGAGGGCGGCGACCTTGGCGCTCTCCTGGGACTGGCTGAACTCCTCGGCGTTCTCCTGCGTGGACTGCTCCTCGGTCTTGCCGTCCGGGTAGAGCGTGTCGTGCGGAACGATCTTGCTGTCGTGCGCCAGCCAGCCGTAGACGGCCTCGACGAGGTTCATCCGGTAGTCGGCGCTGGTGACCCGGACGGTCGTCATGTTCAGGTGACCGTCCGCCGGATAGGTCTTGTGCCCGGTGATCTGCAGCACCGGCTCGCCGTCGTGCTGCCCGAGCGTGTTCACGGTCGGGCCCGGGGACATCTCCGCGTACGGCACGGGGATGAGTACTCCCGCGCACAGGAGCGCGATCAGCATCAGGGTCGAGGCGAGCATCGTCGCGGTGCGGCGTGGCATGGCACGACAGTACGGGACGTGTCTGTCAGCGCACCGTCAGGGCACCCCTGTCACGCGCCGCGCGCGCCCGAGCGGGGCTTCTCCATGGCCTCCCGGAACCGGGCGTATCCGTCCAGCTCAGGACCATCGCTGCGCACCTTGCGGGTGCGATTGGCCCAACTGCCCCACAGCCCGCCGCCGACCGCCGCCACCAGCGGGATCAGCAGCCAGACGAGCACCCCCATGCCGGCCTCCCTTTGCGCCAAAAGCGTCCGCGACTGACTGATCAGCAGATTAACCATCCGCACGGACAACGCTCACGCCAGGGTGCCGGTTACGCAACCGGACGGGTGGGTGTGCCGGAGGTGACGGCGACCGGGGGATCAGCAGGCGCCGACCCACTCCTCGGTGCCGTCCGAGAACGTCTGGTGCTTCCAGATCGGCACCTCGTGCTTGACGTCGTCGATCAGCCTGCGGCAGGCGTCGAAGGCGTCCGCGCGGTGCGGGCAGGCCACGGCCACGACCACGGCGATGTCGCCCACCCGGAGGTCACCCACCCGGTGGACCGCGGCGAGCGCACGTACGGGGTGGTCCGCCACGATCTTCTCGGCGATCCGCCGCATCTCGGCCTCGGCGCTGGGGTGGCAGGAGTACCCGAGCCCGTCGACGTCGGCGCCTCCGTCGTGGTTCCGCACGGTCCCCACGAACAGCGCGATGCCTCCGGCGGCGTCGTCGCCGACGGCCCGGAACACCTCGTCCACGGAGAGCGGGGTCCGCCGGATGCCGATCAGTTTGACGGGGTCCTGAGCCGCCTGCTCACCGGGGTGCTCGTTCATGTGCGCCATAAGGCCATCGTGCCGCACGCCCGGGACGGCGGGGAATGCGAGTTTCACCAGTCACACGCGCGCCCCGTCTTGGAGGCTCCTACAGCGGTTCCGGGCGCCGGGCACCGCCCCCGGGGCCTCAGACGCGCCGCCGGGCCTTCCTGGCCCGGCGGACGACGGCCGCCGCGCCCAGCAGGGCGACCGTCGCGCCGGCCGCCCCGGCCGCCGTCGCGTCCTTGCGCCCCAGCCGCCGCCCGGCCACCGTGTGCCGCCCGGACACCTCCCCGAGCAGCTCCGCGAGCACCTCCTCGTTGGTCCACCTCGGCCGCCATCCGGCGTCGTGCAGCCTGCTGCCGCTGACCACCCAGGGGTACATCGTGTACGCGAGGTCCCCCGCGGGCGACGGAGTGAGCCCGATCCGGTGCAGCCGGGCCGCCGCGCCGAGCGCGACCGCCGACGGCAGCTCCATCCGGCGGATCCCGCTCAGCTCCTCGACCTCCTCCTGCTCCAGCCAGCCGTCGCAGCCGACGGCCAGCTCGCCGTCGACCTTCTCCAGGACGGCGTACTCCAGCGCCCCGCACAGGTCCTCGACGTGGCAGAACTGCCACGCGGGCCGCGACCCGGCCACGACGAGCAGCCTCGGCGACTCGAAATACCTGGTCAGCGCGGTGTCGGTGCCGCCGACCAGGACCGCGGGCCGCACCACGGTGACGTTCAGGCCCGGGTGCGCGCGGGGGGCCCGCCGGGCCAGCCTCTCGATCTCCAGCAGGTCCCCCACGCCGGTGGCCTCGGCGGTGGCCCGCAGCTCGGCGTCCTCCGACAGGGGCAGCTCGTTGTCCGGCAGCGCGCCGTAGACCATCGCCGAGGTGCACAGCACCACCCGGTGCACCCCGGCCGCCGCGGCGGCGGTCAGGACGGTCTGGGTCCCCCGGACGTTGTAGGCGGTGCGCGCCGCCGGGTCGGTCTCCAGATCGAGGTCGAGGGCGAGGTGGACGACCACGTCGGCGCCGCGCAGCTTGTCCGCGATCGCCGGGTCCCGCACGTCGAGGATGTGCCACTGCGCGTCGGTGCACTCGCCCCGCCGCTCGTCGATGGCGACGACCTGCTTGATCTCCCCGGACGCGGCGAGCCGCTCGGTGAGCAGGGCACCGACCCCGCCGGCGGCGCCGGTCACGGCGACGACGGGCCCGCGCGCGGCGGTCGTCCCGCCGGGGCGGGACGCCGACGCGGAGGGGCCGGGGCCGGGCGGCGGAGGGGTCGAGGGGTTTCGCGCTGCGCGAACCTGTGGATCTGGGGAACTCACCGGGCGTCTCCAGCGGTTGTCTTCAGTACGCGCGCGAGTGACGCGTACGTACCAGGTGCATCCATCCTGCCGCAGGCCTTCCGCAGGCGAAGCACCGAGGCCCCATCGGGCCCGGGTGTCTAGGCTGGGTGGTGTTGTCGGGCAGCCGCGCCGCCGGAGTGAGACCGGTGGCCTTACCAGCCGAGGAATCCCGTGAGTGACACCCCATTCGGTTTCGGCCTTCCGCCGGAGGAGCCGGAAGACGGCGACGAGGGCAAGAAGAAGGACCAGCAGAGCGGTGGTGAGCAGGGACCGGCGAATCCGTTCGGTTTCGGCGGCCTGCCCGGAGCCGGCGGCTTCGGCCCCGGCGCCGACAACCCGCTCGCTGCCATGTTCGGTTCCCTGAACCCCACCGACCTGGGCGCCGCCTTCCAGCAGCTCGGCCAGATGCTCTCCTACGAGGGCGGCCCGGTGAACTGGGACATGGCCAAGCAGATCGCGCGCCAGACGGTGGCCCAGGGCACCCAGGACGGCACCAAGGACGCCAGTGTGGGCCCGGCCGAGCGCAGGTCCGTGGAGGAGGCCGTCCGCCTGGCCGACCTGTGGCTGGACGACGCGACGTCCCTGCCGTCGGGCTCCGCCGCCGCCGTCGCCTGGTCGCGCGCGGAGTGGGTCGAGGCGACCCTGCCCGCCTGGCAGGAGCTGGTCGACCCGGTCGCCGAGCGGGTCGGCGCGGCCATGGGCGATGTCCTGCCGGAGGAGATGCAGGCCATGGCGGGCCCGCTGATCGGCATGATGCGCTCGATGGGCGGCGCGATGTTCGGCACGCAGATCGGGCAGGCCGTGGGCGTGCTCGCGGGCGAGGTCGTGGGCTCGACCGACGTCGGCCTGCCGCTGGGCCCGGCCGGCAAGGCCGCCCTGCTCCCGGCCAACGTGGAGGCGTTCGGCAGGGATCTGAGCGTGGCCCAGGAGGAGGTGCGGCTGTACCTGGCCCTGCGCGAGGCCGCCCATCAGCGCCTGTTCGCGCACGTGCCGTGGCTGCGCTCGCACCTGTTCGGCGCGGTCGACGGCTACGCGCGCGGGATCAAGGTCGACACGGCCAAGCTGGAGGACGTGGTCGGCCAGTTCGACCCGCAGAACCCCGAGCAGCTGCAGGACGCGCTCCAGCAGGGCATGTTCCAGCCCGAGGACACGCCCGAGCAGAAGGCCGCCCTGGCCCGGCTGGAGACCGCTCTGGCGCTCGTGGAGGGCTGGGTGGACGCGGTGGTGCACGCCGCCGCGAAGCCGCGCCTGTCGTCCGCCGACGCCCTGCGCGAGACGCTGCGCCGCCGCCGCGCGACCGGCGGGCCCGCGGAGCAGACGTTCGCCACCCTGATCGGCCTGGAGCTGCGCCCGCGCCGGCTGCGTGACGCCTCCCGCCTGTGGGCCTCGCTCACGGACGCGCGCGGGGTCGACGGCCGGGACGCCCTGTGGCACCACCCGGACATGCTGCCGACCGCGACCGACCTGGACGACCCGGACGGCTTCGTGCACCGCGAGCAGATGGACTTCTCCGAGCTGGACAAGCTGCTCGGCGAGGCGGCGGGCGGCCAGGAGGGCAAGCCGGACCTGCGCAAGAAGGACGACGAGGCCGAGGGCGACGGCACCGAGTGAGCCTGCACGACGACGCGGTCCTCGTCCTGAAGGGGTACGAGGGCCAGGACGAGCTGCGCCGGTCCTACCTGGACCACCTGGCGGCCCACCCGGACGGGATGTGGAAGGCGTGCCGGGCGGGCCATCTCACGGCCAGCGCCCTGGTGATCGACCCCGAGCAGGGCCGGGTGCTGCTCACGCTGCACAGGAAGCTGCGGATGTGGCTGCAGATGGGGGGCCACTGCGAGCCGGGCGATGCCACACTCCAGGCGGCGGCCCTGCGCGAGGCGGCGGAGGAGTCCGGCATCGCGGGGCTGACGCCGCTGCCCGGTGGACCGGTGCGGCTGGACCGGCACCCGATCCCGGCTCCCTGCCACTGGCACCTCGACGTCCAGTACGCCGTCCTGGCCCCGCCCGGCGCGGTGCAGGCGATCAGCGAGGAGTCGCTCGACCTGCGCTGGTACGGCTACGACGAGGTGGCGGGCGTGGCGGACGAGTCGGTCGTACGCCTCCTGGAGGCCACGCGCGCCAGGCTCTGACGGCGGTGGGGGTGGTCTCCGGCCCGGCCACCCCTCGGCCCGCCGTCGTTCAGCTCCAGACGTTGCCCTGGTTCTGGCCGCGTGCCCCCTGCTGTCCCATGCCGAACTGGGCGGCGAGGCCCTGTCCGATCGCCGCGTTCTGCGGCGGCAGCAGCTCGCTGGGCTGCACGAGCGCGAACCCGGAGCCCATGAAGCTCAGCTCCCAGCCCTCCCCGGTGCTGCCCCGCCGGCGCCACACGCCGGAGGAGTGGGTCTGGGCCTGCATCTGCACGCGCAGCCCGGTGGACCAGGCGACGATGGCGTCGGCGTCGCAGTTGACGTACCTGTCCGGGGTGACCTGCATCAGCAGCGGGGCGCCCGAGGTCATCAGGGCGACCTTGCCGCGTCCGGTGATGTTCAGCTGGTACTTCCCGGAGCCGGAGATGCCGTAGAGGCTGTCGACGGCGATGACCTCGTGGTGCAGTGAGGAGTCCATGGCGAGGACGTAGGAGCTGTCGACGGTCAGGCCGTCCTGCTCGACGTCCATGACGTGCACGTGCTGCGCCAGGTTGGCGAGGTAGACGGTGCCCTGTCCGTGGCAGCGCATCAGGTCCAGGCCCTCGCCGGTGCGGGCACGCGCGCGTGCCTGGCCGTTGCTGCGGTACTCGGCGTCGAACTCGACCAGGCCCTGGTAGGCGACCATGGTGCCCTTGCGGGCGAGGATGTCGTCGTGGCCCTCCAGGGTGATCCGGAGCATCTGCTTGTTCTGCAGGCTCCAGCGCTCCTGGGTCTGGAGGTCGTTGTGCGCGAAAAGCGGGCTCTGCATGGTGTTCTCGCTCCCCCTCAGCCCCGGAACCGCAGGCGGTCGGTGCTGTCCTCGCTGGGCTGGACGACGACGATGCCCTGTCCGGAGAAGGCCATCTGGTAGGCCTCGCCGCTGCCCCGGCCGATCAGCGACTGCGCCTTGAAGCTGCGCTTGCCCTTCACCTTCAGGTTCGGCGACCAGGCGACGAGCGCGTCCGGGTCGACGTAGGTCTCGTCCTCGCCGCCGCCGCAGTCCACGACGATCGGCTTGCCCCGGGAGGTCAGCGCGACCCAGCCCTGCCCGGAGATCCTGGTGTTCCACAGGCCCTGCCCGGCGAACTTCGCGAGCCCCTTCACGCGCTCGACGCCCCACGTGAGGTGGGCGTCGAAGGCGAGCAGGTTGGTGGCGTTGACGGAGATGCCGTCGCCGTTGAGGTTGATCACGACGACGTCGGCGCCGTAGTCGGCGAGGTAGAGCAGGCCGTCGCCGGAGCACTTCATCAGCGGGGCGCCCTCGCCGGTGACCCAGTCGCGGGCGATCTGGCGGACGGCCGGCGGGTTGGGCTCGTACTGGACGAAGCCCTCGTAGGCGACCATCGACCCCACGCGCGCGAGGAGGTCGTTTCCGGTCTGCATGGCGACCTTCAGCATGTGGCTGCCGTGGTTCTCCATGCGGGCGGTGACGGGTGCGGGAGCGTAGCCCGCGAGCGGCTGGTTCATGACGGGCTCCCTCAGACCTCGTACGGCTGGACGACGATGAAGTTGCCGGGCGCGCCCCGGAACTGCAGGTTGACGCTCTCGCCGGTGTCGCCGGGGTAGGCGTTGCGGCGCATGCGGACCTGGCTGGACACGATCACCTGCGAGGCGGCCGACCAGGCGACGACGGCGTTGCAGTCGGCGAAGGTGGTCGGCGTGACCGGCAGCACCACGGGCGTGCCGTGCGTCTTGACGACGATCGTGCCGGTGCCCTGGAACTGCATGGTGAACAGCGCGCCGCCGGGGATGCCGTGGCCCTCGACGCGGCGGACCTCGTACTGGAGGCTCTCGTCGAAGGCGAGGACGTTCTCGGCGGAGACGCAGATCGCGTCGCCCTGGAGCTCGACGGGGTGCAGGTGGGTGGAGTTGTCGGCGAGGAACACCTGTCCCTGGCCGGTGCAGCGCATCAGCTGCATCTCCTGGCCGGTGGCGTTGCCGACGACCCGGCCCATGAACCCGGCGCCCTTGTAGCTGAAGTCGACCTTGCCCTGGTAGAGCACCATGCTGCCCTGCCGGGCCAGCACCGGCTGGCCGCCGACACCGAGGTCCACCCGGATCAGCTTCTTGTTCTGCTGCGTCCAGCGCCTGCCGGTCGGCGTCTCCTTGAAGGCGTTGAGCGCGGCGGCCACCCCGGCGCCGCCCTGGGGCGCGCCCTGGGGCACCGCGTAGGCGGCGGCCGGGCCGCCGGGGGCCTGTCCGTAGCCCGGGGGCATGGGAGCGGTCGGCTGACCGCCGTGGCCGGGCGGCTGCTGGCCGTAGCCGGGAGGCACCGACGCGCCGGGCAGGCCGCCGTACGACGGCTGCTGCGGCGGCTGGCCGTAGGGCGCGGGGGCCGGGGGCGGGACGGTGCCGCCGGCGGGCGGGGCCAGCGGCGCGATGACCGTCGGAGCGCCGTGCACGTTCGGCGCCGGAGCCGGAGCCGGGGGCGGGGTGTGGCCGGGCGGCGGGGCGAAGCCCTGCGGGGCGGGCTGCGGCGCGATGACCGTCGGAGCGCCGTGCACGTTCGGCGCCGGAGCCGGAGCCGGGGGCGGGGTGTGGCCGGGCGGCGGGGCGAAGCCCTGCGGGGCGGGCTGCGGCGCG
>NZ_WWJT01000576.1 GCF_009865385.1 Streptomyces sp. SID486 | reverse complement strand
GGACCTGCGGGACGCGGCCCGGCGGCTGCCCGCCCTGCGCCTGGACGGCGGCGCGGCGGACGGCGAGTCCCGGGCCCGGCTGGTCGCCGAGGTCCGCGAGAGCGCACTGCACAGCCGACCGGCGCAGGGCTGGGGACCGGACTTCCCGGCCGGTGACCTCCTCGGAGCCGGGGACGAGGACAGCCTGCGCACCCGCCTCGAGCAGTCCTTCCGGCAGCTGGCCGCGCAGGCCCGCACCGCGGCGGAGCACGGCCGGCTGCTCGACCTGGCCCACGCGGTCCGGCCGGTGACCACCTTCTGACCACATCCAGGACCGGGGGAGAGGCGGCGATGACCGTGGCCGAGGAGACCGAGGTGACACTCGCGGTCGGTCAGCAGAAGGACCTGCCCGCGACGCCGGACGCGGCCGGGCGGCACACCGACCGGGAGATGCACGCCATCCTGGAGATCGGGGTCCGCAGCCCCGACGGCGCGGAGCACACCGGCGCACCCCCGCCCGGCACCGGGCCGGCGCTCGCCGAGGTGCTGATCGTCGACACCTCCCGTTCGATGCTCCACCCGGCGGCCAAACTGCGCGCGGCCAAGGACGCCACCGTCGCGGCGGTCCGGATGCTGCCCGACGGCACCGCCTTCGCCGTGCTGTCCGGGCGGTTCGACGCCACCGTGGTCCACCCCGGGCCCGGCCACCCGGTGCTCGCCGTCGCCGGGCCCGCGGAACGCGAGGCCGCCGAGCGTGCCGTACGCATCCTGGACGCGGACAGCGGCACCGCCATCGGCACCTGGCTCGAACTCGCCCGGCGGTTGCTCAAGGACCAGCCCGCGCCCGTCAAACACGTCCTGCTGCTCACCGACGGACGCAACGAGCACGACCACCGCTCCAGCCGGCCGCTGGACGCCGTTCTCGACGCCTGCGCGGGCCAGTTCGTCTGCGACGCCTGGGGGATCGGCGACGACTGGGACGCGGAACTGCTGCTGGGTATCACCCGCCGGCTGCACGGCCACGCCGGGGCCGTCCGTGAAGTCTCCGAACTGCCGTCGGTGTACGAGGAGTTGATGGCCGGCCTGCTCGGCACGTCGGTGCCCGAGCTGCGGATCAGGCTGACCCCCACCCCGGGCACGGTGATCCGCCAGGTCACCCAGGTGGTGCCGAACGAGCAGGAGCTGCAACCCGTCCCGGCCGGCTCCGGCGGGCGCGCCGCGGAGTACGTCACCCGGGCCTGGGGCGACGAGGTGCGGCACTTCCAGGTCGTCCTGACCGCCGACCCCACCGGCCGGGAGAGGGGCGAGGAACTCCAGCTGGCCGCGGTGGAGATCGTGGTGCCCGACGTACGGCGTCCGGTACGGCTGCCCCCGCCGCGGCCCATCCTGGTGCGCTGGACCGACAACCCGTTCGACGCCTCCCGGCAGCACCCCGGGGTCCGCCGGCACGAGTTGTACCAGCAGGCGAGCGCGGCCGTCGCCCAGGCGTACCGGGCCTGGCTGCGCGGCGCGGACGGCCGGGACACCGCGGACCGCGAACTCGCCCGCGCCCTGCTGCTGGCCGCCGAACTGGACGACGCCCAGCTGCTCGGCGCGCTCCGGCTGATCGAGGCCGGTCCCGGCACCGGGCGGGTCCGCCCCGGCCTCAAGGACGTCGACTGGCAGCACCTGATCCTCTCCAGCGCCCTGACGACACCACCGGAACAGCCGAAGGCCGCGGGCCCCGGCGGGGCGCGGGCCGCCGGGACCGGGAGCGAGGCACCGGCGGGCGCCGGAGCGGGCGCACCCGCCGGCCCGGGCGCGGGCGCCGGCGGCACCGTGCCGCCCGGGCCGGGTGTCTGCGGCCGTGCCGGTGCCGACTCCGCGGCGGGCGGGCCGTCCGGTGCCGACGGGAGCGGACTTCCGGTGCGCTCCGACGGGCTCGTGGAGTGTCCCTCCTGCAAGTGGCTCGGTCCCGCCGACTCCGTCTTCTGCGGGGGCGACTGCGGGCGGCCGCTGAGGGGGGCGTCGGCGTGACCACCGGCGGGGGAACCGGTCCCGGGGCGGGCACCGGCGAAGACGTGCCCTCCGGGGCGGGAGCCGGCAGGGGCGCCACGCCGGCGGCGGGCACCGGCACGGCCGCACGCGCACCCGCCGCCGCGTCGCGCGCCCGCGTTC
>NZ_WWJT01000575.1 GCF_009865385.1 Streptomyces sp. SID486 | reverse complement strand
CGTCAGAGCGGGAGGACGCGGCGGGCAGGGAGCCCCAGGGGGGCGGCGGCCGTGCGCCCGGCACCGGGAGCCGGCTCCCCTGACGCGCGCCGCGCACACCCCAGCCGGACCGCGCGCCCCCCTCTGCGCCGGTCGCACTCCCGGCGACGCGCGGGGCCGGGCCCCCGGCGGCCGTGTCACCGCGTCCACCAGTGATACTGGGAGGCGCACCCGCCCCCATCAGCAGATTGGCTCATGTCGAACTCCGCCAGCGACCACGCCACCGTCCCACAGACCCTCTGGGCTGCCCGGGGCCGCCACACCGGCCCCGCTCCCGAGGACGTCGTCCGCCGCACCCTGCGACGGCACAAGGAGAGCGGGGCCATAGACGACTTCGCCGAGCCTTCGGCGGCCGAGGATCCCGCCCGGCGGGTCTTCGAGGCCCGCTGGCGGGCCGACGGCACGGTGACCGTGCGGGCCCGGCTCACCCTCGTACCGCTCGACGGCCGGCCGCGGGGCCACGAGTGGCGACTGGTCGCGGAGGCGGAGCGGCCGTGGGACGAGGCATGGCCCTCGCCGGTCGCCCTGTTCTGGCCCGAGGGCGAGGACGATGACGGCGACGGCTCCTGGGACCATCACCCGACACTCGAGGGACTGCGGCTGCGCCGGGCCAACGCACTGCCCGAGGACGACAAGGACATGCGCCGCCGGCTGCGCGAGGCGGCCCGGCAGGCGTGGTGCGTCCACGTCGTCGTGCACGAGGCGATGACGCCGGACGAACGGGGCCGGCGGCCGCTGGCGCGGCTGCTGCCGCCCGGTCTGCGGCACCGCGTGGTCGAGCACCGGGCCACGCCCCAGCAGCTGCGCGGGGTCAACTGGGCGCTGAAGGACCTCGGTGTCGAGGTGCCGCGCGGCGGCGCGGTGCTGCTGCCGCCGGACCCGGCGCCGGAAGGGTACGACGGCGGCCGGCACAGCGTGCGCAGCGTGTTCCTGGACGGTTCGGAACCGGCCGAGCTGCTCGCCGCGCTGCGGCACTTCGTCGCGCTGCCCCGGCCCCTGCCGCGGGACGCCGGCGAGGCACTGACGGACCTCCGCGAGAACTGGACCCTGCTGACCGTCGGTGAAGAGCTGGAGCGCCATCGCGGGCTGGTGACCATGTACGCCGACGCGCTGGAGGCGATGACCAAGTCCCGGGACCTGTACAAACAGGCCGCCGAGCAGGCGCTGGAGGCGCTGGCCGCCTACCGTGACGTCCCCGCGCCCGCCGTTCCGCAGCAGCGGCCCGGGTCCCGGACACCGGGCGCGCTGCAGCAGCTGACGCGCACGTTCGAGCGGCTGAAGCTCACGGCCCTGGGCCGGCAGCAGGCCGAGCCCGCCGCGGACGTACGGCCGGAACACGCGGCGGACGGCGTGCCCGGCGGCACCGCCGGAGAGAACGGCTCGGACGCGGGCATCCGTACGGACACGGACGACCAGAAAGACCGGGAGGGCAACCGCGAGGACGCGGAGGGCGGCTCGTCCTAGCCGTCCGCCCCGCCCGAGGAGGAGCCGCCGTCCCGCCCGAGGAGGAGCCACGATGGACACGACCACGACCCTGTGGGTGATCGCCTTCGGCGTCGCGGCGGTGCTGCTCGCCGTCGCCGTCGGTCTGCTGGTCCGGCTGGTGCGGACCCGGCAGACGCTGCGGCGGGCGGGGCTGCCGACGGGCCCGCGATGGGTGTTCTGGGGCGCGGTCGCGTACCTGCTGCTGCCCACCGATCTGCTGCCGGACCCCATCTACCTGGACGACATCGGCGTCCTGCTCCTCGCCGTACGCAGCCTGCGCGCGGCCCGGCCGCTGCCGCGGGGCACGACGGAGTCCTGACCGACGAGGGCCCGGCGGCCGTACCGTCTTTACCCGGTCCCCCGGCCAGCGCGCCCCCGCACGGCACCCCCGGCTCAGCGCACACCAGCGCCACCACACCGCGCGGCGCACCCCCTCGCCGCACCCCCGGCTCAGCGCACGCCCTCGCCGTGGGTGTCGCCCGCGTTCAGGGCGGTCAGCAGGACCGACAGCGCGCCCAGGGCGGCTGCTGCCGCCGCCGGGCCGGCCAGCCAGGGCGGGGCCAGGGTCGCCGCCGCCAGCCGGGCCGGGACCGGGAGGCCGAACCGGCCACCGAGCACCTGCCCCGCGGCCAGCACCGACGTCACGCCGACGGCGGCCGTCGCCGCGACGAGCCGGGCCGGCGCCGCGCGCGCCGTGAGGGCCAGCGCCAGCAGCCCGCACAGCGCCGAGGCGAGGAGGGTGGCGCCGAGGACGCCGTGGGGCAACCCGGTCCAGTAGCGCGGGACGT
>NZ_WWJT01000574.1 GCF_009865385.1 Streptomyces sp. SID486 | reverse complement strand
TATTAGACCCCGTTTCCAGGGCTTGTCCCAGAGTGAAGGGCAGATTGCCCACGTGTTACTCACCCGTTCGCCACTAATCCCCACCGAAGTGGTTCATCGTTCGACTTGCATGTGTTAAGCACGCCGCCAGCGTTCGTCCTGAGCCAGGATCAAACTCTCCGTGAATGTTTTCCCGTAATCGGGACGACACCACGATGAGCGGAACAGTCAGGCGGAATAGGCCCGACCGTTCTCAGCGTCCTCGCTGTGTTTTTTCAAAGGAACCTCGCCCCGATCATGATGACCGGAGACGGGGTATCAACATATCTGGCGTTGATTTTTGGCACGCTGTTGAGTTCTCAAGGAACGGTCGCTTCCTTTGTACTCACCCTCTCGGGCTTTCCTCCGGGCTTCCCTTCGGTGTTTCAAACTCTATCAGGGTTTTTCCGTCTCTCTGACCACTCTCCTGCGGACATGCAGAAGTGATCCCGAGATAGGATCTGACGAGTTTGAGTGCTGCTGAGTGGAGTCGCTTTCGCGTCGCTCCGTCCCAAGCAGGAGTACGACTGTACACGCGGCCTCGGAGACCGTGCAAATCCATGGGGTTGGTGGTCTAGACCACCTGCTGGTAGGTTCCATACGGAACCGCCACTTCCTTTGACATACGCTGCTGCTCAGTGCGCCGTCAGGGACAGGCAGTGGCGGCCCTACCTGCAGCTCCACTCCTGGGAGGCTTCCCATGACCACCGTGACGTCCCCGCTCGCCGGACGGGCCATCGGACTGGCCGCAGTGCCGGATCCGGTCTTCTCCGGGGCCATGGTCGGCCCGGGTACCGCCATCGACCCCGTACGTGAGGCCTCCGAGGCCGTGTCGCCCGTGGACGGCGTCATCGTCTCCCTGCACCCGCACGCCTTCGTCGTGGTCGACGACAATGGGCACGGCGTGCTCACCCACCTCGGCATCGACACCGTGCAGCTCAACGGCGAGGGCTTCGAGCTGCTCGTCAACAAGGGGGACACCGTCACCCGCGGCCAGGCCGTCGTGCGCTGGAACCCCGCCGCCGTCGAAGCCGCCGGCAAGTCCCCGGTGTGCCCGATCGTCGCCCTCGAGGCCACCGCCGAGGCTCTCTCCGACCTCCGTGACAGCGGTGACGTGACGACCGGCGACAGCCTCTTCTCCTGGAACTGACGGGAGTGCCGCCGCAGGGCGGCCCACAGGACAACCACCGCGGCGGGTTCCGCCGCACTAGCGGAGACGGTGAGATGGAGACAACGCTGCGAGGCGTCGGCGTGAGCCATGGCGTGGCGATCGGCGAGGTTCGGCACATGGGTACGGCGGTGCTGGAGCCGCCGGCCAAGCAGATCCCCACCGAGGACGCCGAGCGCGAGCAGGGGCGGGCCCGCCAGGCGGTGGACGCCGTGGCCGCCGACCTGACGGCACGCGGCAATCTGGCGGGGGGCGAGGCCCAGGCCGTGCTGGAGGCGCAGGCCATGATGGCCCAGGACCCCGAGCTGATGGCCGACGTGGACCGGCGGATCGCCGTCGGCAGCACCGCCGAGCGCGCCGTGTACGACGCCTTCGCCGCGTACCGGGAGCTGCTGGCGGGCGCCGGCGAGTACCTCGCGGGGCGCGTGGCAGACCTCGACGACGTGCGGAACCGTATCGTCGCCCGGCTGCTGGGCGTTCCGATGCCGGGTGTCCCGGACAGTGACCAGCCCTATGTGCTCGTGGCGCGGGACCTGGCTCCCGCCGACACGGCGCTGCTCGACCCCTCGCTGGTCCTCGGTTTCGTGACCGAGGAGGGCGGTCCGACCAGTCACAGCGCCATCCTGGCGCGGGCGCTGGGAGTACCGGCCGTCGTGGCGCTGCCGGGCGCCGGTGAGCTGGCCGAGGGCACGTTGATCGCCGTGGACGGCAGCACCGGCGACGTCTTCGTGAACCCGAGCGAGGAGAAGAAGGCCCGGCTGGAGGCCGCGGCTGCCGAGCGCAAGGCCGCGCTGGCCGCCGCGACGGGGCCCGGGGCGACCGCGGACGGGCACAAGATGCCGCTGCTGGCCAACGTGGGCGGCCCGGCGGACGTGCCGGCCGCGGTCGAGGCGGGTGCCGAGGGTGTCGGGCTGTTCCGTACCGAGTTCCTGTTCCTGGACGACAGCAAGAACGCTCCTTCCGAGGAGAAGCAGGTGCACGCCTACCGGCAGGTGCTGGAGGCGTTCCCCGAGGGCCGTGTGGTCGTGCGGGTGCTGGACGCGGGTGCGGACAAGCCGCTGGACTTCCTGACCCCGGCGGACGAGCCGAACCCCGCGCTGGGTGTGCGGGGGCTGCGGACGCTGCTCGACCACCCCGAGGTGCTGCGCACCCAGCTGACGGCGCTGGCGAAGGCCGCCGAGGGGCTCCCCGTCTACCTTGAGGTGATGGCGCCCATGGTGGCGGACCGCAGGGACGCGAAGGCGTTCGCGGACGCCTGCCGGGAGGCCGGGCTGCGGGCCAAGTTCGGCGCGATGGTCGAGATTCCGTCAGCCGCGCTGCGGGCGCGCTCGATCCTGCAGGAGGTCGAGTTCCTGTCGCTGGGGACCAACGACCTCGCGCAGTACACGTTCGCGGCGGACCGTCAGGTGGGGGCGGTCTCCCGCCTGCAGGACCCGTGGCAGCCCGCTCTGCTCGACCTCGTCGCGCTGTCCGCGGAGGCGGCCAGGGCCGAGGGGAAGAGCTGCGGGGTGTGCGGCGAGGCCGCATCCGATCCGCTGCTGGCGTGTGTGCTGACCGGTCTGGGTGTCACCTCCCTGTCCATGGGTTCGGCGTCGATCCCGTATGTCAGGGCCGCGCTGGCGAAGTACACGCTGGCGCAGTGCGAGCGGGCCGCGGCGGCGGCGCGTGCGGCGGACAGTGCCGAGGAGGCGCGCGGCGCGGCTCAGGCGGTGCTGTCGGGCGAGTAGCCGTACCGGCGCCTGCGGGTGCGCCGGGTCAGGGGCGTCCTGCTTTCGGGCAGGACGCCCCTGGTGCGTTCCCGGGGCGTGGTGCCGGCCGTCAGTGGCGGTGCTCCGGTGCTGTGCTCGCGTCTCCGAGGTCGGGCGGCTCGCGGTAGTCGACGCCGGGCTCGGGCGGGACGAGGTCTCCGGTCTCGGCGTCGGTGCAGTAGGCGTCGAAGACCTCGGCCGCTGTCAGGGGTTCGAGGGCGCCTGCGCGCAGTCGCCAGCCGTAGACCCGGTCGGCCGCTCCGGCGGCGCTGGTGCGCATGACGAGTCCGCCGGGGCTGCGGGTGGCGAGGCCGAGGGCGAGCACGCTGGTGAACTCGAGGGCCTCCGCCTCGTCCAGGCGGGTCGCGCCGTGCGGGTCCTGGTCGCCGTGCAGGACGGAGACGAGGGTGTCCGGGGCGCCGGAGACGGTGCAGACGAGGTGCCGGTCGCCGGGCGGTGCGGTGTCGAGGATGCCGGTGAGGAGGCTGGCGGCGCGGGTGAAGGCGGCACGGCCGATGTCCTCGCCGCAGGTGGCGCAGGGGCCGAGGCGGGTCAGGAGGGTGGTGGTGTACTCCCAGGTGGCCTGGCGGACGGCTTCGTCCACGAGGGCGGGCAGGAGGGTGGCGAGGGGGCGGCCGTCGTAGGGGATGGTGGGGCCGGTGGCGGCGAGTTCGGCGGTGAACCGGGTCCGGCTTGCCGGGGCTTCCGGGTCGATGCCGGTGTCCGCGCAGTACGCGGCGTAGTCCTCGGGGTCGAACAGGGCGAGTGTGGTGTGGGTGCCCTGTGCGGCGCGGGCCCTGAGGACCGTCTCCAGCTGGTGGAGGTAGGTCTCGTGGTCGTCGAAGGTGAAGCTGCGGTAGCGCCGCATGGAGCGGAAGTCGTGGTCGTCGGTGAGGATGCCGATGGTGCCGGCGATCTCGCGGCGCAGGACGCGTCGCATGGTCCGGTGGTCGGTGTGCGCCATGTTTTCCCCCAGTGCGCAGTCGATCAGTGCTCACTCACCGTAACCGGCGGCACTGACAACGACTGTCCCAGGTTCGGCCGCAGGTCGGCCCGGGTGGCCTGTCTGTGCTGGTCATGGGTGGTTTCGGGGGAGAGGCGCGGAGGCGGTCCCGGATGCCGTTGCCGGGTAGGCGTGGGGCCGGGACCGTGTGCGCAGGGTGTTCTTCCGGTGGGGCGGACGGTGTCAGCCGCGTTCGCGGGCGAGTTCCTGGAAGAAGTGGAGCAGGCCGAGGTCGTCGATGGAGCCCGGGTTGACCGCCTTCTCCAGTGGTGTGCCCTGGAGGAGCCGCTTGACCGGGACTTCGATGCGTTTGCCGGTGAGGGTGTGGGGGATGCCGGGCACTTCGATGATCTCGTCGGGAACGTGGCGTGGCGAGAGCTGTTCACGGATGGTCCGCTTGACTCGGTCCAGGAGTTCCTCGTCCAGGGCGGCTCCCGGTGCGAGGCGGACGAAGAGCGGCATCCAGTAGCCGCCGTCGGGCTGTTCGACGCCGATGACGAGGGATTCCCTGATCTCGGGCAGGCGCTCGACGACCTCGTAGATGTCGGCGGAGCCCATGCGCACGCCCTGGCGGTTCAGGGTGGAGTCGGAGCGGCCGTGGATGATCACGGTGCCGCGTGAGGTGAGGGTGATCCAGTCGCCGTGGCGCCAGGCGCCGGGGTAGGTGTCGAAGTAGCTGGCGTGGTAGCGGCTGCCGTCGGGGTCGTTCCAGAAGTGGATCGGCATGGACGGCATGGGGTTGGTGACGACCAGCTCGCCGACCTCGTCCACGAGGGGTTTTCCGCTGGGGTCCCAGGACTGCAGGTCGGTGCCCAGGCCGGGCGCCTGGAGTTCGCCGGTGTACACCGGCAGCGTGGGTACGCCGCCGGCGAAGCAGGAGCAGACGTCGGTGCCGCCGCTGACGGAGGCGATCCACAGGTCGTCGCGGACCTCGTCGTGCAGCCAGCGGAAGCCGTCGGGCGGCAGCGGCGAGCCGGTGGTGGCGACGCACTTGACGCTGGTCAGGTCGTGGTCGCGGCCGGGGTGGACACCGGCCTTGCGGCAGGCCATGACGTAGGCGGCGGAGGTGCCGTAGACGGTGGCCCGGGTGCGCTCGGCGATGCGCCACTGGGCTCCCGTGTCCGGGTATCCGGGGCTGCCGTCGTACAGGACGATCGTGGTCCCGGTGAGCAGGCCGGAGACGAGGAAGTTCCACATCATCCAGCCGGTCGAGGTGTACCAGAAGAAGCGGTCCCCGGGGCCGAGGTCGCAGTGCAGGCCGAGCTGCTTGAGGTGTTCGACCAGGATGCCGCCCTGGGACTGGACGATGGCCTTGGGCAGGCCGGTCGTGCCGGAGGAGTACAGGACCCACAGCGGGTGGTCGAAGGGGACCTGTTCGAAGACCGGCTCGGCGTCCCCGGACGTGAGCGCCGACCATTCCAGTGCGCCCTCCGGGGCGTCGGTGCCCAGCAGCGGGATGTGGACGACGGCGCGCAGGGTGGGCAGCTCCCGGCGCAGCTCGGCGACGATCTCGCGGCGGTCGTGTTCCTTGCCGCCGTAGCGGTAGCCGTCGACGGTGAACAGGACGACCGGTTCGACCTGCTGGAAGCGGTCGAGGACGCTGCGGGCGCCGAAGTCGGGGGCGCAGGAGGTCCAGACGGCGCCGACGGCGGCCGAGGCGAGGAGGGCGACGACGGCCTGGGGGATGTTGGGGAGGTAGCCGCTGACGCGGTCGCCGGGGCGTACGCCGAGCGCGCGGAGTTCCGCGGCGAGGGAGCCGACCTGGCGGCTCAGCTCGGACCAGGTGACCGGGCGCGGCTCGTGGGTCTCGTCCACGTACAGCAGGGCGGGCTCGTCGGCGCGGTCGGCCGTGGCGCGCAGGGCGTGCTCGGCGTAGTTGAGGGTGGCGCCGGGGAACCACCGGGCGCCGGGCATGGCGCGGTCACCGAGGACGCGTGTGCAGGGCGTCGAGAACCGTACGCCGAACCACTCGGTGACGGCTGTCCAGAAGGTCTCCAGCTCGTCGACGGACCACCGGTGCAGGGCCGGGTAGCCGCCCTCGGCCGGAGCGCCGTGGTGCTCGGCGGCCCATGCCTGGAACTGGGTGATGCGGGCCTGGGCGATCCGCTCGGGATCGGGCTGCCAGAGCGGCTGGGGGTTCGCGGTCGACATGGGAGGCTCCCGGGCTGTACGCGTCGTGGGCGTCGGTCCGCGCACGCTGCTGGGGTGTGCGCGTGACGCGGCTGACAGGGACGATGCCATGTGATCGACTTCTGCACCAGGGTGTGCCCCACATAGTCCACGTCATGAAGATGTGGTCGCGGCACGGGTGAACGGCAGTTGAACGACACCCGCGGGCGGGGCGCTCGGTGGCAGGGTGAGCAGCATGGACGGTCGTGACCTGGTGCGTTCGGTGAGTGTGGTCGGTTCGGGGTGGGCGGGGCTGGGGTTGCGTACCGTACGGGCCGCGTGGCGCCGGAAGCGTATCGACGCGGCGGGGCTGCCGCGCCGGGGGCCCGAGCGGGCCCGGGTGCCGGGGCAGGTGCAGGGCGTGGAGCCGGGTCCGGGCGGGGGTCTGATCCGGTTCGGCCGCTCCGAGCTGCGCATCGTCGTCGCGGTGAACGGAGCGGTCTTCTGGGGGTGGGACGGGGCGGGCCCGCAGCCGTCGTACGCACTGGCGGGGGGTGGTCCCGAGCCGGATCCCCGGGCGGTGCTGGAGCCCGACAAGGACGGCGGCTGGCGGGTGGTGGCCGAGCGGGTGACCGTGGTCGTGTCGCGGCACGGTGCGGTGCAGGTGTGCACGCCGGGCGGGGTGGTGCTGCGGCGGGAGCTGCCGCCGCGCTGGTGGGAGCCGGTCGGCGGGGGCGCGGCGCGCTGGATGCAGCGGTCGGAGGTGGCGGCGGACGCCCGGTTCTTCGGGCTGGGCGGGCGTGCGGGCGGACCACGGCTGCGCGACGGCGTGTACCGGCTGTGGAACGCCGATGCCGGCCGTGCGTCCGGGGCCGGGGACGATCCGCTGTATCTGACGATGCCGGTGCAGCTGGTGGTGGCGGACGCGGGCACGCACCTGGTGTTCCATGACACCACCTGGGACGGCTCGGTGGTGCTGCGGGAGGGTGCGGAGGGTGCCGGGTCCGGGCACGACCGGGCGGGGCACTGCGAGGTGCGCATGGACGGGGGGCCGCTGCGCTGCTGGGTGATGGTGGGCACTCCCGCGCGCGTGCTGCACACGTGGGCGTCGCTGGCCGGGGCGCCGGCGCTGCCGCCTGCGTGGGCGCTGGGGCATCATCACGCGCGGTGGGGCTGCGGCGACGAGCAGGAGGTGCGCCGGGTCGTCGCGGGGTATCAGGAGCGTGGTCTGCCGCTGGACGCCGTCCACCTCGGTGTCGGTCACCATGACGAGCGCCGGGTGTTCACCGTCGACCAGGAGCGGTTCCCGAAGCTGCCGGTGCTGGCGGAGGAGCTGCGCCGGGACGGCATCAGGCTGGTGTCGGTCGTCGATCCGGCCGTGCGGGCGGTGCCGGGTGACGCCGTGTTCGAGAGCGGTTCGGCCGTGGACGCGTTCGTCCGGGACGCGCAGGGCCGTACGGTCGGGGGCGTCGGGCGGGCCGGGGAGTCGGTCTTCCCGGATTTCACGGACGCGCGCGTGCGCGCGTGGTGGGGTGCGCTCTACGGGGAGCGGCTGGGGCAGGGTTTCGCGGGGTTCTGGCATGACATGAACGAGCCGACGTCGTTCGGTGCCTTCGGTGAACCGACGTTGCCGCGCTCGGCCCGGCACGCGCTGGAGGGGCGCGGCGGTGATCACCGTGAGGCGCACAACGTGTATGCGCTGTGCATGGCTCGGGCGGCCTGCGAAGGTCTGCGGGAGCTGGCGCCCCGGGAGCGGCCGTTCGTGTTCTCCCGCTCGGGGTGGGCGGGCCTGCAGCGGTACGGCGGCACGTGGTCGGGGGACGTGGCGACGGGCTGGCCGGGGCTGCGGGCGTCGCTGTCGCTGGTGTTGGGGCTCGGCCTGTGCGGGGTGCCGTACTCGGGTCCGGACGTGGGGGGTGTCGACGGCGGCCCGTCACCGGAGCTGTATCTGCGGTGGCTGCAGCTGGGCGCCTATCTGCCGTTGTTCCGCACGCACGCGGGTCCCCCGGCGGGGCTCGGAGAGCCCTGGGAGTTCGGTGCCGAGGTGCTGGAGCACGCGCGCGGGGCGCTGCTCGAACGCCGTCGGCTGCTGCCGTACTTCGTGACGCTGTCGCATCTGGCCCGGCGGACCGGGGCGCCCTATGTGCGGCCCCTGTGGTGGGGGGCGCCGGAGGACCGGGCTCTGCGTGACTGCGAGGACGCGTTTCTGCTGGGCGACAGCCTCCTGGTGGCTCCGGTGCTGGACCCCGGTGCCGGGCGGCGGGCGGTGCGCCTGCCGCGGGGCCGCTGGTACGACACGGTGACGGAAGAGACTCACGAGGGGCCCGGGCGGGTTGTCGTCGACGCGCCGCTGTCCCGGGTGCCGGTGTTCGCGCGCGCGGGGGCGGTGCTGCCCGTGACGGGCGCCGACGGCGGGCTGGAGCTGGAGGTGTGGGCGCCCGCGCACGGGCGGACCGGGGGCGGTCTGGTGGTGCCGGACGCGGGCGACGGGTGGGAGGAACCGGAGATCGAGCGCTATGCGGCCCGCCGGCAGGGCGGGCGGGTGGTGGTCACCCGCGAGGTGGAGGGCGGAGGGACGGAGCCGCCCCGTCCGGTGCGGGTGCGGGGGCTCGGCTGAGCCGCCCGGCTCAGCCGTGCCGTCCGGTGCGGGTGGGGGGCTCGGCTGCTGCGCCGCCCGGCTGAGACGTACCGTCCGGTGCGGGTGCGGGTGCGGGGCTCGGCTGAGCCGCCCGGCTCAGACGTAGCGGCCCTCGAACCACGCCTTGGCGGCCAGCGTGTGGAGGGGGAAGGCGAGTTCCTCGGGCCTGCGCAGCAGGTGCCAGCCCTCCGTCTCGTCCGTGGGCCCGGCGGCCGGCAGTCCGTCCGCAGGGCGTTCCGGCAGGAGTCCGAACAGCAGCAGGTGTCCGTCGGATGAGCTCATGGCGTCGACGAGCCGGACGTCGCGGACGGCGGCGTCGATGCCGGTCTCTTCCCTGAGTTCGCGCACGACGGCCTGTTTCCAGTCCTCGCCGTCGTCGATGTAGCCGCCGGGCAGAGCCACGCCTCCGCGCGCGGGGGCGATGGTCCGGGTGATGACGACCAGGGCCGTGCCCTTGGTGTCGTACACGGGCTGGAGTGCGACCGCCACCGGCAGGGGGTTGCGGTAGGTGACGGTTCCGCAGGACGGGCAGGTGCGCGGCCAGCCGGAGATGCCCTCTCCATAGGGCGCTCCGCAGTGCGAACAGTAAGAGTTCGCCGCAGAGTTGACAGTTGGGTGCTGAGTTTCGGACACGCGCGGACTGTATCCGATCAGGGGAGGGCCGTGTTCCGGTGGCGAGGTGTCAGGAACGAGCGGCGTGGGAGGGGCGGCCGGAATCACCCCCGTCGGTCCCGGCCGCCTCTCGTGTACCACGACGCCGTCCGGGGTCGTTCGGTTCACAGATTTCGCCTGCTCATTTACGGTTGCCTGTGGCACACTTCTGACGCTCTGTCAGATCGCTTCCCGGGGAGGGACTTTGCCGGACAGACGCAAGCCCGCGGTCGCCGACTGGTTCACCGGTGAGGGTGACGGCTTCCGCCTCCTGGGCACTCGCTGCACGGCCTGCGCCACGGTCTTCTTCCCGCGTGAGGACGTCCATTGCCGCAATCCGCACTGCGCGGGCGGCCCCCTGGAGGAAGTGCCGTTGTCACGAAGGGGTCGTGTCTGGTCGTACACGGACAGCCGGTACCGCCCGCCGTCACCCTATGTGAGTAACCCGGAACTTCCGTGGGATCCGTACGCGTTGATCGCGGTGGAGCTGGCGGCCGAACGGCTCGTGGTGCTGGGACAGGCGGCCCCTGGTGTCACCGTCGCCGATCTGAGGGTCGGCATGGAGGTGGAGGCCGTCCCCGGAGTGCTGCACGAGGACACGGAGACGACCTGGACGATCTGGCACTGGCGGCCCACGGGGGTGACGGCATGACGACGGACGTGGCGGTGCTCGGCGCGGGCATGCATCCCTGGGGCAAGTGGGGCCGCGGCTTCATCGAGTACGGGGCGGCGGCGGCCCGCGCGGCTCTCGCCGACGCGGGTGTCGACTGGCGGGACGTCGGCTCCGTCGTGGGCGCGGACACGGTGCGCGGCGGATATCCCGGCTATGTCGCGGGGGCGAGCTTCGCCAGGGCCCTGGGCTGGCAGGGGGCCCGGGTGACCAGCGTGTACGCGGCGTGCGCGTCGGGGGCCCAGGCCGTCTCCGCCGCGCGGGCGCAGATCCTCGCCGGCCTCGCGGACGTCGTCCTGGTGGTGGGCGCGGACGCCGCCCCCAAGGGCTTCTTCCGGCCCGCGGGCGGGGAGCGACCCGACGATCCGGACTGGCAGCGGTTCCGTCTGCTCGGTGCGACGAACCCGGCGTACTTCGGGCTGTACGCGCGGCGGCGGATGGCCGTGCACGGGGACACTCCGGAGGACTTCGCGCTGGTCAAGGTGAAGAACGCGGCCTTCGGGGCGCTCAACCCGTACGCCCGCTACCGCAAGCGGGTCACCGCCGGGGAGGTGGCCGCCTCCGCGGTCGTCGCCGACCCGCTGCGGCTGCTGGACATCTGCGCCACCTCCGACGGCGGTGCCGCCCTGGTGCTGTCCAGCCTGGACTTCGCGCGCCGGCACGGTGTCGCCCGCCCGGTGCGGATCCGGGCGGTGTCGACGGTGACGCCCCGCTTCCCCCGCACGGTGCTGGACCTGCCGGACATCGCCACGGACTCCGCGGCCTCGGTGCCCCCCGCGGCCGAGACCTTCCGGGCGTCCATCGCCCGGGCCGCCTACGAGGAGGCGGGCGTCGGCCCCGAGGACCTGTCCCTGGCCGAGGTGTACGACCTGTCCACCGCGCTGGAGCTGCAGTGGTACGAGGACCTCGGACTGTGCGGCGAGGGCGGCGGCGCCAAGCTGCTCCGGGACGGCGTGACCGGCCCGGGCGGCCGGACACCCGTGAACACCAGCGGCGGCCTGGCCTCCTTCGGGGAAGCCGTGCCGGCCCAGGCCATCGCCCAGGTCTGTGAGCTGACCTGGCAGCTCAGAGGTGCGGCTGGGGACCGTCAGGTGGCCGGGGCACGGGTCGGTGTCACGGCCAACCAGGGACTGTTCGGGCACGGTTCCTCGGTGATCGCGGTGCGGTGAGCGGCCGCGCCGTGGGCGATGTCCTGTGAGGCGCGGCCGCGAAGCCACCCACGCTGTGTGACCGCCCCGGAATCCTGCGTGAACGTCTTATGAACTGCTCCTGGGCGGGTTCGGGCCGCGCCATCATGCTGCCGTGCACTCCTGGACGGATACTCTCCGCTTCGCCTTCCAGCCGGTGGTCAACCTGAGGACGGGCGCGGTCACCGCTGTGGAGACGCTCGCCCGCCCGGAGACCGGCGACGTGCTGGCCGAGGCCCGCCGGGATCCCGAACTGGACGGCGACCTGGCCGTGCTGGCCCTGCGTGCGGCGGCACGCAAGGAGACGCTGCTGCCCCTGCACCTGAACGTGTTCGCGGCCACGCTCGCCGACCTCGGCGGCCTCACGCCACTGCACGGCGCCGTACGCGCGGCCGGACGCATGCCCTGGGAGATCACCCTCGACATCGTCCCGCCCTACACGCACGTGCCGCAGCGGGCCCTGCTGGAGGCGGTGGCCGCGCTGCGCGAGCAGGGCTTCCGGATCAGCGCGGACGGCGTCGGGGACGGCGACGTACCGCTCAGGCTGCTCACCGACCTCTCCCCCGACCTGGTCAAGCTCGACGCCTCGCTGCTGGCCCGGCCGGCCGCCGTGCGGGCGATGCGGACGCTGTGCGAGGGACTGGGCGCCCTGGTCGGGGTGGAGGGGGTGGAGACCGAACTCCAGTGCGCGGCGGCCCTGGCGGCCGGTGCGCAGCTGGCCCAGGGCGAGCTGTTCGCGCCCCCGGCCCGGATTCCCGCGGCGGACGTGTACGTGCCGTCCCTGACCCCCGGTGCCGTGTCCGCGCCGCGCTCCGGGCCGTCGGTGCGGGAGTTCGTGCGGCCCGCCGCCGTGCTGCCGCTGACCGCCTCGGCCGGGCAGGTGCGGGCCCTGCTGACGGGCTCGCCGGAGGTCTCCGGGGTGCTGCTGGTGGACCCGGCCGGCCGGCCCGTCCGGTCCGTGCACCGTTCACGCTTCCTGCTGTCGATGTCCGGCCGCTACGGACACGCCCTCTACGCCGACCGGCCGGCCCGCAAGCTCGGCGACGCTCCCCGCACGGTCGGTGCCGACGCCACGGCCTGGGAGGTGCTGGAGGTGGTGGCGGTGGGCGACCGGGACCGGACGTCCGACGACGTGGCGGTGGTCGACGAACACGGCCGGTGCGTGGGGGTCGTACGGCTGGCCGATCTGGTGCGCGCGCTGGCCGAGAGCCGGGTCGAGGAGGCGGCCGGCCTCAACCCGCTGACCCGGCTGCCGGGTTCGGACGCGATCGTGGGCGAGGTGGGCCGGCGCATCCGCGACGGCCGGCCGTTCGCGCTCAGCTGGCTGGACATCGACCACTTCAAACAGGTCAACGACACGGCCGGGTTCGCCGTCGGCGACGAGCTGATCCGTGCGGTGGGCGGCGCGCTCCAGCGGGCGGTGGTGGGGCACGCGCGCGTGGGGCACATCGGTGGGGACGACTTCCTGGTCCTGGCCGACGAGGAGGCGTTGCCTCCGCTCGTGACGGCGGTGCTGGACTCCTCCTGGGTGGCGGCCGGCCGGCCGGTCACGCTGTCCCTGGCGACCGTCGTCTGCGGTCCGGGCAGTGTGGGCGACCATCACCAGGCCGCCGCCCAGCTCGCTGTGCTGAAGAAGGCGGCCAAGGCGCTCACCGGGGCGAGCTGGGTGCTCGGGCGCGCCGGGTTCCCCGGCCACGAGGTCCGGCGCGGCGGCCCGGGGCACCCGGCCGCGGCACCGGCCGGGCACGCGACAGCCGAGCCACGGTGGTAAGCCCCCCGCAGCGCCCCTGGCACACGCGTCCGTCGCCGCGCCCGCGCCCCGCGAGGGCGCCGCGCGGGCCGGTGTCACCGTCGCCGTCCACCACCTTGACGCCCCCGGGACGCCGGTGAACACTTCCCGGTGTCAGCCCGCATCGCCGTACGTTCCCGGAGTCGCCGGACACCGCGGCACGGGTCCGTCCCGCTCCACGGACCGGCTCTCCGCTGCGATCCGGCTGCGACGGCACGCTCGTCACGGACGCCGGGCGGGGCGCGGGTTCCTCCCTGCCTTCGGCTGAAGTCACCAAGGGAACCGTCCGCCCACGACCGCCGGGCACCGCCGCCCCGGCTTCCGCCACCACGGCCCCCGTCCACCCCCGTCCACCCCCGTCCATGTCCACCCCGGCAACCCACAGGGCTCCCGTCCATCCCCAGCGACCCAGGGACAGCCATGACGGACACCGCCGGCACGTACGTCGCCGCCATCGACCAGGGCACCACGTCCAGCCGTTGCGCCGTCTTCGACCACAGCGGCGCGATCGTCGCCGTCGACCGGCGCGAACACCGGCAGATCCGTCCCCGGCCGGGCTGGGTGGAGCACGACGCCGCCGAGATCTGGTCCAAGGTGCAGGCCGTGGTCGCCGGCGCGCTCGCCCGGGCGGGGCTGCGGGCCGACCGGCTGAGCGCCCTCGGCATCACCAACCAGCGGGATACGACGGTCCTGTGGGACCGCGCCACCGGCAAGCCCGTGCACAACGCCCTCGTCCGGCAGGACACCCGCACCGCGGCGCTCTGCGACGAGCTGGGCGGCGCGGACGGCGAGGACCGGTTCCGCGAGCTGACCGGCCTGTCCCTGGCCGCCTGCCGCGCGGGCCCCAAGGCGGCCTGGCTGCTGGACCACGTGCCCGGCCTGCGCCGGCGGGCCGAAAGCGGCGAGATCGCGTTCGGGACCGTCGACTCCTGGCTGATCTGGAACCTCACGGGTGGCGCCGACGGCGGCCGGCACGTCACCGGCGTCACGAACGCCGCCCGCACCATGCTGATGAACCTGGACACCCTCCGGTGGGACCCCTTCCTGCTGTCCGCGTTGAACGTGCCCGAGGCCGTGCTGCCCGAGATCAGGTCCTCCGCCGAGGTGTACGGCACCGCGGTCGGGCAGCTGTCCGGGGTTCCCGTGGCCTCGGCGCTGGTCGATCAGCAGGCCGCCCTGTTCGGGCAGACCTGGCCCGACGCGGGCACCGGCGAGAACACGCTGAAGCCCGACGGCGTCATGCCCGGCGACGCGCTGCTCGTGCGGCGCCAGGCGGACGTCCTCGGCGTGCCGGTGATCCGGCCCCGGGTGCCGGAGGCGACCTGCCTGGGGGCCGCCTGCGCGGCCGGGGTGGCCACCGGCGTGTGGCGCGACCTGGGCGAGCCGCGGCCGAACTGGCAGCGGGAGGCGCACAGGACGCCGGCGACGGAGGCGCCGGTCCGGGACCGCGAGTACCGGAACCGGCGCAGGGCCGTGGAGGGGAGCTTCGGCCGGCTCGGGGAGGGCGGGGCGTAGCGGCGCCGGGCCGGCGCACGCGCGCGTGGGCGGGAGCGTGGGCGGGGGCGGGGGCGCTCCGCACAGGACCACGGCCCGTACCCCGGTCGGCGGGGGTACGGGCCGTGTCAGACCGGTCAGCCGACGGCCTGGCGGCGGTCGGACGCGTGGTCCATCGCGTGCCGGACGAGCCCGATGAGGACCTCCTTGACCGACGCCCGGTCCCGGGCGTCACACAGCAGGACGGGCACGTCGTCGTCCAGGTCCAGTGCCTGGCGGACGGACTCGCCGGGGTAGCGGGCGGCCCCCTCGAAGCAGTTGACGCCGACGAGGAACGGGATGGAGCGCCGCTCGAAGTAGTCGATGGCCGCGAAGCAGTCCTCCAGGCGGCGGGTGTCGGCGAGCACGACCGCGCCGAGGGCACCTTCGGACAGTTCGTCCCACATGAACCAGAACCGTTCCTGCCCGGGCGTGCCGAAGAGGTAGAGCACCAGGTCCTCGCGCAGCGTGATGCGGCCGAAGTCCATGGCCACCGTGGTGGTGTGCTTGCCCTCCACTCCACTGGTGTCGTCGACGGGCCGCCCGGCCTCGGTGAGCAGTTCCTCGGTGCGCAGCGGCCTGATCTCGCTGACCGCGCCGACGAGGGTCGTCTTGCCCACGCCGAAGCCGCCGGCCACCAGGATCTTGAGCGTGACGGGCTCGACCGGGGGCTTGCCGCGCTCAGAACGCCCGAAGATCATCGATCTCTTCTCCTGCTTGATGGGTGTCGGGTGACGGTCGGCCGTAGCCGCCGCCACCGGGGGTTTCGATGACGAGTACGTCGCCGGGGCCGACGTCGGCCGAGCCGCTGGCCCCGAGGTCGGTGACCGAGCCGTCGGCCCGCTCCACCCGGTTGGCGCCGAGCGCTCCGGGGGCGCCGCCGGCCATGCCGTACGGCGGCACGCGACGGTGCTGGGAGAGCGTGGAGACGGTCATCGGTTCGAGGAACCGGATGCGGCGTACGGCGCCGTCGCCGCCGCGCCACCGGCCCGTGCCCCCGCTCCCCCGCCGGACGGCGAACTCCTCCAGCCGGACCGGCAGCCGCCACTCCAGGATCTCCGGGTCGGTGAGCCGGGAGTTGGTCATGTGGGTCTGGACCACGTCGGCGCCGGGGAAGCCGTCACCCGCGCCGGATCCGGAGGCGACGGTCTCGTAGTACTGGTGCCGCTCGTTGCCGAAGGTGACGTTGTTCATCGTCCCGGAGCCCTCGGCCTGGACGCGCAGCGCCGCGTAGAGGGCGCCGGTGATGGCCTGCGAGGTCTCGACGTTGCCCGCGACGACGGCGGCGGGCGGTTCGGGAGCGAGCATCGACCCGGGCGGGACGACGATGTCCAGGGGGCGCAGACAGCCGTCGTTGAGCGGGATGTCGTCGGCGACCAGGGTGCGGAAGACGTACAGGACGGCCGCGTCGACGACGGCGAGGGGCGCGTTGAAGTTGGTGGCGAGCCGGGCCGAGGTGCCGGTGAAGTCGATGGTCGCCCGGCGTTCGGCGCGGTCGACGCGGACACCGACCCGGATGACGGCGCCGGAGTCGGTCTCGTAGGCGTACTCGCCGTCGTCCAGGGCGTCGATGACGCGGCGGACGGCCTCCTCGGCGTTGTCCTGGACGTGCCGCATGTATGCCTGGACGACGTCGAGGCCGAACTCGGCGATCATGCGGCGGACCTCGTCGACGCCCTTGCGGTTGGCGGCGATCTGGGCGCGCAGGTCGGCCAGGTTGGTGTCCGGGTTGCGGGAGGGGTAGGGGGCCTCGGTGAGCAGCCGGCGGGTCTCCTCCTCGCGGAGGCGGCCGTCGTCGGCGAGGAGCCAGTTGTCGAAGAGGACGCCCTCCTCCTCGATGGTGCGGCTGAGGGCCGGCATGGAGCCGGGGGCGATGCCGCCGATCTCGGCGTGGTGGCCGCGTGAGGCCACGTGGAACAGGATCCGCGGTTCACCGTGCGTGTCGGACGCGTCGTCGGTGTCGAAGACGGGGGTGATCACGGTGACGTCCGGCAGATGGGTGCCGCCGTGGTACGGGTCGTTGACGGCGTAGCTGTCGCCCGGCCGCATGGCGGAGCCACGACGGCGGACGACCTCCTTGACGCTTGTTCCCATGGAGCCCAGGTGGACGGGGATGTGGGGGGCGTTCGCCACCAGGTTCCCGTCCGGGTCGAACAGGGCGCAGGAGAAGTCGAGCCGCTCCTTGATGTTGACGGACTGGGCCGTGGACTCCAGTCGCGCACCCATCTGTTCGGCGATCGACATGAAGAGGTTGTTGAAGACTTCGAGCAGGACCGGGTCGGCCTGCGTGTCGGCTTCGGAACTCTGCGTGACCGCCGTGCGTTCCATGAGCAGATGCCCGTCATCGGTCGCGGCGGCCCGCCAGCCGTCGTCCACGACGGTGGTCGCGCCGGCCTCGGTGATGATCGCGGGGCCGGGGACGGTCTCGCCGGGAGGAAGGGCCTCCCGGTCGTGGAGGGGTACGTCCCGCCAGGCGCCGCCGGTGTGGAGCCGGACGGCGCGCGGCGCGCGGGAGGCACCGGTGTACGGGGCGAGGGCGGACAGATCGGGGGGTGCGGTGATGCCGGTGGCTTCGACGGAGAGGGCTTCCACGACGACGGGTCGGTCCAGCGTGAAGGAGTACGTGGCGCGATGACGTTCTTCGAAGGCGTGCCTCATGGCGTCGGGCTCGGCCAGCTCGACGGTGAGGGTGGTGTCGGTGCCGTCGTAGCGGAGCTGGGCGCGTCGGGTGACCTGGACGCGGTCCTCCCCGGTGCCCCCGGCGGCCCCGGTGCCCCCGGCGGCC
>NZ_WWJT01000573.1 GCF_009865385.1 Streptomyces sp. SID486 | reverse complement strand
CGTCCCAGGGCAGCAGCCCCGGCTGACCATGGGCACCCGCCGGATGCGTCAGCCCCGGTTTACCCGACCGGCGCCCCGCACTCACGGCTCGTCGCCGACGTTGCCCCAGCCGGGCAGCGGCGGCTGGGGCCACGCCGGCGGGCGCGGCAGGAGACCTGCCGGGCGGTCGGCCGTCAGCGTGCCGGCCGGAGTCCGCCCGGTGAGCCAGCCGAGCACCTGGTGCCCGGCCCCGGCGACCGAGGCCCCTTCCGGCGCCAGGGACCAGCGCCGGCCGAGGTCCACGGCCTCCACCGCGGCGAGCGGGAAGCCCTGGGCGCGCAGGGTCGCGAGGGTGTCGTCCAGTGCCCAGACGACGTAGGCGTCGGGCCACTGCCCGGTGCCGTGGCCGGTGCCCAGGTCGAGGTGATGGGTCTCCAACTCGCGCAGACAGCGCAGCAGGACGTACCAGGCGGGGTGCCACCAGCCGGCCTGCGCCGGCACCAGCCGCTCCCAGGCGGGGGCGGGCATCGCGCGGGCCCGGACGGAGAACCGGTCCAGGTCGTGCCGCAACCGGGTCGTGATGCCGTCGGCGGGCAGCAGGGCGTCCCGCTCGACCGCCGACGCGAGCGCCGCCGCGTCCGTGCGCGGCCCCGGTTCACAGCCGGTGTGCGCGAGCCCCAGCAACCACACGTACGCGTCGACGGCGTGGGCGACATGCGCCAGGACGTGGCCGCGCGTCCACCCCGGCAACGCCGACGGTGCACGCACCGCCGTGTCGGACAGGCGAGACGCGGTGCGTAGGAGGCGGGCACCGGAGCCGACGACACAGCCGATGGCATCGTCCGCGAAGGCCGGCTGCCGGCTCACCGGAACTCCCCTACCGCCTCGGCGGGGACCGTGATGTGACCGTCGCACTCGTCCGACCGCGCCGTCGGCCCCCACCCGGAGGTGAGCGGGGTGCGCCTCGTAAGCCGGGCCGTTCACGCTGCGGCCCGGCGATCACGCAGCGCCGGGCCCGGTGCGGCCGTGCCGCCGAGGGCCGGCCCGTCTACCCGGCGCTCGGCGGGGATCAGGGCCACGGTCAGAGCGCCGCGGGCCACTGTCGTGAGGCCCGATGCCAGACCACGTACCAGACACATCGACGCGGTCCACGCCGCACCGTCGTCAAAGGGCAGGGTGAGCGCGAGGGCGCCCGACATGAGCAACCCGGCCGTCGGCGGCCCCCGGTGGCCGTACCGGCCGAAGATGCGGGGACCGGCCAGCTCGCCGAGCACCGGGGACAGCATGAGTGTGCTCGTCGCGAGGGCCGCCACACCGCGATCGGCGTGCGTAGGCACCGCCGACAGCAGCAGGAAGAAGCTCACCGTCACGGCCACCACGCTCACGAGCCGCAGCAACGGGGCGCGGCTGAGCAAGGGTGGTCGCGCCGGTGCGGGAGCCGTCGCGGCGGTGGATTCCGGGACGGGGGTCGGGTCGGCGGCAGGAGTCATGCCGCCGACACTAGGGAGTGACCGGATCACCGGTAAGATCCAATTCCATGAATGTGCAGTAGGCCGGTTTGTCGCCCGGGCTGCTGCCGGGCCTCGACCGGAGCAGTGGTGAGCAGCGCAGGGTCGTCGCCGCCTACCTGCGCCGGAGCCGCTCGACCCCCACCGAACCGGACCGCACTCTCATCGGCTCGGGCTACGCCCCAGGGGACTGGCCCTCGCCCTCCAGATACCGGCCCGCGCCGACGTCCGTGCCGTCGCACATGAGGATGCCGGCAGTCCCGCATCGACGAGCGCGGCCGTCCGTGCGGCGGGCCACATCCCGGTCCCCGTCCCGGTCGACGCGCGCGGCATCGACGTGGCGGCTCTGGAGGTGAGGGGCGCTCGCGCGTGATCGTCACCCCTGCGTACCAGTGGCCCACCGGTGGCCTCCTCGCCCCGGACGCCGTCACGCCCTGCTCGCCCGGGCGGGGCGCCGCGACGTTCATGTCATCGAGGACGATCACGACACCGAGCTCCGCTACGACCGTAAACCGGTCGGCTCTATGAAGGGCATCAGTGCCGACCGGGTGGTCTGTATCGGCACCGTCAGCAAGTCCCTGGCCCCTGCCCTGCGCGTCGGCCGGCTGCTGGGCCCTCCGGTGCTCACCGCGCCGCTCGCCGAGGCGAAGCGCAGCGCGGGCCGGGGCGCGCCCACCCTCGACCAACCGGCCCTGGCCCGGCGGTTCGAATCGGACCGTTCCGACCGCCATCGCTCGAGTTCTCAGCCCAAACGCCGAGAGGTCGGCTGTGGTCCGCACCGGCGAGCACTCAGCGGGACGACGGTATTCCTGTGCCCGGCGTTGGAGTCCGGCCGGCCGCGTCCTCGGTGTCCTCGGTGGCGGCGATCGTCTGGCGCAGCAGGCGGCGGGCGTTCTCCAGCTCGGCGGCGCGCTGGTCGAGGATCTCCAGCTGCTCGCGCAGGCTGGTGAGGACTCCGGGGCAGGGGCGCAGCATCGTCGAGTCGTGGGTGCAGGGCAGGACCTGGCGGATGACGCGGGTGGGCAGGCCGACGGCGAGCAGGGCGCGCACGCGGCGCACCGTCTCCACCGTCTGGTCGTCGTATTCGCGATAGCCGTTGGCGCGGCGCTCGGCATGGATCAGTTGCGTCCGCTCGTAGTAGCGGAGCAGCCGTTCGCTGACTCCGGTTCGGCGTGCGAGCTCCCCGATCAGCACCAATACGTTCCTTTCGACTTGACCTTCCAACCGTGTCAGGGAGCAACAGTGCTCTGACCGGCCGAATTCCGGGCCGGTCGAGACGGAGGGAACGAATCAGTGATCATCGACGCGCACAGCCACGTCCACGAACCGGTTTCGGCGCACGTGGGACTGCTGAACGAGGCCGGAGTCGACCGCGCCGTCCTGTTCGCCACCCGGCCACACCCGGAGCGGGCCGGCGACCTGGCCGGCCTGCGCCGGGAGATGGCCGTCCTGGCGAAGGCACTCGAAGGCCGGGCCGACACGGTCGAGGCGTACCGGGAGGCGTGGCGGGAGCTGGACGCCGCGCTTGCCGCGCTGCCGGACCGGTTCATCGGCTTCCTGTCGGTGCCGCTGGGTCTGGGAGCGCGGGAGACGGCCGAGATCGTGGAGCAGGAGGTGATCGGGCGCGGACTGCACGGGATCGGAGAGCTGACACCGCCGCCGGGAAGGGCAGAGCTGGTCGAACCGGTCCTCCAGGCGGCGGCCGACCAAGGGCGACTGCCCGTCGTCGTGCACGGATCCGCGCCGACCACTGCGGAGGACCTGGCAACGCTGGCCGCGCTGGCCCGCCGGTACCGCGACGTTCCACTGGTGGTCAGTCAGTTGGGAGGACAGCACTGGATGCAGGCCCTCGAACTGGTGCGGGACACTCCGAACATGTACCTGGAGCTGTCGACGGCCAACATCGTCTTCGCGGTACGACTGGCGATCAAGGAGATCCCGGACCGGACCCTGTTCGGCTCGGACGCACCGTACGGCGACCCGGTCCTCGCCCGGGCGCTCGTGGAACGGGTCACCAGCCCGGGCGAAGTGCGCGATCGGGTACTCGGCGGGACGATCGCCGAACTGGTCGGACTGGGCTGAGACAGGAACGGCCTCTCCCGACGCTCCCCCGACGGACTGAGCACGTCGGTTCGTGCGTCGGGAGCTGCTCGGGACGCCGGTGGGATCGGTCGGGCGAACCGCCGTTCAGCTCACCAGCTCGACCGCTCGTCCGCCAGCTGAAGTGCTCAGTCACACACGGGCGGCCGGGTGAGATCACCCGCCGGTGGCTACAGGTCGAAGTCGAGCTATGGGGCGTTGCGCATCCGCTGATGCCCGGGTGGTGCCGGCTCCGCAGGGGATGTGGCAGGTTCTGCTACTCAGGCCGTCGGGGACCCTCCTGATGACGTGAAGGCGGACTGTAAGATCACCTGACTTTCGATGAGGCAGATGCAACGCCAGGGGCCCGGCAACGCTGGGGAGCGGTGCATGGCCTGCCGCGTGTCCTTGGGGAGGATCTACCTTGGCTCATCATGCCGTTGCACGTCTGCGCGGGGCCGCCGCCGTGGCCGTGGCGCTGTCGTTGACCGTCGGCCCGGTCGCCTGGGAGGCGCAGGCTGCTGGCAAGGGGACGTTCGGCGAGACCACGATTCCCGCGACCCTGCGCGTCACGCCGGGGTACGGCTCCGTGGCGAGCGTCGGGCCCTCGGGATTCCTGCACTTCTCCACCGCCACCGGTGGTCCCGGCGGCCTGGAGTGGACGGGTGTCGACGGAGTGACACGGAAGCTCGAAGGCACACATCCGACCGACCCCGTCGAGTACTACGGAGCCGCGTCGGACGTCGTGGCGCTGCGGTCGGCCGGCGGCCGGAACGTCGTGCTGCGGAACATGGTCACCGATGAGACCGCCACCGTCACCGTCCCTGCTGGCCAGACCTACGACAGGACGGTCGGTACCACCGTGGTGACCAGGGGCGGCGTCACGGCTGACGGGCAGTGGTCCGAGTTCCATCTGCTCAGCAGTGAGAACGGGGCCACGGTGGATCGCCGGGTGACCGGCCTTCCCGAGGGCGCCTCCATTCTCTCTGTCGGGCGGTCCGGCCTGCGGGGCTTCCTCGCGCTGTTGAAGATGCCCGGTCAGGACGCGGGGCTGACCGTATGGGTCGACGTGCACAGCGCGCAGGCCACTGTTCTGCCGTCCACCATCGGCAGTTACGCGAGCATCGACGTGACAGCCCGGCATGTGGTCGTCCGCCAGGCCGGCGGCGTACGGATCTACGAACAGGGCCGGTTCGACGCACCCGTGCGCGAGACGCGGATCGACCTGACCGACGCCAAGGTCGTGGGAGTGGTCGGCGATTCGCTGGTCGTCGCCCGCTACGACCCCTCGCTGGGGTCGAGGACGACGGGGGCCTGCGTCTGGCGGATCGTGGCGGCTGCCTTCGACGGCGCGTCCGAGCGTCCACTGCTCGCACGCGCGGTGGCGGACCGTGTCACCATCCGGCCGGACGGCGGTGTGCAACTCGTCGGCGGCCGGTCCGCGCAGGACTACGGCTATCAGGCCATCACCGCTTCCGCCGACGGTGTGCCGTACGCGACTCGTGTGCTGCCCATCGCGCCCGTTCCCCTGCAGGTCCAGCGGCTGACACTCGACCACGGCACGGTCAGCACTCTGGAGAGCGGCGACGCAGCGAGCTTGCCGTACCGTCGGCCGCTCACCGCGACCGCGCCAGGATACGGCGCACGCGTGCCGGCCGGCACCCTTCCCGCATGGCACGAGAGGTGCGGCGACGCCCGCGGGCTGTGCCCGGAGCTGTATGCCACGGGGGACGGCCGGACCGTCTACCGAGGCGTGATGTACGACGACGTCGGCGACTGGAAGCCCCGGCTCTTCGTCGTCGGCAGGGGTGAGGCGTTCCCCGGCACAGTGCGGGAGACAGGGCTTCAGGACTCCACCGATGACTCCGACCCGCAGCTGAGAATTCTGGGGGTCTCCGGAAACCTGGTGCTGGTTGCCGGTACGCCCGCGGGCGGGAGCGAGGAACTGCGGGTCGTCGACATCGACACCGGCAAGGTCCTCTACAAGGAGCCCTTCCGCACGAGCGCTCTGTGGGGCACCACCCTGTTCACCGCGGCCCCGAACGGCACGGTGACGGCCAAGGACGCACGCACCGGCGCCCCACTGACCTCGCTGGCGGTGGGCGGCCGGTGCACGAACACCTTCGAACTGCAGGCCGTCGGCCGGTGGTTGTACTGGAAGTGCAACACCAGTGCTTCGGATACGGCAGGCGTGTACGACCTCCAGGCGAGGAAGAGCATTCCGCTCGCCGCCACCGGGCAGGCATTTCTCGGTGACGGTCGCCTCGCCGTCCGGGACGGGCAGGGACTGGCGGTCTACGGACTCCAGACCGGCGCCGCCGTACGGCAGTGGGCGACCGATGCCGCGGGGCTCGTCGCGCTCGACCCCCGCACCGGTGACCTCGCCTACACCACGCCCGGCCAAGACGTCCGCGTTCTCGACATCGGCCAGCCGGCATCGGCTCTGGTGTCCCCGTACCGGAACGTCACCGTCGGCGCCGAGACAGATACGACACCCGTCTCCTGGCGCGGGGAATGGTGGCTGTCCGAGCCGGCCGCCTCCTGGAAGCTGGAGATACGGCACAAGGCGACAGGCCGGCTGGTGGCCACGCGCGGCGGTGGAGCGGAGGAGTACTCGGTCGCGGCGAAGTGGGACGGCCGTGACACGGCCGGCGGACTGCTTCCCAATGGCCCGTACACCTGGACGCTGACCGCTCAGCCTGCGGACGGGCAGGGTCCGGCACTGGTTCGGTCCGGCACTCTTCGTCTGACGGGCGGCACGGCGGCGTGGCGCGACCACGTCGGGACCTCGTCGCTGCCGGACGGCATCGGTGACCTGCTGACGACGAACTCCAGCGGCACTTTCACCTTCCACCCGGGCGACGGGACCGGGAAGTTCTCCGGGACCGTCTCCTCGAGCGGCTGGCCAACCTCGGCCCGGGCGGTGCCGGTCGGAGACCTCACCGGCGACCGGTGCGCCGACGTCCTTGTCCGTCCCGGCGACGGAACGCTGCGGCTGTACAAGCCCGCCTGCGGCACAGCGCCGAAGCCCACGGCGCCGTACACGGCGCTCGGCACCGGCTGGAACCAGTACGACGTCATGACCTCGTCCGGCGACCTCACCCACGACGGTGTGCCCGACCTCATCGCCCGCAACAGCTCGACCGGCACCGTCTACCTGTACAAGGGCACCGGTACCGGTAGGTTCGGCGCGCGCGTGAAACTCGCCGACGACTGGAAGATCTACAAGAAGATCGTGGGTGCCGGCGACCTCGACGGCGACGGCAACGGCGATCTCCTCGTGCAGGACACGCACAACAACCTGTACCGGTACAACGGCAGGGGCAACGGTACCTTCACCGCCCGCGTGAAACTGTCCAGTGGTTGGGGCAGCGCGTACGACACCGTCGTCGGCGTCGGTGACATCACCGGCGACGGCAAGGCCGACCTGATCGCCCGCGACACCACCGGTGCCCTGTACCGGTACTGCGGCACAGGAACAGGCACCTTCACCACGCGGGTGAAGATCGGCACAGGATGGCAGAAGTACACGTCCCTGTCCTGACCAGCATCCGCGGCCTGCGCACCACGCGGCCTTGCCCCAGCGAACCCCCGCCAGGGCAAGGCGCGTCCGGCAGTGGCGCCCTTGAGTTGACTAGTGGACGCCCTGCGCGCCATCCCCTCGGAGGCATACGTGCGGCTCTTACTGGGGCAGCCGGGCCACGTGCTCGACGAGGCCCTGGACCGGCTGGCTCGAGCGGGACTCGGTTGGTGAGTATTCCGACCGGCTGAGCGCCCGGACGATGGTCTCGCACATTCACCTCGCCGCGGTCAGGTCACCCGCGCGAACCTCGGGCGTCCTACGACCGCCCGGCGTGTGCCGCAAGGCTGTGAGCACCTTCGGTGGTGGTCGGCAGGGCCCCTCCCCCCTCTGCGGAGGCGGGCGGGTGTCTGCTTGTCCGGCTCGTGCGGCGATCGGAACTAGGACAAGGCCGTCTGCGGCAGTCGCCCCAGGGCTCTTGGGCATGCTCACGTGCCATTACCTGGCCACAGCGCGTACAGGTGACCCACGGGACAGGAGATCAGCCAGTGCCGTGTCGTTTCCGACGGAGGATCCGGGCAGCGGGACGGTGTGGCGTACTCGATCAACCCCAACCCGGGGCCATCGTGATGGTCGCCGAGGCATCGGGTGAGGCCGGGAGCGAGCGCGGTCCAGGTACCCCAGACCTCGGCCGTCGCAGCGCTCTCGGCGCCCGCGGTCTCGCCGATCGGCACCTGATGCTCCAGAAGGCCGGCAACAAGGCGAACGAGTCCGGCCTACTGCTCCCCGATGTCCTAGCAGTCCACAATTTCCGCGCGCATGGGCGGGCGGCAGGAGTGACCCGCCAGCGACATGGGATGCCTTGGGCTGGTCGGCGATCGTGCCGTCGCGGGCCGGCACCAAGGTTCCATCCACGATCGGCACAGTGCCATACGGAACCGCCTTGACTGCCGGAGCGCCAGCAGTGAACCGAGGTGGTCGATGATCCGGTCTGCGGCCGACTTGGAGATCCGGAACGACGGAGCCAGCTGTCGTATCGTCAAGTGCGTATGCCCATATGCCGTGATCAGCAGGGCTCGGGCCTCCAGCGGCAGACCCCTGGGCTCGACCGCTGGGCCTCGAGACCGGGACAGACGTACCGGAAGATCCACGTGCTCGGCACCTGGCCCATGCGGTCCGAAGGCCGCCGCTGGAGAGGGTCAGCCTGCCCGAGAAGTTCTTCGCCCCGCTCATGGCCGCAGTTGTCTACGACCCGGTCCCCTGCTTGAGCCACTGGTTCGCCGAGCCGGCGGTTCGCGCATTCGGGCGGCGTCGGGTCATGACGGCACTGCTCGGGGATCTCCCGTCGAGGATCTTCCGACGGGCACGGAAGCGCCAGACGCCGCCACCGGCCCGGCGGGCCCCCTTACCGGCCGAGGGGAACGGCCGCAGCCGTCCCACTCGGCATCCATCAGATCCCCCACCCATATCCGCACCCACGCCACGGACAAGCGGTACCCGGAGCAGGAGCTTCCGACCGTGTCCGGCCGCCGGCGGCTCCTCTGGACTCAGCCGCCGCTCTTGCGTCGGAAGGACCGCTGGTTCGACGCCGGGCCGTGCGCGCCGCGGACCTTTGACGCGTCGGTGTTCGCAGCGAGTTCGGCGGAGTCCGCCTGCATACCGCGCTTGCGCGCCAGGGCCTCCCGGAACTTGCGCTTCAGATCGTACTGACCGTCTTCGTCGGGCGAGAGGGAAGTGCCCTCGACGTCAGCCGGCTCCGAACCTTCGTGTGATGCGGACGCTGCGGTCATGTTGACCTCCTGGGTTCGGACAGTGGAGAGCACAGCTTGTCATGCCCGGACACCGGATGAGGCGTCTGCGTCCCGCATCGTCAGCCGCCGTAGCGGGCCAAGTGGCTCGGGCCGTGCCCGAGAAGTCGGTGACACGGTTCTACGACGAGCTGGCCGACGACTACCACCTGCTCTGTGTACCGGCCGTCTGCTGCCGACGGCTGTAACGGTTCGTCCGGGCCGGCAGTTGCGGTGCTCTGCGCGTGCGGTTGCCCCCGGCGTGCCGTTACGTCTCCACGGTGTAGCGCAGCTGGGCGAAGCCGCCGCCGGCGTCGGCGGCCGAGTCCAGGCGCAGCGGGACGTCCTTGAGCAGTTCGCCGAAGAGCCGGTGGCCGGCGCCGATCAGGACCGGGGCGACGCTGATGACGAAGTGCTGGATACGTCCGGCGCGGATGAAGCTCTGGATCAGGCGTCCGCCGTCGGGGTAGACGTGCTTGGTCCCGCGCTTGTCGAGGTCGGCGACCAGGCCGTCCATGTCGCGGTAGACGGTGATGCGCGGGTCGGCGTCCTGGGGCAGGGTGGTGCTCAGGACGCCGACATGGCGGTCACCGAAGTGCCAGTTCTCCTCGCCGAAGCCGGCGACCTTGTCGTAGGTGTTGCGGCCCATGATCACGGCGTCGACCGAGTCGAGGAACTCGAAGAAGCCAAGGTCCCCCGCGCGCTCGCCGCGTGAGGTCAGCCATTCGATGTCGTCGTCCGGGCGGGCGATGTAGCCGTCGAGGCTGGTGCCGATGAAGACGGTGGCGGTGAAGGTCACGGGGTTCTCCTGAGCAGACGGTCGTGGTCGTCGTGAAAGCGGTGGGGTCAGCGGCGCCGCTTGCGTGGCAGCCGCGGGAAGGAAGGCCGTCCGGCCCGGGCGGCGGGCGCAGCGCGAGGCGCGGCAGGTCGATGCTCGGCCGGGGACTCGTCTTTGTGTGTCAGCGTCGGTGAGCTGCTCCCCGTCGGTGCCGGCCGCGAACGCCTTCGCCGCGCTGCCGCGTCGAGACGCGCGGCCGCCCCCGGGCCGGTCACCGGCCCCACACCGGGCCGGGTCTCCGCCGCGCCATGGACGCGACAGGAGGAGGTCGCGGGGGTCGATCCGGCCTGGCTCGGCGTCATGCTCCGCCGCCGTCCACGTCGTCGAGCGGCACCGCCGCGAAGGCTCAGTAGCCGACGGTGAAGCGTGCGCGGTGGTGTGCGGGGTGTTCTGCCTCGTCCAGTACGGCCACGGCGAGGTCTTCCATGGAGATGGTGGAGTTGCCGTCGGCGTCCACCAGGAGTTCGTCGGTGCCGACCCGGTAGGTGCCGGTGCGGCTGCCCGGTTCCAGGACGGCGGCCGGGCTGAGGTAGGCCCAGTCGACGTGCCCATCGGCCTGGCAGACCGCCAGTTGTTCGTTGCAGGCCAGGGCGATCGGCCGCCAGTCGGCTGGGAAGCCCGGGCCCTGCACTACCGTGCGTTCCCGCTCGCCCGGCAGGCGCAGGCTCCCTGCGCCTCCGAGCAGGATCAGCCGGACGCCGGTGCGGGAGAGGCCGGCCAGCAAGGCGCGGGCGGTCTCCGCGAGGTCCTGTTCCTGTCCGGGCGCCGGCCGGGTGGCGCTGATCACCAGGTCCTGCCCGCTGCTCAGCGCGGCGACGGTGTCGGGGTCAAGGGCGTCTCCGACGACATGCCGGGCGCCGGGATGGAGGGCCGCGAAGCGGGTCGCGTTGCGGGTGACGGCGGTGACCTGGTGATTGCGGTCGATGGCTTCGGCGACGATCCGGCTGCCGGCGCCTCCGCCGGCTCCGAAGACGGTGATGCGCATGATGCGGTTCTCCTCAGTGGATTCGAATCCGGCCCGCCGGGACCGGGGGTGCGGGGCGCCCGGCCGGTGCACGGGACGGGGCGGGTCGGGAGGGGTGAAGCTGGGCGAGTGTCACCGCGGCCAGGGTGAGTGCGCCGCCCAGCAGCTGCGGCACGGTGAGCTGTTGTCCCAGGGCGATCCACCCGAGACTGGCGGCGACCAGGGGGCTGAGCAGGCCGAGGAAGGTGACCTTGATCGGGGAGAGTGTTCTGATGCCGCGGAACCACAGGGTGTAGGCGAACGCGGCGCCGATCACGCTCAGGTAGACATAGCCGATCAGGTTCTCGGTGCTCAGAGTGGCCGGCGGGGGTCCTTCGACGAACAGGGCCACCGGCAGCAGGAGCAGACCGCCCGCGACCAGTTGCCATCCGGTGGTCGCCGGCAGCGGAGCCGGGGAGGTCCAGCGCTTGCTGAGGACGACTCCGCTCGCCATGACGATCGCACCGCCCAGGGCGGCGGCGATCCCGAGGGCGTCCAGGCGGGCGTCGGCGCGGAGCACCAGCAGGGCGACTCCCGCGATGCCTGTCACGCAGGCCAGCAGGGTCCGCAGGGTCAGACGCTGGCCGAGCAGGGCGGCGGACAGGCCCGCCACCAGCAGTGGCTGGACGGACCCGACGGTGGCGGCGACTCCGCCCGGCAGTCGGTAGGCGGCGATGAAGAGCAGGGCGAAGAAGACGCCGATGTTCAACGCGCCGAGGACCACGGACTTCCACCACCAGTCGCCCCGCGGCAGTCGCCGGGTGATGAGCAGCAGGAGCAGCCCGGCGGGCAGGGCCCGCAGCACCGCGGCCAGCAGGGGCCGGCCCGGGGGCAGGAGTTGGGTGGTGACGAGGTAGGTGGAGCCCCAGATGGCGGGGGCGAGGGCGGTGAGCCAGGTGGCCGTCCGCATGCCCCGTGCTGACGGCAGAGCAGGGGTGTTCATGGTCTTCTCCTGATCGCGGGATGCCTGAGGACGGCGCCGGGGACGGGATGCCTGAGGACGGCGCCGGGGACGGGATGCCTGAGGGCGGCGCCGGGGACGGGATGCCTGAGGGCGGCGCAGGCGGAGTACCGGAGAGGGCGCAGGCGGGGACCCTGAGTTGGTAGGGGGCCGGGTGCCTGAGGTGGGGGGCGTGCGAGGGCCCGGAGGGGTGACTGCGAAGGTGAGCTGGTTTCCGGCCGGCGTACGGGTGGTGACGTCCCGGCGGCGGTGCGGGCACTTCAGGTGACAGGACGGGCGCGGGTTGCTCGTCGTCAGTCTGCGGCGCGGCTGGCTTCCTCCCAGGAGGCCCAGATCGCTTTGCGGCTGTCGGCGGCCTGCTGGGCGACGTCGTACATGGCGCTGCCGAGGATCAGCCGCAACGGCGGATCGTCGCTGTCGGCGAGGTTGAGCAGCACCTTTGCTGCTCCGGCCGGGTCGGCGTCCTCGGCGTCGCCCCACATCTGGGCGAGCGCGGTGTGCAGGGGTTCGTAGGCGGGGTGGGCGGGTTCGGTGCGCATGGACGTGTACAGGCCGGTGGCGTATCCGCCGGGTTCGACGATGCTGACCTTGACGCCGAAGGGTGCGACCTCCTGGGCGAGTGCCTCCGACATGCCCTCCAGCGCCCACTTGCTGGCGCTGTAAAGCCCGGTGGTCGCGAAACCGATGACGCCGCCGATGCTGCTGATCTGTATGAGTCGGCCTCCGCCCTGGCGGCGCAGGTGGGGCAGGACGGCCTGGGTGACCCAGAGCGCGCCGAAGAAGTTGGTTTCCAGCTGGGCGCGGGCGCCGGTCTCGGTGAATTCCTCGACGGTGCCGCTGCCCATGATGCCTGCGTTGTTGACGACCACGTCGAGCCGGCCGTGCGTTTGGGTGGCCCGGTCCACGGCGGCGAACACCGCGCTGCGGTCGGTGACGTCGAGGGTCAGGGCGTCAAGTCGTCCGGGGTACTCGGCGGCGAGCGCGGTGAGCGGCTCGGTCCGGCGGGCCGCCCCGATGACCCGGTCGCCGGCGTCCAGGGCGGCGCGGGTGAGGGCGAGGCCGATGCCGCTGGAGGCGCCGGTGACGAACCAGAGGCGGCCCGAGGTGGTGGTGCGGGTCATGGAATCTCCCAAATCGGCCGGGACGACTCGTCTCAGGCCGTGTGCGTGTGCGTGCGTGTGTGCCAGGACCTCGGCTGCGCCGGGGCCCATTCGGCTGCAGGTTGCGCTTCGCGTGATGTCCGGTGTGCTCAGTGCGGGTGCCGGGCGCGGACGACGGCGTGGCCACGGCCACGGATGGGTGTCACCGTGCTGACCGGGGCGGTCATGGCGAACACCGGCGTAGGGGTGCGTGGCAGGGGGGACATGTCGTTGTCCTGGGAGCGAAGGCGGTCAACTTGCGTGCGAACCAACCCTGCAACGCGGGTGGGACGTCAACAAGGTGACATAGTGGAACGCTTGTTTAGCCACGCTCAATGATCGGGGGGAACAGTGCTGGAGCGGCTGGAACTTGAGGCGTTTCTGACGCTGGCCGAGGAGTTGCACTTCGGCCGCACCGCCGAACGCCTGCACCTGACGACCGGCCGGATCAGCCAGACCATCAAGAAGCTGGAACGCCGTGTGGGGACAGCGCTGTTCGAACGCACCAGCCGCCAGGTCCGCCTCACCGCGGCCGGTCGGCAGCTTCACGACGATCTTCTTCCGGCCTGCCGGCAGATCGAGGCCGCGCTGGAGAGAGCGATCAACACCGCGCGGGGTGTCGACAGCGTCCTGCGGGTCGGCTTCGTCGGCGCCGCCTCGGGCCAGCTCGTCTTCGAGGCCGCCGAGTTGTACGCCCGGCGCAACCCCGGCTCCCGCATCCTGCCCAGGGAACTGCAGATCATCGACGCGTTCCCCCGACTGCACGACGGGGACGTGGAGGTGCTGATCGTCTCCCTGCCTCACCAGGAACCGGGGATGATCAACGGCCCGGTCCTGTTCAGCGAACCCCGGATGCTGGCGGTGTCCTCCCGTCACCCCCTGGCCGGCCGCGAGACCGTGTCCCTGGAGGATCTCGCCACGGTCAGGCTTCTGCAGGCGGCCCGGACAGTTCCCGACTACTGGCGCACAGCACGCACACCCCTGCTGACCCCTGCCGGGAAGCCCATCGAACGCGGTCCCGAGTTCGGGACCTTCCACGAGGCACTGCTCCTGATCGGTGCCGACCAGGGCGCCTTCGTGGTGGGCGCCCAGGCGGTCCGCTACTACTCCCGCTCCGACGTCACCTACATCCCGTTCAGCGACGCACCGCCCCTGGAGTGGATCTCCACCTGGCTCGCCTCCCCCACCCCGGCCACCACAGCCCGCGTCCTCTCCTTCAACAGGGCAGCCCAAGACGTCGTCAGCCGCGTCCGTCTGACCGCCGCCACTGACACCTCCCCGCTTGACGGTTCGGTCCCCTGAGGCCGTTCATCCGCCCTGTCGCCGAGGTCAGCAGGTGCTCGGTGCGGTCGTTCGTCACGCGGGGAGCGCCGTGCCGGGGACGGCCGCGCCCGAGGCGACCGCACCGCAGACCGCCGCTCCCCCTCGTGTGCCGCGGGCGTTGAGGTACGGGCGATGAGCCGCACTCGGCGCCCCTGGGTGGGTGAACCACACGAAGGGCTCACCACGTCCCGCAGAACGACGTAGGGATCATTGAGCCGGCCCCGGTGCAGGATGCGCACCGCCTCCAGGAGCAGTCAGGCGCCAGCCATCGCCCGGTCCAGCAGCCGCTCCTGAGCGAGCGTCGGCACACCGCTCGGGCGCCGCCGCGGCGAGGTCGTAGAGCCGGGCCCGCCGGAGGTGCGCGCACGGCCACTGCGGCGTGGTCCGGCATGCCTTGCAGCGCAGGATCGAACCTGCGACGGAGATCGAGCGACTGCATGCAGCACACCGCCGGGAGCCCAACTTGCCGGTTCCCGGCCATCAGCGCTTTTCCGACGCGTCCTCGCTGCGACGCCTCGGAACCGCCGACGCCCCGCATCCGGTGTCTCATCGAGGAGAACCGGCAACTTCCTGAGCCCTATACCCGTGCACTCCTCGCACCAGGTCTGTCGGCGTACAGCTGGATGCGCGCCACACACCCATGAGAAGTGCACCAGCATGGTGGTGGGTACGGGTCGTGTCCGTGAGCCGGCTGCCGTCGGTTCGGGGTGTGGGCATGGGCGGCCGCTTGAGACCGCCCATGCGGCGCTGGATCATGCTGCTTCCGCGACTCGGTTGAAGAGCCGGCCGGCGAGGTCGACGCCTGTGACCGAGCCGTCGGCGTGGCGGGAGAAGTAGCCGCGCTGCCCCGCGAGGCCGCCCTCAGTGACGATGTACTCGTCGCCGTCGCCGGGAAGGAAACCGATTTCTGCGGCCGGGTAGTCCGGGGGCATCTCCTCGTCCGATGCCTCACGGATCTCCGGCTTGATCCCGACCGCCAGGGTGAGACGGGTGCCGTCGGTGGCGATGTCGAGGTTCATAGCGTCGATCTCGTAGCGGCCGACGACCTGTCGGGCCTGTCCTTCGTCGTACGGAACCGGCTCCGCCGTCTTCTCGACGACGCCGAGGTAGTGCTCGAGCGCCCACCGCACCACAGACTGGTTGAAGGGGTAGCCGTCCGGGCCGAGGTTGGCAAGAGAGACCACCGCGAAGTCGCGCTCGGGCACGATGAGCAGCTCGGCGAACTGGCCGTTGCCCGAGCCGCCATGGCCGATCCCGTGCAGGCCGTCCAGGTCGTGCAGGAACCAGCAGATACCAAAGCCGTCGCCGAGCGTGCTGGCGCGCAGCTCGACGGTCTGCTCCCGCATGCGGTGCAGCTCCGCGGCCGGCAGCACGCCCTCACCGTCACCGAGTTGGAACCGTGCCCAGCGCAGCAGATCTTTCACCGAGGAGGCGAGGCCGCCGCCGGGGTTGTCGCCGCGCGCGCCCTCCTTGAACGCTGCCCAGGGCCGGGCAGCACGCAGTTCGCCGTCGTCGCCGCGGTTGTAGCCCACCGCGAACTTGCGGACCATCACCTCCGCCATGCCGTACACGGTGTCCGCAAGTCCCACCGGTTCCAGGACGAGCGAGGCCATGGCCTGTTCGAAAGGCAGACCCGTGACCTTTTCGACGATCCGTCCGGCCAGGTTGTAACCGGCTTGGCTGTACGAGGCGCGGGCCCCGGGAGGTGCGATCAGCGGCAACTGGGGCAGTTTCGCCACGAGCCCGGCCAGGGAGCGGTCGCCCTCGCCATCGTCGATCAGGTTCCAGTCCAGACCCGCGGTGTGATTGAGCAAGTTCAGGACGGTGACCTGCGCCGCCGCCTGCTCGTCGGCCAGCTTCAGCTCGGGCACGAAGCTCCGTACCGGCGCCTCCAGGTCCACCTTCCCCTCAGCGACCAGGCGCATCAGCGCGGTCGCCGTGAAGGTCTTGGACACCGACGCCAGATGGAAAAGCGTCCTCTCGTCGACCGGCACCGGATTGGCGAGGCTCGTCACACCGTGCGAGGCGTAGACCTCCTGTCCGTCCACGAGCACCCCGACGGCCACACCAGGAACGCCGAGCTCCGTCGCCTGCGCCTTGACGAACTCCGACAGCTTGTCCTGCGGCATGTCTCCCCCTCCGACCACTTGAACTAAGTACGAGAGTGAGCGTAGGCGAGCGATCGAACTAGGTGCAAGAGCTCACGTGAACTAAGTTCAAGTAAGCTGGAGGGCATGCCACGAGACACTTTGACCACAGACCGGATCGTCCGTGCGGCCATCGAGCTGCTCGACGAAGAGGGACTCGACGGCCTTAACATGCGGAGCCTGGCGAAACGGCTCGGCTCGGCCGCCACGGCCGTCTACTGGCACATCAAGACCAAGGACGAGCTGATCCGACTTGCCAGCGACGCGATCTGGTCCGAGGTCGAACTGCCTGACCTCGACACCACCGACTGGCGCACGGCCGCCACTGCTCATGCCGTCGGCATGCATGCGATGCTCACCCGGCACGCCTGGCTCGTCCAGGCGTTCGGCAGCCACCTCCTGCACGGACCCGGTCAGGCCCGGCACAACGACCTCGGCCTCGGCATCTATGAAAAGGCGGGTTTCGCCGCCGCCGACGCGGACCGGGCGGCCGCCGCCGTGTTCACTTTCGTGCTCGGCAGCGGGCTCGGGCCTGCCGCGCAGGTCTCCCTGAACCGCCAGCTGAGCAAGAACGGCGCAGATGCCGAGCGACTGATGGCCGACGCCATGACACGCGCCACCGAGACCGCCAGGCAATTCCCGCGCCTACGCGAACGCCTCGACACGACAGCCGCCAGGGGGTATGCCGCGGCGCCCGACAACACCTTCGCGTTCGGCCTTCAGTCCCTCCTCGACGGCTTCGAGGCCCGCCTCACCGCCGACCGCGCCGACCGGCGCGAGTGACCTGCGCCCGGACACACCCGCCCGATCAGCCCACGGCTGCTGTCAGGTTTCGCGTCGACGTACGAGCAGGGCGAGGTGAGGCGGACCAGAACGTCGGCATGCCCCCGAGCAGTGCGCGCATGCTGATTACACTGAACTCGGTCGTTGCCACCCTAGTCGTACAGGCTGCAGCCACGTAGAAGACGACAGGTGATTCGGCGACCTCAGTGCAGGTACCGCCAGCTCGATCTTCCCCGGCTTGGTCGCCGGCTGCTTGGTGGGCCGGTTCTCCAGCAGGACCGGCGCGAAGGCCCGCCCATCCGAATCCTCGCCACCCGGCACCGCTCACGGCTGTCTGTCCAGACCTTTGGTAGATACAACTCCCGGTCCACCAATGCCCGTCCGCGGGCGGTGACATAGGCGGCGAATACTCCGATCTGACAGCCGCAACCCCGCCCGAACACCGACTCCAGCGCCGCCGCCCACACCCCGGCTTCACCCATCCCCGCCGGCGGCTCCAGGACCGCAAGTGCCTGTCCGACCCCGGCCGAAGCCGGGGTCGGACACCGAGTGTCGGTCGGCCCTCTCCTGGCGGAGAGAGGTGGCACGGCGGCGCTGGGGCTCTTACCGTTTGTGGCCGTTGCCGTGGCCGTCGGGATGCAGGACGACCTTGGTCCAGCCCTCGTCACGGGCGTCGAAGTGCTCGTAGGCGGTGGGGGCCTCGTCCAGGCTGAGTTCGTGGGAGACGACGAAGCTCGGTTCGGCCTTCCCGCCGGCGATCAGGTCCCGCAGCGCCCGGTTGTACCGCTTCACCGGCGCCTGCCCGGTGCCCATGTGCTGGCCCTTGAACCACATCAGGCCGAAGTCGATCGGGACCTTGCCCTGGGCCTCGAGTTCGCCCTGGGCCTGCGCGCCGCCGGGGTCCTGGGGGAGGAACACGCCCACCACGCCGATGTCGCCCGTGAACCGGACCGAGTCGATCAGGCCGTTGAGGGTGAGGCTGGCGTCCTCGTGTCCCTGGGGGTCGTGTGCCTGGTAGCCGACGCATTCGCAGCCGTTGTCGGCGCCCAGGCCGAGGGTGGCTTCCTTGACGACCTCCGCGGGGTTCTGCTCGGCGGTGTTGATGGGGATGGCCCCGATCTCCTCCGCCTTGCGCAGCCGGTCGGGGTGGTGGTCGGCCGTCCAGACGCGGCCGGCGCCCTTGAGGAGGGCGGAGTAGGTCGCCATCAGCCCGACGGGGCCGGCCCCGAAGACGATGGTCTGGTCGCCCGGTTTGACGTGGGCCATCTCGGTGGCGTGGTAGCCGGTGGGGAAGATGTCGGCGAGCATCACGTAGTCGGTCTGGCGTTCGGCGGCGTCCTCGCCCAGGCGCAGCGCGTTGAAGTCGCCGTAGGGCACGCGCAGCAGTTCCGCCTGGCCGCCCTGGTAGGGGCCCATGTCGGCGAATCCGTAGGCGGCTCCGGCGAGGGCCGGTTCCGGCTGCATGGTCAGGCAGTAGTTGGTCAGGCCCTGCTCGCACTGCTTGCAGAAGCCGCAGGCGATGTTGAAGGGCAGGACCACGTATTCGCCGACCTGGACCTTGCGGACGGCCGAGCCGACCTCCACGACCTGGCCCATGTTCTCGTGGCCCAGGGTGCGGCCGGACTCGAACGAGGTGCGGCCCTCGTACATGTGCAGGTCCGAGCCGCAGATGTTGGTGGTGGTGATCTTGACGATGATGTCGCAGGGGTGTTCGATCTTCGCGTCCGGCACGTCCTTCACGGTGACCGTTCGCGGTCCTTCGTATACCGCTGCTTTCATGGTGACTTCCCTTGATGTCACGGCCTGGCGGTGAGGAAAGGGCACACAGAGCCTGACTCCCGGAAGCGCTGCGACGGGGGCCCGGGGCTCCGGTACTCCTTGGGGGCCGTTCCACCCGGATCAGGTGGAACGGCGGTCATGCCGCCGGCCCGCCAGGCGGAACTCGGCGCTCCGGCGGCGTTGCGTCCGGGTCCCCGCCCGCCCCCGAGACGAAACAATCACGCACCGACCGATCAGCGGAACATCCGCACCGCGACGGCCACCGACCGACGGCACCTCCCCGGCTCAGCTCACCGGCTGGTCACCGTGGTCGTCCTGCAGCATGCTGCGACGTTCCTGTTCGCGCTTGGAGTAGGCGGCTGCCCGGATCGCCTCGTCGCTCTCCAGACC
>NZ_WWJT01000572.1 GCF_009865385.1 Streptomyces sp. SID486 | reverse complement strand
GGGCCGGGCCGGGAGCCCGCCGCGGGCGCCGGGGCCCCGCGGCTCTGGGCGGGCACCACCTCGGCGGCCGTCGACGAGGCCACCCGGCTGTTCCGCCGCTGCCGGGCGCTGCCCTGGCTGCGCCAAGTGGACGAAGCCCTCACCGCCCCCGGGCCGGAACCGGTGCCGGCCGTGCCGGAGGCGCTGGACGCCCTGGACACGCTCGCCGCGATGGAGCGTCAGGTCGCCGCGCTGGTCATGGAGGGCGCCACCAACCGGGAGATCGCGGCCCGGCTGTTCATCAGCGTGAAGACGGTGGAGGCCACCCTGACCCGGGTCTACCGCAAGCTGGGGATCCGCTCTCGGGTGGACATCGTCCGATTGGCGGCAGGTCGACGGGCGCACTGAGCACGGCTCTTGTTAACTGAGCCGGACCGAGGGTTTTCCCTCACCCCAACCCCCTAGGGGGTTCCCTCATTGGGAGCCGAGGGTTCCGGGTCCTAGCGTAAAGGGCGTGCCGCTCGCCCGGGCACACGGGGGTCGGTCCCTTCCCCGAGCTCCCGACCGCGCTCGGTCAGGGGGGACCCCGCCCGTGCACAACCCCCACACCCGCGCGACCCCCCACCGGTGCAACCCCCACTGAGGAGACTCATGTTCGGGCCCAGACGTGTGAGAAAGACCGCCGCGACCCTGGTCGCCACCGCCGCCGCGGCGGCGACCGCGCTGCTCGCCTCCCCCACGGCGAGCGCCGCCCCCCAGCCCATCGTCGGCGGTACGACCACCACGACGACCGCGTACCCGTTCATGATGCAGATCACGGACGCGTCCCAGAACCAGTTCTGCGGCGGCACCCTGGTGGCGCCCAAGAAGGTCGTGACCGCCGCCCACTGCATGGTCGGGGAGTCCACGAGCAGCGTCCGCGTGGTCGGTGGCCGGACGTACCTGAACGGCACCAACGGCACGGTGAGCCGGGTCAGCAAGATCTGGATCAACCCGGACTACACGGACGCCACGAACGGCGACGACGTGGCCGTGCTGACCCTCTCGACGTCGATGCCGTACACCGCGGCGAAGTACGTCACCTCGTCCCAGACGGGCGTCTACGCGGCCGGCACCACGGCCCGGATCCTCGGCTGGGGCACCACCTCGGAGAACGGCAGCTCCTCCAACCAGCTGCGGACCGCGACCGTCCCGGTCGTGTCCGACTCCAGCTGCCGCTCCTCCTACGGTTCGGACTTCGTCCAGTCCGACATGGTCTGCGCCGGATACACGTCCGGTGGCGTCGACACCTGCCAGGGCGACAGCGGCGGTCCCCTGATCATCGGGGGCGTCCTGGCAGGGATCACTTCCTGGGGCGAGGGGTGCGCGGAGGCGGGTTACCCGGGTGTCTACACCCGGCTGACCACCTTCTCGGACCTGGTGACCGCACAGGTCAACTCGTGACCCGGAAGATTTCCCGAGCACCCCTCGGGTGATTGCCAGGGGGCGTTGCGAGCCACCACGAGCGGCCCGCAACGCCCCCGATCCATTTCGGGGCCGGCGGAACGCCCCCCGGACCGCCGGGGCGGTCAGGGCGGTCCGGGCGACGAGCGGTCGCAGACCGACGGCAGCCAGGTCAGGCCCCGCGTGCCGCTGAGAGTGTCCAGGGAGCGCAACAGGGCGTCCAAGTGGCCGGGGTGGGCGAGGAATTCGATCGCCGCCTCGGCGAAGGCGTCGCGCACCGCGGGCGGCATGGCGTCGGAGGCGTCGAAGCAGTGCACCGCCCGCTCGTCGCGCAGGACGCGGGCGAGCGAGCCGTGCCAGGTGGAACCGGCGTCGTCGGGGCCGGGCTCCACGCCCGCGTGGACGGAGAAGCCGGACTCGCGCGCGGTCCAGGCACGCTGGGCGTCGGCCGAGGCCAGGTGGCGGATCAGCTTCTTCGCCTGCGGGGTGTCGTGCAGCAGCGCGACCAGGTCGCCGGAGACCTCCCAGGCGCGGGTGGCGCCCGCTCCGAAGAGCAGCTGGGCGGAGGGTGCGTAGCGGCCGTCGGCGCGCTGCCAGGCGGGCTGATTGCGGATGAACGACGCCTGGTGTTCCAGGAGGCAGCCGCGTGGGGTCGCGGCGACCGGCTCCGACGCCGACTGGTACGGGGTCTTCAGGGCCCGGCGGACCAGGTCCTCGTCGCCGCCGGCGCCGACCAGGCCGCCCCAGGTGGTCCACGCCCCCTTCACCTGCTTCGACCGCCACGGCAGATCACCGCGTGCCCAGCGCGCGTAGACGTCGGGGCCGTACCGCTGGAGCAGGATGTCCTCGATCCAGTCGGTGCCGGGCCAGCCGCTGGTGGCGCCGGAGCCCATGCCGAGGCACCACCGGGCCGGGTCGCGCACCGCCTGGCGGCGCTGCTGCTCACCGACGCCGGCCGGGTACCAGACGATGCTCTTCAGGTCGGCCTTGAGCGGGAACCAGTACACGTGCCCGTCCGCCAGCGGGGTGGCCCAGGACGTGCCGAAGTCCTCGCGGTCGACCAGGCCGTCGAGGGCCACGAGGTGCTTCTGGCGGGCGTACTCGGCGAGCTCGCCGGGGCCGGTGAGCACCACCAGGTCGGGCGGTGTCCCGGCCTCGACGTCGGCACCGAGCACCTGGCTCTCGGCGTTGCTGCCCTGGTAGTCGACGTGGATGCGGTACTTCCGCTCGAACGGCTCGATGACCGCCTCGCGGAAGTTCCGCTCGTCCTGGCCGGTCCAGTTGGCCAGCAGGGTGACGGTCGGCTCCTGCCCGAGGGCGCGGACGCCCACCACGACGGCCGCCGCCACGAGGACCAGGCAGCTCGCCAGCACGGTGAGGGTGCGGGCCGGGCGGCGGGCGGAAGGGGGGCCGGGGGCGGCCGGCGCGTGGCCGGTGCGCGCGCTCACCGGGGCCTGAACCGGTAGTCGTCGATGTGCCGCCGCAGGCCCGTCTCGGCCAGTGCCATGAGCAGGACGCCTCCTATCAGGATCCACACCGCCGCTGCCGCGCGGAAACCGGTGCCGGCCAGGTACGAGGCGGTGTGCCGCCCCGCGTCGGGGATCTGCCGTCCGGGCAGCGGACGGTCGAGCAGGTCACGGGTGTCCGCCATGCCCTGGTGGGTCCACACCGTGAACAGCACCGCGACGCCGAGGCCCGCGCACAGCAGGGCCCCCGCGGCGATGAGCCGGCGGTTGTAGCGGCGCCGGAAGCGGTGCCGCAGGAAACGCTGGGTCTCCAGCAACACCGCGGCGAGGGCGAGGGTGAGCAGCAGGGTCGCGCTCCAGGCGCACCACAGCAGCGGGCCGAACGAGGTCTGCCGGTGCACCGCGGCGCGCTGCTGCCGTTGCAGCGCCTTCAGCCGGGCCTGTATCCCGGAGCCCTCCTCCGTCAGGATGCTGGTGGCGTAACTGAGGTACGCCTCGCGCAGCACGCTGCCGTCGGGCTGGAGTTGGGACTGCTGGACCTTGACGGAGTAGACGGTGATCAGTCCGGCGACCGTCTGCAGGGCCTGCCGGTCCGCCGCCGCGCCGACGTCGTCGGCCGCGGCGGCGGCCAGACTCTGCGCGGCGACCGAGATCTGCTTCTGGAAGTCACTGGTGGGGGCCGGCGCGCCGGCGTCCCGTTGCGCCTGGCCGAGCGCGTACAGCGCGGTGTCCAGGGACAGGACGGCGGGGGCGCTGGAGGTGCGCAGCGGGTCCGCGTCGCCGTGCACGCCCTGGTACGACACGAACAGGGACAGCGTGAGCAGGGCCGACAGGGCCAGCAGCAGACGACGGCGGACGGCGAGGTCGTACGCGGTCGTGCTGTCGCCCGCCGGGGGGCGCCGCCCGGCACCGGGGAGCCGGGCGAGCAGCCGGCCGAGGGGGCCGGGTGACCACCCGGGGCCGCGCGTCCCGGCCGGGTGTGCCGGCCGGCGCCGGGCG
>NZ_WWJT01000571.1 GCF_009865385.1 Streptomyces sp. SID486 | reverse complement strand
AACGACCCTGGCACGCCTGGAAACGACCCTGGCCCGCCTGGAAACGACCCTGGCCCGCCAGGGAACGACCCTGGCCCGCCTGGAAACGACCCTGGCCCGCCTGGGCGAGGAGGGTGGCCGGTTCTGGCGGTCGTTCCCGTCCGCCGAGTTCGCGCCGACGTCGCGCCGCCCCGGCACCCCCGCACTCCGCGCCGACCCGGGATTCCACGGCCTGCCGGGTCGGCGACGGCGACGACCGCGCCGGGCCGAGTGCCCCGGCCGGAGTGGACCCGGGCCAGAGCAGACTCACCTGACGGCATCCGCTCCCCGCCAGGAGCCGCGTCTCCCTCCGTATCGGCGGCACCGTGGTCGCCACCGCGTGCCACGCTCCCTCCGTACCGGCGGCACCGTGGTCGCCACCGCGTGCCACGACGGCTCCTGCCGGCTGCCCCCCCGAGGCACCGGGGCACGGGTCGTCGGCCGCGGGTGCTGGCAGGACGGTCGCCGCCTGGTCCTGCGGCCTGCCTGCCACGTGTGCTGTGGGATACCGTGGCTGCTGCGTCACATCTCTTGACGCAGCGGTGCGCGGGTGGGACGGCCGCCGTGGCGGTGTCTGCCCGGTCCCGGGCGGTGGCCTGAGGGCGGGGATGCTCGTGACCGTACAGCCCATGTTCGTCGGGGGAACCCGGCCCGACGGGTTGCCCGCGGCGCTGTCGGATCCGCGACGCCTGGCCGCCGTGGAGGCGACCGGACTGCTGGGCACCGGGCCGGACGACGTGTTCGAGGATCTCGCGCAGGTGGCGGCGGCGGTGACCGGCTGCGGCCGTGCCTTCATAACGCTGGTCGATGAGCACCGCTCGTTCTGGAAGTCGTGCGTCGGCGTGGACGCCGCGGACATCTCCCAGCGACAGCACCCGGTCGCGGAGAGCTTCTGCTACTTCCTGGTCGGTCTGGACGGCGCTCCGTTCGTGGTCGAGGACGCCACCGCTGATCCCCGGACCGCCGGTCATCCGGCGCTGGGACCGATGAAGATCGGCGCCTGGGCCGGCTACCCCGTCCTGGGCCGGGGCGGTGAGGTGCTGGGCAGCATGTGCGTGATCGACGAGAACCGGCACGCCTGGCAGCCCGCCGAACTGGCCACCCTGGCCACCATGGCCCGCGCGGTGAGCAATGAGATCAATCTGCGTGTCTCGCTCACCACCATGCAAGACGCCCTGACCAGCGCCCGCGAGGCGCTGGAGACATCCACCCTGCTGGCCCGCAGCCTGCAGGACAGCCTGCTGCCCCCGGTACTGAGCCGGGTGCCCGGCCTGGAGACCGCGGCCTCCTACCTCCCGGCGGCCGGCGGCACGAGCGTGGTCGGCGACTTCTACGACCTCTTCCATGCCAAGGGACCGTGGTGGTGCACCGTGATGGGCGATGTGTGCGGCAAGGGAGTGGAGGCCGCGAAGGTCACCGCCCTCGCCCGCTACACCCTGCGCGCCGAGGCCACCCAGCACCTCTCGCCCGCCACCGTGTTCGAGCACCTGAACTCCGCCCTCATCGACCAGCGACAGGGCGAACGGTTCCTGACCGCCGTCTACGCCACCTTCCGCACCACCCCGGGCGGTATCGCGGGACGGTTGTGCACGGCAGGGCACCCCCCGGCCCTGATCCGGCGCGCCGACGGCCGTGTCCAGGAGATCGGCAGGCCGGGCAGCCTGCTCGGCGTCCTGCCCGAGGTCAAGCTCACCGACGTCCGTTTCCGCCTCGCCCCCGGCGACGCGCTTCTGCTCTACACCGACGGCGCCACCGAAGCCCGCGCCCGGCGCACCCCCACGTCCGGCGAGCGCCCGCTGTTCGGCGAGGCCGCCCTGGCCGCCGCGTTCGCCGACTGCGCGGGCCTGGACGCATCGGGCATGGTCCGCCACCTCGCCGGCACCCTCACCGCGCACAGCGAAGGATGGGCGAGCGACGACACCGCCTTGCTCGCCCTGCGGGTCCCGCCACGCCCACCGGCGCCCTGACCGGCCTCCGGCAGGGGCCGCACCGCGTCACGGCGGGCGGCCACACCCGCGGCCCGGACGTCCGTCCGGCGCCCCGAGCTCTCACAAGGCGGTCAGCTTGGCCCGGGCGTCCGTCCGGCGCCCCGAGCCCTCACAAGGCGTTCAGCGTGGCCCGACCCGGTGAGTCTCGGGGGGACCAGGCGGTGCGACGGCCGGTGCCGCGTCCTAGGCTGCGGTCATGACCGACATCAACGCCCCGACGCCCCGCGACGCCTTCGAACTGCTGCTGGCCGGTAACCAGCGCTTCGTCGCAGGCTCCCCCGAGCACCCGAACCAGGACGCGACCCGCCGCGCCGAGATCGCACCGTCCCAGCAGCCCTTCTCCGTGCTGTTCGGGTGTTCCGACTCCCGGCTGGCCGCCGAGATCATCTTCGACCGCGGCCTCGGCGACCTCTTCGTCGTCCGTACCGCGGGCCACGTCATGGGTCCGGAGGTGCTCGGGAGCATCGAGTACGGCGTCGACGTACTGGGCTGTCCGCTGGTGGTGATCCTCGGCCACGACTCGTGCGGCGCCGTCGGCGCGGCCTGCGCCGCCCTGGAGAACGGTGTGACACCGGCCGGATACATCCGGGACGTCGTCGAGCGCGTGACCCCCAGCGTGCTGGCAGCGCGGGCCGCCGGACAGGTCGAGCCCGAGGAGATCCTCGCCGAGCACATAAGGCACACGGTCGACCTGCTCCTGGACCGCTCCCGGGTTCTCGCCGAGAAGGTCGCCGCCGGGCAGGCCGCGGTGGTGGGCCTGTGCTACCGCCTGGCCGACGGCAGCGCGCAGGTCGTCGCCTCCCGCGGCCTGGACACGGCGGTCCCCGCCGCATCCTGATCGCGGCGGTTCCACCACCGGGAAGCAGTCACGTCAAGGCTCGCCGTCAGGACCGGGCCGCAGGACAGAACCGGCCCGTCGAACACGGGACGACCCTGTGGGCCCGGCAGGCAGTACCGGTTCGGCAGGTCCAAGGTCTCGGACCAGGGCGCGTGAACGGCGCGCGAGGGGGCGCGTCCGGATAGAAGATCAATTCGATCGCGCTACTGCGGGTGACGCGCCGTTTTCCAAGATCCCCGATTGCTAGCGTCCTGGCCGTGACCCATCTTGTCGAGTCCGGCCCGGAGCCGGACCACTTCGTTGTGCCCTCGCCGGGCGAGGCCAATGAATCGTTTCGTCCGGTGCTGCTGGATCCCACCGAGCCTCCCGACTCCGCCGCCCTGGCCGCGCTGCGCCGGTCCGGCCGGCTACGCGAGGTGCACGACCGGATCGAGGAGCAGGTGGCGGAAGTGGTCCGCAGCCGGGCACCCCGGGAGGACTTCGCACCGCGGGCGATGGAACGCGCGATCGCCGAGGTCGTCGACGGCCGGCCGGACACCTACGGTCGATGGGTCTGGTACCCCTGGTCGGGAAGGCTGGTCCACGTGCTTCCCGAGGCGGAGTTCCGCCTGGTCCGTACCGACCGCAACCGGGACAAGATCACCCGAGAGCAGCAGAAGGGGCTGCTGCGCCGCCGGGTGGGCGTGATCGGGCTTTCGGTGGGCAGCAACGCGGCCCTGACCTGCGCGATGGAGGGCGTCGGCGGGGCGTTCCGGCTCGCTGACTTCGACCGGATCAGCCTGTCCAACCTGAACCGGCTGCGTGCCGGGGTGCACGAGCTCGGCCTGGAGAAGAGCGTGCTCTGCGCCCGGCGCATGTACGAGCTGGATCCCTACCTGGACATCGAGATCCATCGCGGCGGCGTCACCGAGGAAACCGTCGAGGACTTCTTCGCCGACGGCGAGGACGGCCGGGGCCTGGACCTGCTGATCGAGGAGTGCGACACACCCTGGGTGAAAGTCGCCGCCCGCGAGCACGCCCGCCTCCGGAGGATCCCCGTCCTCATGGACACCAACGACCGCGGCCTGCTCGACATCGAGCGCTTCGACCTTGAACCCGACCGCCCGCTCTTCCACGGCCGCGCCGGCACCACGACCGCCGCCGACGTACGGGGCCTCGACCGCGACCAGACCATCCGGTTCCTCCTCGACGCCGTCGGCGCACGGCGGCTGAGCCCCGCCATGACCGACGCCCTCAGCCGCGTCGGACACACCCTTTCGAGCTGGCCCCAGCTGGCCAGCGGCGTGATGCTCGGTGCGGCCCTCGTCACCGACGCCGCCCGCCGCATCCTGCTCGGAGAGCCCCTGCCCTCCGGGAGCCACTGCGTCGACCTCGACGAACTCGTCCCCGCCCGGGCGGCGCTGCCCTCCCCCCTCGGAGCCACCCCGTGAACCGGGTCCCGGAACTCCGCGGCGAGCACCTGAGGCTGCGAGAACTGCACGCGGGCGACCACGAGCCCTTCGCACGGATCTTCACCCACCCCGTCCTCACCCGCTACCTCGGGATCGACCGCCTGAGCGCCGACCAGGCCCACGACGCCTTCGCCCGAAGCCTTGCCCAGCCCCACACCCATCCGCGCCGCAAGTACACACTCGCCGTCTGCGCACCGGACGACGACACCCTGGTCGGCACCATGGGACTCCTCGTCGAGGACTACGGCAGCAACGCCATGCTCACCAGCCTCGCTCTCCTGCCCGGAGCTCCCGTCAGCGGCCACGGCCACGAGGCGGGCCGCCTGCTCATGGCCTACGGGTTCGGACACCTGGGCCTGCATCGGATCTGGGCCGGCCACCGCAGCGACCACCACCGGATGACCACGGTGATGCAAGCAGCCGGCCTGCGCCCGGAGGCCACCCTTCGGCAGCTGTTCCGCACCCATGGCATCTGGCATGACGTCACCACCTACGCCACCGTCGCCCCCGAGTGGAAACTCCAGGCCACCGACGACGAACTCGCCATCCTTGAGGGCACCTGCCGCCTCGAACCGGTCTGACCGGACCAGAAGACGCCTCGAACCGGTCTGAGCGGACCAGGAGACACCTCGAACCGGTCCGGGTGGGGCGGGAGACGCCTGGAACCGGTCCGAGCGGGGCGGGAGACGCCTGGAACCGGTCCGAGCGGGGCAGGAGGCGACGGGAGGCCCTCGCGAGGGCGCGCCTCCGCACCACCGGCGGGCAGCTGACCGGCGGCGCAGGGTGAGGGAGCGTCGGACTCGCTCCGACGGGCCGCAGTGCCGACCCGTGCAAGGAGGACACCCGAGCTCGCATGCGTTCTCCCGGGTCGAGGTCCGCGGCACGCCGGGCCGGGAGGAGGCTTGCACGTACGGCCCGATCTGCGCTGGGCTGGTGGCCGCGCGCCGACAGCCCGGCCGCGGCGAAAGGGGTGGAACGGGTGCGCACCTTCGAGGCGGGACAGACGGTCGTACGTCGGGAGGTGTACCGCTCCGGACGCGTGTGGAACGAACACGCACTGCGCGTCGTCGCCGACACGGGCGAGGCCCTGGTCGCCGCCTGCGCGCCGGGAGCCGAGACCCGCTGGCCGGCCCTGTACGTCAAGGCCCGCGACGACGGCGACCAGTCGGCACGCACGAAGGCTTTCGACGTGATGGCCACCGGCGTGTGGGAGCTTGTGGCAGCGGTGTGGCAGGAGACCGAGCTGTTGCTGTGGAAGCCCCCGGAGACGTGGTTCAGCATCAACGCCTTCTACACCGCCGACGGGCTGCGGAACTGGTACGTGAATTTCGAGCACCCCACTCGCCGCACCTCGTCCGGGTTCGACACCTTCGACCTGACCTTGGACCTGGTCGTCGCCCCCGACCTGACCGGCTGGCACTGGAAGGACGAAGACGAGTACGCGCAAGTGCGGCGGCTCGGCATCGTCACCGACGCCGAACACCATGCCGTGGACGCCGCTCGCGAACAGGTCCTGGCGATGATCGCGGAACGCTCCGGCCCGTTCGCCGACGCGGCCTCGTGGTCGTCCTGGCGGTGGGACCCGGACTGGCCCGCTCCGCGTCTTCCGCACACCGCGCCGGCGGTGCCGCGGGTTGCACCGGCAGGTGGCTGAGGCGTTGGCCGGACGGTAGGCGGCTGAGGCGTCGGCCGGACGGTTGCCTCCCCATCGCACCCGGCTCGCGAGTCTGCCCCGAGTGGTGCCGAGGCGCGTTCCAGAATTTCGCCAGGCCGGTGGTAGGGATGTCGAGAACCTGGCAGCGGCTCCGTCCCAGTGACGTCAGCGGCCACCACCGGCCGCACGGAGGAAGAAGGAGCAACCGGCATGGCGATTCAGCGGATGGACAACGTCGGCATCGTGGTCGAGGACATGGACGCCGCCATCGCGTTCTTCGTCGAACTCGGTATGGAGCTGGAAGGCAGGGCGGTGGTCGAGGGCCCCGTCGCCGACCGGTGCACCGGACTCGACGGCGTCCGCTGTGACATCGCCATGGTCCGCACCCCGGACGGTCACAGCCGGCTAGAGCTGGCGAAGTACCACAGCCCCGCGGCGATCAGCGCCGGGCCGCGCAACCGGCCACACAACATCCTGGGCACGCACCGCGTCATGTTCGCCGTCGACGACATCGAGGACACCGTCGCCCGCTTGCGTCCGCACGGCGCCGAACTCGTCGGCGAGATGGCCCGGTTCGAGGACAGCTACCTGCTCTGCTACGTCCGCGGCCCGGAGGGCATCATCGTCGGGCTGGCCGAGCAACTGAACTGAGCAGGGGCACCGAACAGTGCAGCCGCACGGCATCGCCGACGTCCGGAGACTCCCCGATCAGCCAGTGGCGGCTCACCCGTGACGCGACCCGGACGCACGGCCGGAAGCCGCCGGTCGGCTGCCTAGTTCTCCCTCACGGGGGCGCGCGATCGGCTCGTAGCGCTTCACGGTGTGGAGCCGACCGGGGTGCCGGACCGCGATGTGCGCACCGACGACCGCACCGACGTCCGCACCGACGACCGCGCCGAGGCCGCACGCGAGCATCAGGGCGGGGGAGGGGCCGAGTACGACTCACAGCCGGGCCGTGTCGTCGGCGCGCCCGATCGGGCGTGTCGGCTCGCCCCCTCATGGCGCCGCACAGAACACCCGCGTGGCCGACTGGCGACACTTCGATTCGACAGGCCGCTCACACAGGACACGGGCTGGGCGCGGCGACAGCCTGCGTCCACCCTCGGGGCGGCTGTGCCTGGTCCGGCTTTCCGCTGCCTGCGCGGAGGGGCCGGCCTCGGAGTCGGATCCGGCTGGGACGTCCGGTGAGGCGTGACGACACGTACGCGATCCGTACGGGAAAGGAACGCGACTTGTACGGTTCACAGTAGGGTGTCGGTCAGGAGGTGTTCGATGTCCGAGTTGTTCGACGCGGTCGACGCGCTGGTGGCGTCGCGTGCTCCGCTGCCACCCGCGGAGGAGCGCAGGCGACTGCGCCAGGCCCACGGCCTGACGCTGGACGACGTTGCCACCGCGCTGAAGGTGCGCCGGGCGACGGTGTCCGGCTGGGAGTCGGTCAGGAAGACGACCGAACCTCGCGGCCCCGAGCGCGAGGCGTACGCACGGCTGCTGAACAAACTCGCGGAACTCTACCCGGCGCCCGCCGACACCCCGGTCTCGCCCACCGGTGCGTCTGTTCCGGCGGCGCAGCCCGGGTCCGGAGGGCCGACCGCGGCCGCTGCGGCCGAGACTCCACCTCCCGCCACCCGGACCACCTCCGCTTCCCACGCTCCCGCTCCCGCCCCCGTTTCCGCTGCCTCCGATTCTGCCGCTCCCACTTCGACCACCACTGCTTCGACCACCGCTGCTTCCCCCGCCCCTGCCGAACGGACCGCGCCCCGCCCGGCGCGTACCGCCCGCAGAACCCCGGCGCCTAACGCCGGCAGCACCCCCGCGCGTACCGCGAACGGCACTTTGGCGCGTACCGCCAGCGGCACCGCGGCGCGTACCGCCAACAGCACCCCGGCGGCTACCGACAGGAGGCCCCCGGCGCAGACTCCGAAGAGCATGCCAGCGTCCCGCCGTCCCGACGCATGGAAGGCGGCCCCGGCCGGTTCCCCGGCAGTCGGCACCGACCCGCGCTTCGAGAACGGCCCGCTCGCGGTCGTCGACGTCGACGCCGGCGGCCAGGTCCTCGCGTACTGCACCGGCGGCCTCGTCCTGGACGTGCCCGCCAAGAGCATTCCCGCCCTGGTGCACTGGACCCTCGAGGAGGCGAAGCTCGGCCAGCCGAAGCTGTCCGGCCCCGGCAAGGACGCCGACCCTCTGATCGTGCTCACCGAGGCCGCTCTGCGCCGCTACGGCCTCCCCGTCGCCCTCACCGACGAGGAGCGGCTCGTCGGGCGGATCCCGGAGGGCCACAAGGTCGTCAAGCAGCTGGCGCGCGCCGACTGGAAGCTGACCAAGCGCGGTTTCGGGCCGTGGGCGCGGATCTACCGCCCCGCCACCGGTTCGGGGCGGACCTGCGTCCAGCTGTGCATCCCGTCCTGGCACGCCCTCGACTCCCGCCACTGGGCCGACGCCGCTGCGCTGCCGCCGGCGGAACTCGCCCGCGTCCTGGGCGTGTACGCGTCTCGGGTGATGACGCCGCGCGGCTCGACCGCCGTGACCGGTCTGGAGCTGATGACCGCACTCCACCCGCCGACCCGCGCCTCCGAGCCGGACGCCGACGGCAAGCGGCACTCCGAACACAACCCCGGCAGCCTGGGCAGGGACCCGGTCGACTGTGCACCGTGCGAAGCCCCCGACGGGCACCCGATCCTCAAGGGCCTGCCGCGCTTCCACGTCCGCGGACCGGCGGAGAAGCTGCTCGAGGAGGCGTACGACTGGGCGCGGCCGATGACGGACGCCGAATGCACCCTGCGGCACCTGGTCGGCATCGACGTGAACATGGCCTTCGCCGCCGGAGCGAACGGCCTGAACGTCGGGCTCGGTGAGCCGACACACGTCAAGGCCCCCGTGTTCGATCCGAAGCTGCCGGGCTCGTGGCTCGTCGACCTCAGCCACGTCGACCTGTCGAAGGTGAAGGTCGGCAAGGAGTGGGTGGAGCTGGACGGCTCGCTGCTGCCCAGCCCGTTCACGCCGAAGGGCGACCGTCCCGACGGACCGGCCTGGTACGCGACGCCCACCGTGGCGTACGCCGTGGAGCTCGGCTACGAGGTGCGCCCGCTCGAGGCGTACGTCCGATACGAGAACGGCCGCTACCTGGACGGCTGGTACAACCGGCTGCGCGACGCCTACCTCGCCACCATGGCCGACCTCGGCGTGCACGCGGACAGGGACCCGGCCGAGTTCCTGACGGCGATGGACGGCTACAAGGAGCGCGACCCGCAGCTGGCGATCGTGGTGTCGGCGATCAAGGCGACCGTCAAGGGCGGCCTGGGCAAGCTCCGCGAGCGCCCGCGGGGTGAGGGATGGCGGCCGGGCGAGCCGTGGCGGGCGCTCTCCCGTCCGACGTGGCGGCCGGACATCCGAGCGGCGGTCATCTCCCGCACGCGGATCAACCTGCACCGGAAGATCGTCAAGCACGCGGCGTTCACCGGTCAGTACCCGGTCGCGGTCCTGTCCGACTGCGTCGTATACGCGTCAGGCGGCGAGAGCCCGCTGGACTTCCTGCCCTACCGGGACGGCAAGCCGCTTCCCGGCGGCTTCAAGCTCGGCATCAACCCCGGCCTGGTCAAGCACGAGGGCACCCAGAGCGTCCTGTGGGGCGAAGAGGTCCGCGAGCGGTTCGACGCCCCGGCGCTCAACCTCGCCCGTTACATCAAGGACGGCACCGTCACCGACGTCGACAACGGAGAGTAGGAGAAGGCCGGCATGAGCCTCATCGGGGACGGCCTGGACGCCGCGGTGCAGAAGGCGTTCACCCGCCCGGTACCCAAGAGCGCGGGCGCGCAGATGCGGTACCTGGTCAAGCAGCTCAAGGGCACCAGGCCGGTCGCCCAGATGCTGCGCATCTCCCAGCGCACCGTCGAACGATACGTGAAGGACCAGATCAAGAAGCCCCGCCCGGACCTCGCCGCGCGCCTGGAGCGTGAGGTGAAGCAGCGGTGGCAGCCCCAGGTTCGGGCCAGGGCACGGCGGCAGGCCGCGACCACCGGCGGCATCGTCATCGACACCCGCGCGCGGATCGGCTACACCGCGCCGATCGGCTCCACCGACGAGGACCGCCTCCGGCACCTGACCGTCGCCCTTCCGCCCCGCTACGCCGCCCGCCTCTTCGAAGCGCAGGAGGCCGACGCCGGAGACCAGCGGCTACGGGAGATCGCGGCCGAAGCACTCAAGGAGGTGTACTTCCAGGACGACGGGCGCCGCGCCGGCCAGTTGGAAGAGGTCCGTTTCACGGACATCGAGCATCTCGAGTTCGACCTGTAGCAGGCGCGCCCCCGATCAGCCCGCGCTCCCGGACCACCTGGCCCGAGATCACTCGCGCGCCCGGGGGAGCGGGTGGCGATGCGGACTGGGCACCGGCGACCAGCCCGTCAGGGGCTCCGAGGCGCTGTCTCATTTCATCGCCCCTCGTGACCGTGGAGACAGCCGATTCCTCCGTCACGTACGTACTCGGCCTTGAGGACGACGAGGGCGACAGCGAGGACGAGGGCGACTAGGACGAGGACGAGGACAGGACGACTGACTTCCGTCCCACGGCTGTGACACACCAGGTGGATGCCGGCGGAGCACAGTTCTTTCGCGGCTCCCGAAGAAACACGGCTGCGCGCGGTGGCCGCGGGGACGCCGAAGTGGCTCGTCCGTCAGGGAAGAAACTCGGCCCCGCCCACCCTCGATGCATCGGAGAATCACCTTCTGAAATGAACGCGAACACTGGCCGCTCAGCCCTCTAGCCTGACGGTCATGACCGCACCCGCATATCCTCCCAAACCCGTGCCCGGCGACCGCATAGCGATCGTCTCGCCGTCGTCCGGACTGCCCGGGCTCTTTCCTCTTCCGTACGAGCTGGGCCTCAAGCGGCTCCAGGAGGATTTCGGCCTCGAACCAGTGGAGTATCCGTCCACTCGTAAGATGGGCTCCACGCCCAGGGAACGCGCCGACGACCTCCACGCCGCGTTCGCCGATCCCTCGGTCAGGGCGGTGATGGCCAGCATCGGTGGCGACGACCAGATCACCCTCCTTCCGCTGCTGGACCGGGACCTGATCCGCGCCGACCCCAAGCCCTTCTTCGGCTCGAGCGACAACACCAATCTGCTGCTCTTCCTGCACAATTTGGGCATCGTCGCCTACCACGGCGCCTGCGTGATGACAGAGATCGGCCGTCCGGCAGCACTCCATCCCGCCACCGCCGAGTCGGTACGCGCGGCCCTGTTCACCCCGGGCCCCTACGAACTCCGCCCCGCCGAGCGGTTCCGGGACACCGACCGGGACTGGGCCGATCCGGCCACTTTCGAGCGGGAACCGGACTCGCAGCCCGCCGACGGCTGGACCTGGCACCAGCCCGACCGAGTCGTCACCGGCCGCGCCTGGGGAGGCAACCTGGAGATCCTGTCGTGGTTGTTGATGGCCGATCGCGAGATCGAACACGATGTCGCCGTCTACGACGGTGGCGTGCTGTTCCTGGAGACGTCGGAGGAAATGCCGAGCGCGGAGGCCGTCTTCCGGATCCTGCGCAACATGGGAGAGCGCGGTCTGCTGGCGCGCTTCCCGGCGTTGTTGATGGGCCGTGCCAAAGCGTGGTCCTTCCAGCAGCCGAACGGCGCGGGGAACAGACGGCGCTACGTCGTCGAGCAGCGTGCCGCGGTGCTGCGCGCTCTGGCGGTTTACGCCCCCCACACCATGGCGGTGTTCGACGTCGACTTCGGACACACCGATCCCCAACTGGTGATCCCTTACGGCGGAACCGTCAGCGTGGACGGCCCCGCACGGCGGATCACGGTGACGTACTGACGACGCTGGGCACCCCTTGGTCCACAGGCAGCCCACAGGCTGGCCACAGACGGTCCACAGGCGGTCCAGAGGCGGTGCCCACAGGTGGAAGAGCGGGCACAGCCGGCCATCTAGGCTGGCACGGTGACTGATGACCAGGAACGGGTGCAGCCGTCGGGAGTGTGGGCCACCGCTGTGGGAGTGGCAAAGGTGCGGGCGCTGGAGACCGGGCGGGAGAACGCGCTGTTCCGCGACCCACTGGCGCAGGCGTTCGCCGCCGCCGGCGGCCTGTGGCCCGCCCCGTCGCCGCCGCCCGGTGACGAGGCCGCGCGACGTCGGCGGCTGGGTGTGGCCTTCTCCATCGTCATCAGGACGAAGTTCCTCGACGACCTGTTGCGACGGGCCTCCGCGTCCGGTATCTGGCAGGTCGTGGTGCTCGGTGCGGGCATGGACAGCCGGGCCTTCCGGATGGACTGGCCCGAGGGCACGCGGCTGTTCGAGGTCGACACCGCCGCGCCCCTGGACTTCAAGGCTTCGGTGCTGCGGCAGGAGGGTGCCGCCGCGCGCTGTGAGCGGATCCCCGTCGCGGTGGACCTGCGGGAGGACTGGCCAGGCGCGCTGGCCGCCGCAGGGCACGACCCGATGGCGCCGACCGTGTGGATCGCCGAAGGACTCCTGATCTATCTGCCCGAGGACGCGGTGGAACTGCTGCTGGCCAGGATCGGTGCGCAGTCGGCGGCAGGCAGCCGGATGGGACTGACACTGGGCTCGCGCGGCGTGATCGAGCGTTTCGGCGCGGACGCCGCGCCGGGGTCGGCTGCGTCCATGTGGGTCTCGGAGATGCCCGACGACCCGGTGGGCTGGCTGGCCGGGCACGGCTGGGACGCCGAATGCCACACCCTGCGCGAACGCGCTGCCGCCTACGGACGCCCGATGAGCACCCCGCCGCAGGGTGAGGAGCGACCCGGCGGACTGATATCGGCCGTCCGCCGATGAAGCGCCTCCGCACACCCGAAGTGAGCTGTCCCGAGCGGAGGGGCCTGACGAGTGGACCCGGCTTCGTGCGCGGCGAGCCGGCCACGCGCGCAATGACCGCGTGCGACCACTGACACCCTAGGACACCCCAGGCCCCCGGGTATCGACCATCCGGCCGGTCACGCGTCGGCCGGCAGTCGCTGGCTGGTCACCCGTCGGCCGGTCACCCGTCGGCCGGTCACCCGTCGGCCGGTCACGCGTCGGCCAGGCAGTCGCTGGCTTGTCACCCGTCGGCCGGGCAGTCGCTGGCCGGTCACGCGTCGGCCGCTCACACGGCTGGCCGCGAGCACGGCCGCCTCCGCCACGCCACCGCCGTGACGACGACGCGCTGGGGTGCGACGCGGACACCGTCGACGGATGGATCCGGGGTCGACGGTGTCCGGGCGGGGACTCGGTCTTCCGTGCGGGGACTGAGGCTTCGGCGCGGGGCCGAGGCTCAGGACCGGCACTCAGGTATAGGCCCGGCACTCAGGCGCATGACCGGCAGTCAGGCATGGGGCAGGCAGTCATGCATAGGACCGGCAGTCAGGCATCGGGCCGGCACTCAGGCTTCGGGGTCGGCCAGGCGGCTGAGCAGGGTCACGGCGTCATCGTGCCCCACCTGTCGGAAGAAGCGCGCGTCGACGTCCTCCACGGCGGCGATCGCGCGCGGGGCCAGTTCGGCGCCGACGTCGGTGACACGCAGGCGTCTGGCACGGGTGTCGGCGGGGTCGACCTCGCGCTCGATCAGTCCCTTGGCCTCCAGGGCGCGCACGACCTGCGAGGTCATCTTGACGTCGGTACCGGCCTGGCGCGCCAGAGCCAGTTGGTTGGGATGTGTGCCGTGCGTGTTCAGCCACCAGGTGCAGGCGAGAAGGACGAACTGGACATGGGTGAGGTCCAACGGACCGAGAGCCGCGGCGATTTCGCGTTGCCAGCGCAGCGTGGCATGCCAGAGCAGGAAGCCGGGGCTGTCGCCGGGGTCGAGGGCCATCAGCCCTGTGCCAGCTTGACCAGGGCGGCCATGGTTTCGGGCCAGTCCGCGGTGATGGCCGGACCGATCCGTGGGCCCAGCTCGTCCGCACCGGTACCGGTGATCTCCATCCGGTAGGTCACCCGGGTACGGAGTCCGTCACCCCGGCCCAGCCGGTGGAAGGTGCGCAGGAGCAGCCCGTCGAACCGGGCTTCGTCCACGAACAGTTCACCAGGCGTGGTCTCGGCGACGAGCAGGTGCACCGGGTCGTCGCCGGCCGGGGTCATCACGATCGCGGCGCCCGCCTCGAACGGGCCGTCGATCTCGACGCTCGCGATGTCGGCGTTCCACGTCCCCCAGTTCTCGACATCGGCCCACAGGCCCCAGATCGCCTCGGGCGCTGCGTCGGTCTCAATGCTGTGCTCATACGTCCACATCAGTGGCCTCCCGATCCAGAACTTTAGTCTTCGAACAGATTATCTCTGCGGAGACTATCTGTCCACACGTTCTCCTTGCAAGTTCACCGACCCTGCCCTTCGGCGCCCGGGGTGGCCTGCCGCGGGCGCCGGTTCAGACCCATCCCCGGTGCCGTGAAGTCGCCGCAGACCCATCCTCGGCGCCGTGAAGTCGCCACCCGGCCGCCGGTGGGCGCCGCCGTCGGGGGCCCGCTGCCTGTGAGGGCTTGGCGGCCGGGGTGCCCCGCCCCAGGCGTGCCGCGCCGTTCCGAGCCGGGCCGTACCAGTTGTTGACGGTGCTTACATTGATGGCTACGCTCATGTAATCACTGTCAACATGCGAGCTAGGAGCCGCGTAGATGCCCTCGTCCCAGCAGCAAGCAGTCAAGGTCGACCTGGGTGGCCGGGCGGTGACGGTCCCCAAGGGGGGCCTGTACGACCGCTACCGGATGGCCACCGATCTGGACGAAGTCGCCCGCGATCCCCGCGTCAGCAGCGTGGACTTCTTCCGTCGGTTGCCGAAGACCAAGGTCGACTCACCGATCGGTGCCACGCTCACCCCGAACTTCTACTACCGCATATCGACCGCCCGGATCACGATGCTCGCCCGCTCCCGGGCGATCCGTTCCCGGCTGCCCGGGGAACTGGCGCCGCTGGAGGTCGCGCCCGGCCTCGGGCTGATCTCGGTGATGTTCTTCCGCTACGACGTCTGCGACATCGACTTCTACACCGAGGCGGCCGTCGGGATCGCCGTGAAGCCGGCGCGCCACGGAGGGCTCGGCTTCTTCGACCTCGTATCCGCCCTGAAGAACGAGCATCTTGATTCCTATGTGCTGTCCCTGCCGGTGAGCACGGACATCGCCCAGGTGCGCGGCCGCGACGGGTACGGCTTCCCCAAGTGGGTCACCGGCCTCGACGTCGACATCGACGCCCACCGCACGACCGCCCGTGTGGCCAACGACGACGGCGGCACCGACCTGTCGCTCCTGGCGGCCACTCCCGCTCAGACCTCCTACCCGAGCGGCAAGCGTGTCTCGACCCTCACGTCGTACACGTCGATCGGCGGCGCGTGGCATTCGACCCTGAGCCAGACCAACGTGCTGGCGGCCGGCACGGAGCTGGTCCCGCGCAAGCTCGCACTGGAGGTGGGGGAGGGCCGCATGGCCGACGACCTGCGTTCACTCCGCCCGATCCGGACGATTCAGTTCGACGTCGTCAGCGAGGGCCAGCTCGCCCTGCACATGCCGGTCCCGACCTCGGTCCACAACCGGTAAGTGAGGAGCCCTGCCATGGCCACCGAGCACGCCACCCCTCCCACCGCTACCCCTCCCACCGTCACCCCTCCCACCGTCACCCCTCCCACCACGGCACCCCGCGGTCCGCTCCCCGCCTCGCTCACACCGGCCCTGATCGAGCGGCTGGCCGCGCGGGTCGTCGCGGCACCCGACGCCGCGCGGGTGGTCACCGACGCCCCGTACACCGGGGAACCGCTGGCAGACCTCCCCGTCTCCACCCCGGCCGACGTCGACGAGGCGTTCGCGCGCGCCCGCATCGCCCAGAAGTCCTGGGCCGCGATCCCGCTGAGCCGGCGCAAGGAGATCCTGCTGCGTTTCCACGACCTCCTTCTCGCCCGCCAGGACGAGGCGCTGGACCTGATGCAGGCCGAGAACGGCAAGACCCGTCGTGACGCGCTCCTCGAGGTGGTCGACATCGCGATCACCTCCCGGTACTACGCGCGCAACGCCGCGAGGTATCTGCGGCCCAGGCGTCGACGCGGCGCGATCCCATTGCTGACCCACACCACCGAACTGCGCCATCCCAAGGGGGTCGTCACGGTCATCTCCCCGTGGAACTACCCGCTGAGCATGGCCGCCGGCGACGCCATCGCGGCACTGATGGCAGGCAACGCCGTAGTCCAGAAGCCCGACACCCAGACCGCGCTCACCGCCCTGTGGTCCCTGGATCTGATGCACGAGGCCGGCCTGCCGGCGGGCGTGTGGCAGATGGTGATCGGGCGGGGCAGCTCCATCGGCGGCCCACTGCTGGACAACGCCGACTACATGATGTTCACCGGGTCGACCGCCGCCGGGCGCAGGATCGCGCGCGACGCCGGTGAACGTCTCATCGGCGCCTCCCTGGAACTCGGCGGAAAGAACGCCATGATCGTCCTGGACGACGCCGACATCGAGAAAGCCGCCGACGGCGCCGTTGCCGCATGCTTCCCGTCGGCGGGCCAGCTCTGCGTCTCCATCGAGCGCCTGTACGTGGCCGAGTCGGTCCGCGCCCGGTTCGTCGACGCGTTCGTCGCCCGCAGCAAACGACTCAAGATCGGTGCGGCGTACGACTACAGCATCGATGTCGGCAGCCTCACCAACCCCTCTCAGCTTCGGACGGTCACCGCGCACGTCGACGACGCCGTCGCCAAGGGTGCCACTGTCCTTGCCGGCGGGAAGGCACGGCCGGACCTGGGACCGCTCTTCTACGAGCCGACGATCCTCGCTGACGTCACCCCCGACATGACGCTGCACGATCACGAGACCTTCGGTCCGGTCGTGTCGATCTACTCCTACCGCAGTGTCGACGAGGCGATCGCGCTGGCCAATGCCACGCCGTACGGCCTCAACGCCAGCGTGTGGTCCGGCGACGGGGCTCGCGGCCGGGCCGTCGCCGCCCGCCTGCACGCCGGTACCGTCAACGTCAACGAAGCGTTCGCAGCCGCGTGGGGAAGCATCGACGCCCCGATGGGCGGCATGGGCGACTCCGGACTCGGGCGCCGCCACGGAGCCGACGGCATCCTCAAGTACACCGAGGCCCAGACCGTCGCCCACCAGCGCATCCAGGGTTTCACCCCACCGGCGCGCATCAGCCCCGAAACCTGGGCCACCTTCCTGACCGGCGCACTCAAGGTCCTGAAGGCGGTCGGCGTCCGCTGAGACGCCGAAGACCCGGACGGCGCGGCCCCGACGAAGCCGCGCCGTCGACCGTGAACGTCTCCCTCAGCGATTCGCCGCCGGCAGGACCGGAAGACGGCTGGATTCGCCGCCGGCAGGCCCGGAAGACGGCTGGATTCGCCGTCGGCAGGACTGGAAGCGTGCCCCTGGCAGGGGTTGTCGCCGGATGGCGGCCCACGTGCACCGCCGGGCGGAGACGCCTCTCGGCGAGGGTGCGGCGCCGGGACGCGGCGCGCACGATCGCACGCCCGGAGGCTGAGCGCGCCGGTCAACCCGACTGTGCCCTGTACCTCGAAAGGGCCGATGACGCCGCGTCCCATGTGTCGCCGCGAGACTCGTGCCGACCCTCTTCCTAGGCTGCCGCCGTGATCCCAACCGAACTCATCGGCAGCATCCCCCGTTCCCCCGCGCTGCAGGCCGCGGCCGCGGACTTCCAGGCCGGGAGGATCAACGACAGCGAGCTGGCGTCGCGTCGGAACGAGGCCGTCCGCGAGACCGTCGAGGCGCTGGAGGCCACCGGGTCGCCGGTGGTCACCGACGGCGAGCAGGCCAAGCCCAGTTTCCTCACCTACCCGCTCCAGGGGCTGTCCGACCTGGCCCTTGACGGCGCCGTCATTCCTTTCGCCGACGGCCACACCCGGCAGCTGCCCCGCCTGCTCTCCGGACCCTTCCGCTACAAGATCCATGCGGAGGAGTACCTGAGGGCCGCCAAGCAGCACACCACGCTCCCCGTGAAGCAGGCCGTGGTCGCCCCCTCCGCCCTGAGCCTGCTCTACCCGTCCGAGGCGATCGCCGACTACCCGCGCGAGCAGTTCCTCGACGACCTGGTGAGCGAGGCGGAGACGGACATCCGCGGCTGCCTGGACGCGGGGGCGCACGTCGTCCAACTCGACTTCGAGGAAGGCCGCCTGGCACTCAGGATCGACCCGAGCGGTCAGCTGCTGCGCACTTTCATCGACCTGAACAACAAGGTGCTGTCCCGCTTCACCGACGCAGAGCGCACCCGGATCGGTGTCTACTCCGGCCCCGGAGCCGACCACGACTCCACCCACAGCCTCGACGTCGACTACGCCGAACTGCTGCCGCACCTGCTCCAGCTCGGCGCCGGCAACTTCTACCTGGCACTGGCCGGCGAACCCGACCCGGACCGCGTCCTGCGTGTCGCGGCCGACCATCTACGGCCCGGCGTCCGCGTCTTCGTCGGAGTGACCGACCCGATCGATCCGCGCGTGGAGACGGCCGAGGAGGTCCGCGACCGGGTCCTGCGAGCCGCCGGCCACATCCCGGTCGACCAGCTGGGCACCTGCGACGACGCCGGCTACGCACCGTTCGCCGACGACGCCTCCACCTCCCGCGACGTAGCGTTCGCGAAGATCCGCGCCCGGGTCGCGGGCACCGCACTCGCCGCGGAGCAGCTGGGAGCCTAGCCACACGCCGACCTGCCCGAACGACGGCCCGACAGTTCCTCTACGTCAGACGGCGGGGGCCCCGGCGTTCGTGCCGGGGCCCTCGAACAGAGGTGGCGCTGAACAGCCCCACCGGCTGGCATCCCGTCAGCGCCCAGGTGTCACAGCGGCCGATTCGATGACACCGCGCCAAGTCCTGCGATAGCCCTCGCGCAGAGGGCCGCCGACAAGGGCGAGGACCTGTGATGCCGCGTCGATCAGGGGCTTCGGGTCTCCTGACGAGCACAGCAACAGGTGTCCTTCGAGCAGGGCGGCCCCACGTTCCCCGTCTGCCTCCAGAAGGCGCCGTGGCAGCCACTTCCCGCCGCCGACCCATGCGTGATGGTGATCGCAGAGCAGGTCTGCGGCCGCACCGAGAACATGACCGGCCACCGCCAGACGCTCGATCCTGTCGCCGGCGTCGGCGAGATCGTCCAGAGCATCCGTCAGCCCGTACCTCCTCGTCTCGACCACCTCCGGTGCCAGTGCCGGCGGACCGTTGCGGAGGTCCTCTTCGGCACGCGCACGGGCGCGGCCGGCATCTCCAGCGGCGTCGACCAGGACGACTCCTGTGGCATACACGTTCTGCAGGACCGCACGACGCGTGGCGACGTCCGCAGCGAAGAGATCGGCAAGGCCGGCGCGGGTGTGGATGAACAGCTCCACGACTCGCCCCTCGAACCGGATCGTCTCCCGGCAGGTCTCGCCGCCGTCCCCGACGAGCACGGCGATGTCCAGGTCACTGCCGGCAGTGGCCCGCCCCGTAGCCACAGACCCGCCGAGGACCGCGGCAAGCACTGCGGGGAAACGGTCACGCACGAGGCGTCGGGCTTGCTCTACGGGGTTCGCTGTCATGGCGATCAGGGTTTCAGTGATCGCGAGCGACAGCGACCGGGTTTCCGACGACTCGGCACACGCTGCCAGTCGCCTTCCGAGGGAACTTCGGCGCGGTCCAGTGCCGGTCGGGACTTCCGGATGACCGCCTCTCATGCGGGGGTCGTCCGGCTGGGTGCGAGTCGGCTGCCGGGGGTGTACCGGGCGGGCAGTGGTACCGGCCGGGCGTCAGCCGGCTCCGGGGCGGTTCCGGCCGGGTCCCGCCGTCCTGTCTCCGACCCGTGCTGTTCCTAGAATGGCCAGGTGGAGGACATCAGCGCGATTGCGATGTTGCAGGATCCGGTGCGGCGACGCCTGTACGAGTACGTGGCGGCGCAAGGCCGGGAGGTCGGCCGCAACGAGGCCGCCGAGGCGGCCGGGGTGACTCGCACGCTCGCCGCGCACCATCTGGACAAGCTGGCGGAGGCGGGACTGCTGGAGAGCGGTAGCCGCCGCCTGACGGGCCGCTCGGGGCCGGGCGCGGGCCGTCCCGCCAAGGTGTACGTGCGGGCGCGGGCCGAGCGGTCGGTGTCACTGCCCGCCCGCGACTACCGCACCGCCGCCGAGTTGCTCGCCGAGGCGGCCGAGCAGGCCGGGCTGGACGCCGGACTCTGCGCGGCGGCCCACCGCCGGGGCGAGGCTCTGCGGGGCTCGGCGGCGCCCTGCGGCGGACTCGACGAGGCCATGGAGATGCTGGCCGCCCGCGGCTACGAACCGTACCTGGAGGGCGCGGAGGAGACGGCCGGGCTCGAGGCCCGCGTCGTCCGTATGCGCAACTGCCCCTTTCATGTCATCGCCGAGCGCTTCCCACCGCTGGTCTGCGGCATGAACCTCGCCTTGCTCCAGGGCCTGTTCGGGACGGACGGTCCCGTCCGCGCCCGCATGGACGCTCGGCGGGGCGAGTGCTGCGTGGTGGTCGAGCCTTCTAAAAACAATGGTGATTGACATAGAAAAGAGGGCCGTGCTGGGATGAGGACATGACCGCATCCGCGCACGCTGCCCACCTCGCCCAGCTCAACGTCGCGACGCTCCGCCACCCCCTCGACGACCCGCGCATCGCGCCCTTCGTCGAGATGCTCGATCCCGTCAACGCCGCCGCCGATGACGCGCCCGGCTTCGTGTGGCGGCTCGTGGAGGAGGGGGCGGACGACGCCACCGGCCTGCGCCCGGCGGGCGAGGACGTCATCGTCAACCTGTCGGTGTGGCAGACCCAGGAGGCGTTGTGGGACTTCGCCTACCGCAGCGGCCATCTGGAAGTGATGCGGCGGCGCCGCGAATGGTTCGAGCGGCACGTCGAGGCGCACCTGGTGCTCTGGTGGATCCCCGCCGGCCACCTCCCGACGGTCGGCGAGGCCATGGAGCGGCTGGCGGAACTGCGGGCGCACGGGCCGTCCCCCCGCGCGTTCACTTTCGCCTCCTCCTACACCGCGGCCGAGGCCGCCCAGCACCTCCGAGCCACGCCGCCGGCACAGCCGGAGAAGGCCGCCCGGAGCTCGCGGCCGACGAGGGCCGGGGAGGCGGAGTCGGTGCAGGACCACGCGGAGTCGGTGGCGGACCACGCGGAGTCGGTGGCGGACCACGCGGAGTCGGTGGGGGACCACGCGGGGTCGGTGGGGGACCACGCGGGGTCGGTGGGGGACCACGCGGAGTCGGTGGGGGACCACGCGGCGTCGGTCTAGGACCACGCGGAGCCGGTGCCGGACCGCGGCGTCGGTGCAGGACAGGGACGCTCGGCTCACGGCTTGAGCCGACCGCAACCGCTCCGTCCACCTCGTATGCCGCCGAGCCGGTCCCGGCATCTCCCGGCGAACATGCGCCGCACACGCTGCCGCAGCGCCGCTGCCGATGCTCAGTGCCGGTACGCGGCCGTCGCGATCTCCATGAACGATCGGATCAACGGGTTGGTGTCGCCTTCGTTGCACGCCACCACCACTCGGCTCGGCGCCATGTCGCTCAGCGGCACCACGGTGAACTCCGCGGGAAGGTCGTGCCCGAGCGGGGCCAGGCCGACCGTGCCGTTCCACAGCACAGCCTGCAGGCATTCCTGGACCGCGCGCACCACCGGTCCCTCGCGCGGCTCGCCGCCGTTCCAGTACGACTGCCAGACAGGGTCGGTGCCCTGCGGAAACTGGAACCAGCGGCGGTCGCGCAACTCATCGTGCCGCAGCTCATCGCGGCGGGCCAGCGGATCGTCGGCGCGCAGGACGACGCCGACCGGATCGCTCCGCAGCGCACGGACTGTCAGGGCGGTCTCGTCGAACGGCCCCCGGGTGAGGGCGACATCGACCAGTCCGGCCCGCAGTCCGCACGTCGGGTCGGTCAGGTCGGTGTCGCGGATGCGGATGTGGACTCCGGGGTGGTCCCGGCGGTAGGCGGCGGCCAGCCGGACCACTCCCGGGTCGGTGCCGTCGCCCAGGATGCCGACGGTGATGGTCCCGACGCCGGCTGCTGCGCTCACGCGCACCCGGACGCGATCGGCGTGGTCGAGCAGCGCTCGCGCCTCGTCGAGCAGCACCGCGCCCACCGGAGTGAGTGTGACGCCGGTGGCCGAGCGGGCGAAGAGCAGCGCCCCGACCTCGGCCTCCAACCTCTTGATCGCCCGGCTCAGCGGCGGCTGACTCATGTGCAGTCGGGTGGCGGCCCGGCCGAAGTGGAGTTCCTCGGCGACCGCCACGAAGTAGCGCAAGGTCCGTAGCTCCACGCTGCAACGATACCCATGAGGTATCAGCACCTCTGAACAGGTCTTGGACACCGGCGGGGTCCCGGCGGTGCACTCGTGGACATGACCGGAGAAACCAAGACCAGTGAGCCGCAGGCCGACCCGAGCGTGTCCGTGGTGCGCCCCGGCGAGGGTGAGACGATCGTTCTGGGCACCACGCGCATGCGCGTCCTGGAGGACGGCGGCAACACCCAACACCGCCTGGCGATCACCGAGTCCGTCCTCGCCCCCCACACGCAGGGTCCGCCGCAGCACCGCCACGGCCGACACGACGAGGGCTTCTACGTCCTCTCCGGCACAGTCCGGTTCACCGTCGGGGACGAGGACCACGACGCCACCGCGGGGACGCTCGTCATGGTTCCGCCCGGCACTCCGCACACCTTCGCCAACCTGACCGACCAACCCGCCGTCATGCTCAGCACATTCACCCCTCACCTGTACGTGCAGTACTTCCGAGACCTTCAGGAGGTGCTCGCCGGCGGCCGGCCGCTGACGCCGCAGGACAACCTCGACGCGATGAGCCGCTACGCCACACAGCCCGCCGCCGACCTCGCCTGAGGCCGGCCCGACGGGACGGGACGGCCGGGCCGCCCTCCTCCGGCCTGCGGGGCCATGGCACTCCGCATGTGCTGATGACCACGCCACCTTTCACATCCGAACTCCCAGGCGGCGGACGGGCCTGCCCCGGTCGCTTCGCTGACACTCCACGCGACCGACAGGCCGCGAACCGGGCACACAGGCACCCGTGAACCGGGGTCACAGGCACCCGCGAACCGGGCACACAGGCACCCGCGAACCGGGGTCACATGAACGGGAACCGGGGACACATGAACGGGAATCATGAACATCGCCTATTGGATCGTGGCGGGACTGCTCGCGCTCTTCTACTTCTACTCAGGCACGCTGAAGTTGATCCGCAGCCGCGATCAACTCCGACCGATGATGGCCTGGGTCGACCGTGTGCCCTTGCCTGCCCTCAGGGCGCTGGGCACGGTCGAAACACTCGGCGCGGCCGGACTGCTCCTGCCGCCGCTGACGGGCATCGCTCCCTGGCTGGCATCGGCCGCAGCCGTCGGGTTCGTGCTCCTGCAGGCCGGTGCGACAGCCGTGCATCTGACCGGCGGCGACCGCCGAATCGCACTCAACGGCGGGCTCCTCGTCACAGCGGCCGCGATCGTCTGGTTGGCCACCGGCCTGTGATCGCGGCACCGCCCCCGACCGGCGCAGGCGACCGTCCTCACCGACGACGTCGCGATGTGCCGTACGACGACCTGCTGGCCGCCCGCAAGGCGTCGAGCCTGGTGGTCGGACTCACCGAGCCTGGCCGGGGGCGACGGCAGTCAGGGCGAGCGCGGCGGTCGGGACAGCGGTGATGACCACGTCGGTCCGGACGAACGGCTTCAGCTCCCCCGGCCCGGTCGGGAACATCGTCAGGGCAGCGGGCCTGGTTCGACGCCGTGGTGACGCAGCGCCGCGTAGGTGGCGGAGATCTCGGCGTAAGCGCGTGAGCGGTGGTTCCCGACCCACTCGGCGGGCGCGGCGGACGCCGTTCCTCCACCTCGGCCGTGTTGGCGGTTTCAAGACCTCTGAAGCCATATCCGAGTCAACGACGTCCTCGAGACATTCATGGAGTTCCCCACGACGGCCGTGGCCGCCGGTTCCGGGCGTCGCGTACCGATCCCCTGGACGGCCGCCCTTCGAAGGCACCGGATACTTGCCGTCATGGCTCTTGCTCCAGATGATGAGATCCACAGCCACGACGAGTTGGCTACGTTCGTCCGCCAACTGCAGCAGGACTTCCTGCAGCAAGGTGATACGTGGGAGAACAACACACTCGCCGACTTCCTGACAGCCCTCGCCGCGTGGGTGGACGACTCTCCAGGCTGGTATCGGAACTTCGGCAAAGAGCTACCGGCACAAGGTAACTGGACCTTCCTCGCCCGCGCGCTCCAAGCGGCCAAGGTCTACGAGTAGTCCGTAGGCAGAGCGGACCCTCGTACGGGGCCGCCGTAGACGCGGAAGTCTCAGCGGGCGACGGAGATCGCGAAGGGTGTGAATCCGCTGGACCGGATGATGTGCGGTACGAACAGGATCGTGGCCTCCGTGGCGCGCGCGGTCCGGATTCCACCGAGATCGGTGATCCACTCCTCACGCCATCCGAGGTCGGTGAGCAGTTCGCGCACGCTCTGCTTGGCCTGTGGGTCGTCCCCGGAGAGGAACGCCTCGGGCGCCTGGGCGAGGGAGGCCGGCGCGGTCATCACTGGGAAGAGCATGGTGTTGAGGGTCTTGACGACATATGTGTCGGGAAGCGCCTCCTGGAGTTGCTCGGCGAGGCTGGAGCCGGGGTAGAGCAGGTCGGCGGGGAGTCCGTCAGGTCCGTCGACGGTGGCGTTGGACAGATCGACGAGGATCTTGCCTCGTAGTTCCTCGCGCAAGGCGGCGAGCCGGTCCAGTGAGCCTGCACCCGGGGTGGCGTTGACGACGATCCCGGCTGCCCGGGCAGCGTCGGCGGCGGCGCCTGGCGTGCGGTCCGCCACGGTCACCTCATGCCCTGCCCGGGCCAGGGCCGCGGCCAGGTTGCCGCCGACGCGGCCGTTTCCGAGAACAGCGATCGAGGTCATGGTGAGCTGGTCCTTTCGTGCGTACGGATGCTGGCGCGCGGTCAGCGCGTGAGTGTGGCGACGGCTTCGGCGTGGACGCCGGGTGCGGCGGCCAGGAAGCTCGCGCTCTGCGGGGTCCAGCGGCGCCCCTCGGCGTCGGAGATCCGTCCGCCGGCCTCGGTGACGAGGAGCGCCCCGGGGAGCAGGTCCGCACGGGCGCCGGCGAACTGCCAGAAGGCGTCGATCCGGCCGGCGGCCACGTTCAGCAGGTGCAGGGTCGCAGGCACGGCGGTGCGGACGACGAGCGCGTCCGAGAGCATGGCGGTGATCGAGGAGCCGACGCGCCGTACGACCTTCTCGTCCTCGTCCGGCCGGGCCTGGCTGGTGGCGACGATGCCCAAGCCCAGGTCCGCGGTCGCGGCGACGTGCAGCGGCCGGCCGTCGAGGTGGGCGCCGGCGCCGGCCAGCGCGGTGTAGGTCTCGCCGGTCAAGGGCAGGTGCACCGCGGTGAGCACCGGCTGGTTGTCGCGAACGAGGGTGGCGGTCACCGCCCATTCCGGCAGGGCGTGCAGGTGGTTGACGTTGCCTTCGACCGGATCGACGACCCACCATTCGCCGGACGGCAGCGCCCCGCCGTCGAGCTCGTCCTCCACCCAGCCGGCGTCCGGACGCAGGTCCGTGAGGCGGGGACGCAGCACGGCGAGGGCGGCGTCGTCGTTGGCGGCGAGCGCGCTCATCAGCTCCTCGCGGCTCTGGTAGCGGACGACCTCGCCGAAGCGTTCGCGCAGCGCTGCACCTGCCGTGCGCACGGCGCTCGCGGCCTGGGCGAGGAGGTCTGCGTCGAAGGCGGCGACGTCCGTGGTCTGAAGTGCTTCGGACATGGGGGTACTCCTGACTGGGGGAGGGAGGGGTGAGGTCGGTCGGGCCGAGTCCGGGTTCCGTCTTGCGCTCTGGTATCGACGGTATAGAGACCCCTGATTAACTACAACTGCATGTCAGGCACGGCTAGGATTACTCGGATGCAATTGGATCTGAACCTGCTCGCCGCGCTCGACGCGCTGCTGGAGGAAGGCAGCGTGGCCGGGGCGGCCGCGCGTCTGCATGTCACCGCCCCCGCGATGAGCCGGAGCCTGGGCCGGATCCGGCGCACCACCGGGGACCAGATCCTGGTGCGCTCCGGCCGCACGATGACTCCGACGCCGTACGCGATCGCCGTCCGGGAGCAGGTGCACGAGCTGCTGCACCAGGTTCAGTCGGTGCTCGCGCCGAGTCGTGAACTCGATCTGGCAACACTGGACCGGACCTTCACGCTCCGCTGGCACGATTCCCTGGTCGCTCTGAGCGGCCCCGCCCTGCTCGCGGCCGTGCGGGAACAGGCGCCGGGCGTGCGCTTGCGCTTCGTCGCGGAATCGAGTGTCGACACCCCCGAGTTGCGGCGTGGCGAGGTCGACCTGGAGGCGAACGCCAACCGCCCCAGCGCACCGGACATCCGGGCCGAGAACGTGGGAGAGTCCCGTCTCGTCGTCGTGGTGAGGCGCGGGCACCCCCTCACCCGCGTCAAGGCCGTCACCGCACAGCGCTATGCCGACGCCGAGCACATCACCGTCTCGCGTCGTGGGAATCTCGGCAATGCCCTCGACGACGCTCTCGCGCGGCTCGGCCTGACGCGGCGAGTGGTGGCGACGGCACCCACGGAAGCGGCCGCGCTGGAGTTCGCACGAGGCTCCGATCTCCTGGTCAGCGTCCCCGAAGTCACCACCAGGTCCGCCGTCGCCGACCACGGCCTGGCCGTACTCCCGCTGCCTTTCGAACTGCCGTCAGCACAGGTGTACCTGTCGTGGCATCAGCGCTACGAAACCGATCAAGCCCACGTCTGGCTGCGGGGGCTGGCGCGTACCGCGCTGGCCATGTGCAAGGTGCCGTAGCCGGTGCGGCAGCCCAGCCGCAGCCGTAGCGGTACGCCCACCTCATGCCACGATGCCCAGGCACCCGAGAAGGCGACTCCCACCCGTCCTGTTGTGGTGGGCCAGCGGCCTGGACTGCCATCTGGTCCTCGACGGCCACGCACGGCTCGCCGCGGCGATCGCCGAATCCCTCGAGCCTCCGCTGCTCCAACTGCACCGCACGGTGCCGCGCGACCGTCAGATGGCCGCACACCACGACGAAGGCGCGCTTCTCCCGGGCACGAGCCCCCAGACGTACCCGGGCGCTGACCGTCTTAGAGCTCGTTACAGAATGAGCCGTTCGCGACCAGCCGGTCTTCCGGCCCCGTCCCTCTTTCCCAGGTCCAGCAACCTACCCATCGCCGACCGTTAGCCGCTTGGATAGGCTCCGCGGGGAACCCTTCAGGAGGTGTTATGGCGAAGGTCACCATCAGCCTGGACAGCGATCTGGCCATCGAGGTCATGCTGCTGGCCGGTACCAGGAGCCCGCAGGACGCCGTCGAGTTGATCGTCCGCGACTACCTGGCACGGAGTCACCGCACCGAGGCTCGCGCCGGCAACGCCGCCGACCAGGATCGCTTCGCCGACCGGCGGTCAGCGCCGGAAGAGGGCCGATGAGCACTTCAGGTGAGATCGGCGTGTCGGCTGGTGGGCGAAGGTCCTTCTGGGCAGGGTCCGGCTGGTGTCTATCGATCTTGTCTCCGACGACCTGTGGGAGCGAATAGCTCCACTCCTGCCAGAGCGGCCGCCCCGACGCCACCGTCATCCCGGACGGCTGCCTGTGCCGGACCGGGTTGCGCTGGCGGGCATCATGTACGTGCTACGCAAGGGAGTGGCCTGGTGCGACGTCCCAGTCCAGGTCGTCGGATGCTCGGGGGTAACCTCCTTGCGTCGGCTGCGGGACTGGACCGAGGCTGGCGTCTGGCCTCGCCTTCATGAGGCACTCCTAGCCGAGCTGCGGGCAACCGGCCTGCTGGACATGGACGATACGGCCATCTATGGCTCCCACATCAGGGCCCTCAAAGGGGGGCTCACGTCGGCCCTTCACCCGTCGACCGCGGTCGCCCCGGCTCCAAGCACGATGTGATCGTCGACCTCCACGGCACACCCCTGGCCGTCTCCCTGACCGGCGGGAACCGGCACGACATCACACAGTTGATCCCCCTGCGGGACGCGATACCCCGCATCCGAGGGGTGCGCGGACGTCCCCGCAACCGACCCAAACGGCTCTTCGCCGACCGGGGCTACGACTACGACAAGTACCGCTACCTGCTGCGGAAACGCGGCATCAGACCCCTGATCGCCCGACGCGGCGTTGCCCACGGCTCCGGCCTTGGTCGCACCCGCTGGGTCGTCGAGCGGACCTTTGCCTGGCTCCATCAGTTCAAACGACTCCGTGTCCGCTACGAGCAACGAGCCGACCTCCACCAGGGACTACTCGAACTCGCTGCAGCGTCATCTGCCTTCGACGGCTCCGCAAGTCATTCTGAAATGATCACTTAGCAGGAGTTCCACCGCCGAGTTGCTCCGCACCACTTGGGCCTGCTGGCTGTCCGGGCGAGGTGGTCCGACGCAATCCTTACCCGCACGTGGGGGAGGACATCGTTTCGCGGGCTGAAAGGGCGGTGAGCGTGTGACGCATCTTCCTACTCAGCCGAACGAGCTGGAGGCTGGTCCAGCCGCCCTTGCAGGCGTACAGGCGGGAAGACTTGACCCCTTCCTGGTGACGCAAGACCTCCGCCGTCCCACCGCCCGCAGGCCAGGTACAGGACGGGACTGTTCGCTGTGACGGAGGGACGGCACCGACAGCCTGGACCAGCGCAGGTCAGAAGTCGGTGATCGGGCCCGCGGGAGGCCGGTCCGGTGCGTCCAGGCTTATGACCCGGGCTGGGCGCCGGTCAGTCAGTCGAACCGGATGTGCTTGATCCCTGTCCAGGTCCGCCGCAACCGTCCTCGCAGTTCTCCCTCTGTATCGGGGGCCAGTGTCAAGCCCGCGGCAACGGCGATGTGTTCGGCTACTTCTGACACGCCGAGGTCGTCGGTCCATATCTGCTCCGCGAACTCCTCCGCTTGCAGGCGCTCCAGGCGGAGGTCGAGTCTGGACACAGCGAAGCTCTCGCGTCGCAAGGGGGCGTCCTGGCCGGCGACCAACCGGACGACGTTCCCGAAGCCGCGCTCGCGCAGCCTTCGCATGACCGTCTCACGCTCAGCCAGCAGAGCGAAGTGCCGGACGTCGTGGCCACATGCACGCAGCCGACCGACGATCTCCCGGAAGTACAACGGCTCCACAACCGTCATCGGCGCGATCACGGTCCCGTCGTGCTTGCCCAGGACGTGATCCAGTACTTCGAACACCCCTTGCCGCCAGGTAACGAGGTCTTGGAAGTCTCCGCGCAAGGCTGGGGGCATCATTCGGTGCAGACCGAAACCGACGTGTTCGGGATCGCATACGACGCTGTTTGCTAGCCGACGTCGGAGCTCGTACGCGGTCTGCGTCTTGCCACCACCGAACGGACCATTGATCCACAAGAGCATGCGCCGACCCTACGGGAACCTGCCCGCCCGTGAACCCGGCTTACGCCTGGCAGCGGCCCCCCAGCACGGCCCTCGGTCCCCGCCGTGTCCCCGACCGCCAAGCCCCTCCGAATCCGCTCCGCCACCCTTTCGACAAGGGTCTCGTCCGTGAGAGCAGCCAGGACACCGCGTACGCGGGATCGCGGCTCCTCGCCGTCGCCGTCGCCGTCGCCGTCGTCGCCGCCGCCGACGGCTGCGGAAGCCGAGAAGTCCCGGGCGACGCAGCCGCCGTCGAGACGCTCAAGCACCTCGAAACCGAGAGCATCCCAGCCGGCGACCTCCTCAGCCCTCGAAGACGTCGTCGTCCCCCCGTGGCCCGGTGGTGGGCTCGGGGGGACGAGAGGGAGCGCGCCGGGTCAGGCGAGACCGACCAGGTCTCGGTACTCCTCACTCCAGAGGTCCTCGTCCGCGTCCGGCAGGAGCAGGACGCGGCCGGGCGCAGGGCGTCGATCGCGCCCTCGTCATGGGTGACCATCACGATCGCGCCGGGGTAGGAGCCGACAGCCGCCAGGACCTCGCCGCGGGAGGCGGGGTCGGGGTTCTTGGTCGGCTCGTCCAGTAGCAGCACGTTCGCACCGGAGCGGACCAACCCGGCCAGCACCAGGCGGGTCCTCTCCCCGCCGGACAGGACCCCGGCGCTCTTCTCCGGGTCGTCCCCGCCGAACAGGAACGCGCCCAGAACCCGCCGCGCCTCGCCGTCCGTCAGGTGCGGGGCGGCATCCGACAGGTGCTGGCGGACCGTACGGCCGGGATCGAGGGTGTCGTGCTCCTGGGCGAAGTAGCCCAGCCGCAGCCCGTGCCCGTGCCCGTGCCCGTGCCCGTGCACCAGCCGGCCGGCATCGGGCTGTTCGGCGCCGGCGAGGATGCGCAGCAGGGTGGTCTTGCCCGCGCCGTTGCGGCCGAGGACGACCAGGCGGCTGCCTCGGTCCACAGCCAGGTCCACACCGTCGAGCACACGGTGGCCGCCGTACGACTTGGAGGTCGGGCAGGCCGAGCCCGGCCGCCACTCGGGCGGCCTCTGCCTCGGCCGCGGTACCCTCCACCGCACCCGCCGCCGCCCCTGAGACGGGCGGCGGCGACCGGGCACCCGGCATGTGTGCCCACCACCGATCGGGGCGGCCGGGACCGACAGCCGGCTCGGCTGGACGCCGGCCATGCGGTCCCCGGCCGCCGACCGCCTCCCGGCGGTCCAGCCCACAGCCCCAGGCCTCGTGGAAGCCCCGGACCAGGAGTGGTACTCGGTGCCGCAAAGACGACGGAGAACCACCGAGGGCCGTCGGCCGCCGTTGCGTCTGAGGTCGCCCCAGGTGCACCGTGCTCATGCGACGGCCTCCGGTGCCGGCGGCTCGGTGCGCTCTTGGCGGACGAGGGACTCGGCGAAGCACGCACAACCGGCGCCGACAAGCCCGTCAGCCGCGGTCGGGCCGGCCTCGGCCCCTTGCGCCGGGGCTATCGCACGTCGACGTACTTGCCGGTGGAGCTGCTCGCACCCGCGATGGAGTTGCCGCCGTAGAACCAGCGCCAGGTGCCGTCCTTGGAGGCGGTTGCCGTGGTCTTCAAGTGGCCGGTGCTGGTGGCGGTCACGGTCTTGACGGTGGTGTAGGTGCTGGACCCGACAGGCTTGAACTGCAGCCTGACCGACGTGCCGCCGTAGCTGTCGTAGCGGTGGCTGGTCCAGTTCGCACGCTGGACGGTGCCGGAGACGGTGATCGCCTTGCCCTTGGTGACGACTGTCGGGGAGGCGCTCGCGCTCTGGATGCGGGAGGCGCGCTGGAGGCGGAACGTCGCGGACAGCAGGTCGGTGTCGTAGCCGCTGCCCTTTTTGATGGCGGTCCCGGCCGTCTTCCACGTCGTCGCGTCGGCGTTGACCAGTTCGCGGGAAGCGATGGTCAGCGACTCGGAGCAGTCGCGGAATGTGTAACCGCCCGCGTGGGACGTGCGGACGCTCCACCGGGTCGCGATGGCCGGCAGGTCTCGCTCGCCGAACTTCCCGTAGGCGCCCCGGTAGCCCTTGATCCACCAGCTGTCGAGTGCCACCTTGCTCTTCACGGTGTACGTCAGCGGTACCTCGACCTCGCCACTGGTCCCGACGACGATCGGCTTGCCCTTGTTCAGCGAGACCGCCGAGAACGAGATGTCGCTCTCGGCGGCGTGCGCGGCCGGCGAGAGCAGTCCCGCGCCCGCCAGCACCAGGCCGGTGGCCGTGACTGTGGTGACGGCGCGCCGCACCACCGGGCGTCTGTGCGGTCTCGCCGCAGCGGCCGGCTTCGATGTGCTCATTTCCCACCCTGTTCAGGAGTACGTACGACTGATCAAATGATCAAAGTCATCGCAGAACTCTAGATCATCTCTCTGAGGTCGGCCGTTACGGTTTCATCCCCCGGCTCGTGGCGGTGCGCCCCGGCCCCGTGCCTGTTCGTGCGCCCAGGCCCGGTGCCTGTTCGTGCGCCCAGGCCCGGTGCCTGTTCGTGCGCCCAGGCCCGGTGTCCGGCCGTGCCTTCCCGGCCCCGCGCCCTGTCGTGCGTCCCCGGCGCCCCGCGCCCTGCCGTGCTGTCCGGTGCGAGGCCGGACAGAGCCCGTAGGCGACTTCGATCCGGCCGACGACATCGACTTGGCGAGGCCCCGACCATTCCCCCGACTTCCTCTCCTCCGTCGAGGTGCCGACCTCGGCGGCCGGTGCAGGCAGCCGGCCGATCGCGGCTCACGAGCAAGGCATGAGTGAGGCCGGCATTCCGCCCCAGTAATGTGCCTTCGCATGACCGACGCCGAGATCGAGATCACCGCGGACCTGGTCCAGGACCTGCTGCAGGAGCAGCATCCGGACCTCGCGGGGCTGTCCATCCGTGAAGTAGTGGGTGGGTGGGGCAACCAGATGTGGCGCCTTGGAGACGACCTGGCTGTGCGCATGCCGCGTGCAGAAGGGGCTCCGGACCTCCTGCGCAAGGAGGTCCGGTGGCTGCCTGTCCTGGCTCCGCGTCTGCCGCTACCGGTCCCGAACCCCGTGCGGATCGGTGAACCGTCCGCGCGTTTCCCGAAGCCCTGGGCCATCATGACGTGGGTTCCCGGCGAGCCACTGGACCACTCCTCCATCGGCCGCGGCGACCACGCGGCCGACACCCTGGCGGGCTTCCTCAGAGCGCTTCACGTGCGGGCGCCCGCTGACGCGCCGATGAGTGCGGACCGAGGCGACCACCCCAAGAAGTGCACGGACGGATTCGACCACTTCTTCCACGCCGTCGTCCCCGACGACCTGGCCGACGATGTGAGGGCCGTCTGGGACGACGCCGTCGCGGCGCCCGAGTGGGAGGGCCCGCCGCTTTGGGTGCACGGCGACCTTCATCCCGCGAACGTCGTCGTCTCGGACGGGAAGCTCTCGGGTGTGATCGACTTCGACGCGGTGTTCGCCGGCGATCCGGCGTGGGACCTCGCGGCCGCATGGGTCGTCCTTCCCGACGGCGCCGCCTCACGCTTCTTCGACGCATACGCACATGCGGACGACGGGACGATCCGGCGCGCCCGCGGGCTGGCTGCTCTGAAGAGCCTCTTCCTCATGCTGATGGGTCAGAACGGCGACCGGGGTCTTCCTGGCGGCAAGCCGACGTGGGGCCCCGCGGGGCGGGCAGCGCTCGATCGTGTTCTCCGGAGCTGGAACTCATCCCCGGCGGGGCGGTGATCCTGCCTGCCGCGCCGCCGACCGACGAACCACTAACCTTCCGGCAGGACTGATCAGGCGGACCTGGAGGAAGGCTGCTGCCTCGATGAGGGAACCTGGTGGCCCGTTGGTGCGTCGCGCGGATGAGGACGCAGACCAGGGCGGCCAGGTCTGCTGCTCCGGCGCCGTCGTCCGCGTAGCGCGTGGTCTGCAAGGGGCCGACTTCGTCCAGTCGGACTCCTTCCCACTCCAGGACGTAGGCGAGGGTGAGCATGGCAAGGCGGGCGTTGCCGTCCGGGAAGGGGTGAAAGAAGGCCACGTCAAGGTAGGCCCTGGCCGCGCGGGAGGCCAAGGGGACTCGCGGATCGGCGCTGTCGCGCAGACATTGCTCAAAGTCGCGCTGGGTGTGTGGTGTCAGGGCGTAGCGTTCCCGGCCGCCCTTGGCGAAGGCGTCGCCTCGTCGGAACCGGACCTCAGACATGCCGAGGACCAGCTGCTGCCATCCGGTCAGAAGCGTGCTGGTGAGAGGGCGCCTTTGGGAAGCGTCTGTGCGCGACTGAGCCAGCGCCGCGAAGAGTCGGTGGCCTCGATCGGGGTCCGAGGGACGACTTCCTTCCCCGCACCAGGTGATGAGGCCGTCCACGACGGACTCGACCGGGGTCGGCACCTCACCGGCCACGGAAGTCCAGTCGATCTGGTTCCTGACCTGGACCCAGGCTGCCAGGGCATCAGCGCTCACGGTAGGGCTGCACTTCGGTCAGTTCTACGGCGAGATCCTCTCCCACTGTGTCGATCAGGGTCCGCGACGGCACGGTCCAGCTCTTGAACTGTCCACCGATCGCGGTGTCGACCGCGTTCTTCGCGTCTTCCGCCCCCATGCCCGTGGAGGAGAGGAACCACTTCAGCACCGTGTGGCAGAGGCCGTACCAGCCGCATTCGGCACCAGTGCGGTCCACGACCACGGTGACGAGTCGGGTGGCCGCCCGTTCCAGGTGCCAGCTGCGATCCTCGGCATTTGCTCCGGCGGGCGGAGCCAACTGCACGAACCGCGCCGCCAACTCCTCCAGCCAGTCGCGCCACTCCAACAGCGACGCGACCACTTTGGCGGCCGTTGCTGCGGGCCTGCCTACGGAGTGGGAGTCGCAGCACCAGTGGGTGACGACACCGCCACCACCGCCTTCGCCGACCGCCCAATGCCATCCGCAAGCCCACCGGCCGTACCGGGCGGCCAGGAGCGCCGTGACCTCGGTAGTGAAGCGATGTTTCTCTTCCCACCCGGCATCGTCAGGAGGCACCATCAAGGCGATCACCGTGGTGATCTCGCATGCCTCCGCTTCGTCCCAGGTGAAGGCGATGAGATCGGGATCGACGGCAGACCACGGCAGCCTGGCCGGAGCGAGCTCGTAGTTGATAGCCGTGATGTTCCTCCAGAACCAGGCTCGTTAGGACAACTCGGCGATCATGCCAGCAGCTCGTAGCCTCGGCACGCGAGTTTCTGACACGCCCGTATACCGTCAGGGCACACGTGCGACACTCCCTGGCCGTCTGCTCCGCAGATAAGGCACTCGACTGGGCACGTTCACTCTTACGTGGCCGAGCACTTCGAGGAGTACGCCGGCAGCCATGGTCGCACCCTGGCCAAAGAGACGGGCTGTGCGCAGGGGTGCGGCCCGGTCACCGCATGTTCACCGGGCGGCTGTTGTTCCTCAGCCCGGCAAAGCCCGGCAAAGTTAGCAAGTTGCGCGGGCATCAGTCACACCACCGAGCACAACACGACTGCCCCGTGTCGATGACGCCGGTGGCGTTGAGCACTTCGGCGACGACGGTACAGGCTCCTGGCCACCGCGACACTCGGCCGCCTTCAGCACCTGTGAAGTCACCTCGGCCGTCGACCGGACAGCCGCCTTCAGGCCATCGAGCGGGATCCGGACCGCGCCATCCCAGCCGGGCCCCCGGTGCCAGACCCGTACTGATCGTTTGGCAGCCAAGCCGGCCACCGCAGGCGAGGGCAACGCGCCGGATCGACGCGAGCCCTGGAAGGTCGGCGGAGAATCGCTTGGCCAGTGCTGGGCGAAGAGATCATCATGGGGCAATGTCCGAGAAGCGATCCTCCGTGGCACCGATCGTGGCGCGGCTTCCCCAGTACACCAAGGCGGACCAGGAAGAGATCCTCGGTAACAGCGATGATCCCTTCGGTGTGGCCTCGACCGGTCTGGCCTGGCTGCCGAAGGAGGAACACTTCGGCATCAGACACGAAGACCGGCTCGTGGCACACGCCGGCCTGCTGCGACTGCCTGTCGCGATCGGCGACACCGCGACGGAGGTGGTGGGCGTCGGCGGGGTGGCCGTCGCACCCCGCATGCAAGGCCGGGGCCTGGCTCGCCTCGTCGTCGCAGCCGCCCTGGAGCACGCCCGCACGATGGGTCCTGAGCACGCACTCCTGTTCTGCCGGCCTCCGCTTGTGCCGCTCTACAAGCGCCTCGGATGGCACCCGCTCGACGATGACGTGGTCGTCGAACAACCCGAAGGCCGCCTGGTGACCATGCCGCTGCGGACCATGGTGACGCCCCTGCGCGACGAGGCCCGCTGGCCCTCAGGATCCATACGGCTGTACTCGCTCCCGATGTGACGGAGCGCCACCCCCGGCGACCAGGTTTCACCCACCGGTGTCCAGTCCCGGTCACGGGCTGCCGCTGGCAGTGGGACACCGACCGGGCCGCCGACCGGATGCGCAGGGTCCTGGGCATCGACGAGGGCGAACAGACGGCCCTGCCGGAAAGACAGACGGGGTGTCAGGCTCGGGACTGGGCGAGGACCCTGACTGCGGGTTGGTCGCCGGAGGTCAGGTAACGGGAGTACCGGGCGCGCTCTTCCGGGGTGATCGCGGCGCGATTTCCGGTGGCGTCGAAACGGATGACGCGTGTGCGGACCGTGGCGTGGGTGCCGTTTTCGGAGGTGATCCGGGTGAGGAGAGTCAGACTGGCCCGGCCGACCTTTTCGGCTTGCAGGGACAGTTCGACTTCCGCGGTCGTCCAGGGCAGTGGCAAGGTGAAACTGGCCTGGATGTCCGCGACACCCCAGTAGCTTTCGATGCCGTGCTCCCGCTGCAGCATCCGTGCCAGCTCGACGGCGGTGTCCTCGGCATAGCGGATCATCGACAGGTTGTGCACATTGCCGTAGATGTCGGCGTCGCTCATCCTGATGTGCCGACGAGTCGTGAACGATTCCATGGTCTTCTGCTCCGACTGGGTTGTGCTGAGGGATCGCGATGAGTGCACGCGCCGTCGGCCGTGACGGCGCGTGGAGCCCTGCCCGGTTCCAGGGCGGTGACCGGGTCAGGGCGTGGCCATGGGGCCCTCCGCCAGGGTCTTTTCCACGACGTCGGCCGCGGCCGCGGCGCCGCCGGCTGACCTGATGTCCTGGCGTAGCGAGGCCACCGCATCGGTGATCTTCGGGTCTTCCATCACCGTCCCGACCGCCTCACGCAAAGCGGCGGCGGTCGCCCGCTCCCGGGGAAGGTGGCACCCCACACCCAGCTCCTCCACCTGGCCGGCGTTGACTCTCTGCTCGGCCATCTGCGGCACGACGACGACGGGCACCCCCAGTGAGAGGGCTTCCATCAGACTGCCCATGCCGCCGTGGGTGACGAACACCGAAGCAGCGGCCAGGACATCGAGCTGCGGCACACTCGCGTGAACTTCGAAGCCGTCTGCCGGGACACCGAGCCCACCGGCGGCCACATCGGCCCCCACGCTCATCACCACATGCCACTCCGAGCCCCGGAACGCCTCGACGCACGACTGGTAGAACTCCGGGCGCCGGTTGAACTGGGAGCCCAGCGAGACGTACAGCACGGGCTTGCCGTTCTCAGGCCGGTGCCAGCGCCCCTGAAAGGACCGGTCGCTGATCGCTGGGCCCACCCAGTGCGCCTCGCCCGCCTTCACCGTATGCGGGCGCCGCTGGAAGGAACGGGGGAAGAACGCGATCGTCTTCGGGGGCGTCAGCGTCAGCGCGTGGACTCCTCCCGGCACACCGAACTCCTCCAACGCCTGTGCGAGCTCGGGAAACCCGGGAATCTGCGCGATGTCCTGAAGACCGTAGAAGTCCTGCACCACACCGTCGTACGGGACATGCGTCGGTGCCAGCTGGACGGCGGGCACCCCCCAGCGGGCCGCGAGCAGCGGCCCCGCCCACGCATACACGTCCGACAGCACCACATCGGGCACGTCGGCACCGAACGCACTCTCCAGCTGCGGCAGGGCGGCCACGTTGACCACCACCGCGCCGGTCACTCCCGCGACCATGTCCTCCGGCGCCTCACCGGCATCGGGCGCTTCGTAGAGCACGGGAGTCGCGCCCGCCGCCCGTACGTCGTCCGCGAACTGCGCGGTCACCGCGTAACTCACCCGGTGACCGCGTTCCACCAGTTCCCGCACGACGGCCAGCGTCGGGATCACATGCCCCGGCATCGGCACGTTGAACACGGCCACATGACGTACGCGATCCGCGCCGCCGGACGGCACACCCGACATGACCAACTCCCCACTCAACAGGCGACATACCAGTCGCATCAGATCGACAACCGTGCTCTCCCCAACGTGGTGACCAGCCGCCAGGACACCCCTGCCGCCGCGATATCACCCCTTTGTGATCACAGACACCGGATGTGCCTACGTCACCCGGGATGTACAGGCACGCTCAAGCGGGTGTCAGCGGCCGAAAACGTCAGCGTCGAGACGACGGGACCGACGCCCGAGTAGCGGTGGTCACCGCCGTCGAAGACCAGCGCCAGGCGGTGCCCACGCGGTACGTTCCACGCAGCGGCGGGCATCGGCACGTCGGCCGCGAATCGCGCGCCAGGCACGGCTCCTTCGAAGCTGTAGGGGGCATGACTGATCAGCCGCCCCACACCCAACGGGTCCACGTCGTAGAGATAGGCCACGAACGTGCCCTCGGACGCCGTGGACGTCAGGTTCGTGCGCACAGTGGGGGAGCCCCGCAGCCGCCACGGGACGCCGAGTGGCTCGCTGCGCCAGACGATCGCGAGGGGCGCAAGAAGCAGCGGGAGTGCGGTGATAGGTGCCGGACCGACGGAGTCGATCAGGCCGGCGACGGGGAAGGCGCCCGAGTCGGCCGGAGAGTCCAGGCCCGTGAGCAGGCGCATGCCGTCATCCCCGGAGACCTGCTGCGCCCGCAACGGCACCTGAGAGCGTGAGCGCTCCAGCGCCGACCAACTCGGGTAGGTCTCCACCCGTTTGTCGTTGCGGGGCCGCACCATCAGCGATGCGAGGCGGTCCGCGCCGTTGGGCCGGCCGAGGAGGAACCGGTCGAGCCAGTCTCGGGCATGCTCGCGGATCGAGGCTTCCGGCTGGAGGAGTGCGGCTTCGCGCGAACTGGAGTCCCCGTGGCCGCCCGGGTTCATCCACAGTTGCCTGGGGCCGGTCAACTGGTCGAGGAACCGGCCCGTCTGGCCGGCCGGCACCAACGGGTCGCTCCACTCACCGGCCATGAACACCGGCGTGCGTCGCGCGTTGAGCCCTGCGGCGAAGGTACGGGCCGAGCGTTGCCGCGCCCAGGCGCGCACACCTTCGATGTCCCGGTTGCTGGTCAACCGCGCGAACGCCTGACGTGTCCGCGGGCTCAGCCGACCATCGAGCGACCCCAGCACGGCCTGATAGGTCGCGATCGTCCCCGCGTCGGTGCCGTTGCGCACGAATGCATCGAACAGGTCGGTCCACGGACACAGAGCCGCGACAGCCGCCACGCGCGGATCGTGGGCCGCTGCGTTCAAAGCCACCGCCGCCCCGTACGAGGAGGAGTACAACCCGACACGGCGCGCGTCCGCCGGGGTGTGGGCGAGCGCCCAAGTGATCATCTCCGAGACGTCCGCCACGTCCGACGGGCCGGCCATGTCGATCTCGCCGCCCGAACTCCGCAGGCCCCGCGGGTCGTAGGCGACCACCACGTAGCCCGCTTCGGCCAGCTCCCTCTTCTCGTCGAGCAGCACGTCCTGCGGCATCGTCCACCAAGCCCCCGGCGCGACGATCAACGGATGAGGTCCGGCTCCCGCCGGCGTGTAGACAGTGGCGGCGAGACGCGTGCCGTCACGCATGACGACTGTCGTGCCCCGCGCCGACGGCACACCGCCGTCCTGCGAAGCGTCGCCCGCCGCTTGCCCGTCGGCGGACTCCACCGCTGACACGCCGGTGGCCTGGCCGGCCAACACCGAAGCCAACAACGCCACGGAGACCGTGCTTCGCCACGCACCCGATCTCCTCACACCGCTCACGGAGACACCACGGCGATACCACCCTTCGATCCGACGGAGGAGCCACAGCGTGAGCAACGGCAGGCGCGCGATCCCCCGGGGCCAAACACATCAGGCAGCCCAACGACGCTCTCCGAGGTCTGACACGCACGCGTCCGCCATACAGGGGCCGTTCGCGGAGGGTGGCGCCTTGTGGCAGGGCGACGCGCACCGCGCCGGAATCCGCGAACAGACCGCCCCCCCCCGAAGACGCGAAGGCACTGATCGTGACCGACACGGAAGCCGCCGACCGGCTCACCGCCATGGCAAGCGGAGGGACTTCGTTCTCCGGACACTCGGCGAAAGGCGAACACCAGCTCAAGGTCCGGAGGTGTCAGCCTGTGGAAGCCGCTCACCAACCAGATCGCGTCTGCCTCCCAGGCGTCCATGCACATGCAGGCAGCGTCCTCACGTAGATACACCTCAGCGGACCGTTCTTCGTCGCGAACGGCCACATGAAGGCGCTCACTTCGCTGCGCTGCGCCGCGCCGTGTCGACCTCGGCCCCGGACCACAGGGCACGGATCGTGCCTGTCAGTGCATCCCGATCGACGGCCGCGATCATGGGTGACCCGGAGTCGGCCGGGGATGGTGCCACCGCGGCCGCACCGCTGCCATGCCCGCCCCGACCAGCCGAGGGAGTGCTGCTCGCCCGACGCCTGCGGCATCCATAGGCCGGCCAACGGGAGATCGCCTGGGTGAAGGTCGACGAGAACAAGTCCCTCGCGGGGCCATCACCGCGCAGCGAGGCACGATGCACGCCATGGACCACGACCCCCTCCACGTGATCGTCTGAGCACCACCACAACCGCGACGCCCCACAGATGCCCCGCCTCCCGGTGTGGACGAGGAAGCGGGGTACTCCTCCGCTGAAGGAGCCCCATGCTGATCCGTGAAGCGACCTTCACCGTCGATCTTGGTGAACACGGCTACCTCATCGGCTTCGACGACGACTACGACTTCCCCTCGGAGATGCCCTACGGCTGGCGCTGCGGGCCGGCCACCGAGGCCATCGCCGTCGTCCTGCCCACCACCGACACCGGCCCCCTGCACATGACCGTTCAGACGCACGACAGTCCACCCAGCGCCGAGCCCGGCAACGGATGGGAACCGGCCGAGGAGATGAGTCTGCTCACCTACGTCCCCACCCTCTGCCTCGCCACCATCGGGTCGGGCGACTTCTGGGACGCCTGGCCCGAGGAACAGCCGCCCTTGGACGCGCCGACGCCCCCTGCCGACAGTCCCGGCTGGGTGCGCATGCGTCTGTATTGCCACGTCGACGACCCCGAGCCCGGAGTCGGCGACCACGGTGAGAGGCACCTGATCCAGATCTGGGCCGCCCCCCAGACGCCACCCGTGCACCCCGGGATCAGTGAGGCGGACCGGCAGGCCCGGGCCGCATACGCCGCAGATATGGCCAACCTGGCAGAGGACCATACAGACCTCGGATCATGACGCCCCCGGCCACAGGCTGCCGCGGCCGTGGCAGGACTGAGAAGGCGCACTGTTTGCCGAGCCTGCCGTAGCAGATAAGGGCTGCGGCGATGTCCGCGCCCGACGGCGGGGCCCCGGCGAGGACAGGCAGGCGGTATGCCTTTCGCCGGCGGGCAAGTGCCCGTGCCGCCCGTGCCTCAGTCAAGCCATCGTGTCTGAGCCTGACCGCCTGACTCGTACAGGCGGCACGGTCACCAGTCGGATTGATCGCGGCCCCCCTTGCAGGAGGGCCACGTCCAACTCTCCTACGCGGGCTCCTTGTACACGGCTTCGATGTTGTTGCCGTCCGGATCGTCGACGAACGCGCAATAGGCGCGGTACTCAGGCCAGAGGCGGGGTTCGTACCGGGAGGTGCCTCCAGCGGTCAGTGCGGCCTCGTAGAAGGCGTCAACTGATGCGCGGTCGCGCGCGGTGAACGCGACGTGCGCGCCCCGGGTCACCGTAGCTTCGCCCGCGGGGTACAGACCGAAGGAAGGAGTGTCCAGTTCCTCTTCCCAGAACTCCGCTCCACCGTCAGCCGCCTCCCCGACAACACCGAGAGGCTTGAGCGCGGCGGTGTAGAAACGGGTGCTCGCCTCGAGGTCCGAGGCCAGCAAAGTGACGTGGTGGATGAAGGGCCATCGTTGTGTCATGACCGCGCAGTCTACGAGTGCCGAGGTCAAAGTCTCGGCTAGGCTCGACGCAGCACCGTGTACGTCGACCACCGTCGACCCTGGCGGCGCCGAGGGCTCGTACTCCGCACCCCGTCCGCCTTACCTGGGGCCCCAGGTTGCTGCCGGTCCCGCCGCTGCTCCCAGGGCTTCAACCGTCCCATCGAGGTACCCCGTCCGATCAGGTAGGCGTGAGCGGCGGCAGTAGGGGGGCGGGCGCCCGCCTTTGCCGCCGGGGTGGAGCCGTCGCGCGCCGGGCTGGAGTACCGCATGGGTTGTCCGGCCCCTGGGGGAGGGGGCGGAGCATGCTCCGGCGCTGTGACTTCTTCCGGCCGTCCGGCCCGCGACGGCGGGAGTTCAGTCGGCGACGCGCAGCAGGAGCTTGCCGGTGGAGGCGCGCCCGCCGATCAGACCGTGTGCGCCGGCCGCGTCGGTCAGGTCGAATTCGGCGGTGACGGGCAGGGTGACCCTTCCGTCGGTGACGGCGCGCACAGCGCGCTCGGTCAGCGCGTGCAGGGCGTCGGGAGCCGATCGGGCGAGCGCGAGTACGGAGAAGCCCCCGACGGAGCGGCCCTGCGGATACAGCTCGCCCTGGCCGGCCTGCCAGGGCTCGGCCCCGCCGGCGTTGCCGAAGGACACCAGGCGTCCAAAGGCGGACAGGGCCTCGAGGCCACGGCGCAGCGTGTCGCCGCCCACCGGGTCGAGGACCAGGTCCACGCCCTTGCCGCCGGTCGCCCGGCGGACGTCCCTGTCGAAAGCGGCGGGACGGAACACTTCGTCGTAGCCGTGCGCCAACGCGTACTCCGCCTTGGCGTCGGTGGAAGCCACCCCGTACACGGCACCGGCGCCCGCCGCCCTGGCCAACTGTCCCGCCACCGTGCCGATGCCCCCGGCCGCGCCGTGCACCAGCACACTCTCACCGGCGCGCAGTCGCCCCACCTCGTGGATCAACGCGTGCGCGGTCGGCAGGACGATGGGCAGCGTGGCCGCGGTCCGCAAGTCCAACCCGTCGGGCAGCACGAACACGGACGCGGCTTCGGCGAGGACCACCTCGGCATAGCCGCCGCCGTCGACGAGAGCGGCCACCTCCTGACCCGCCCACAACCCCTCGACTCCCTCACCGACCGCCCGGATGCGCCCGGACACCTCCAGGCCGGGACGGTAGGGCAGCGCAGGCACCCGGTAACCCTCCGCCCGCGCCTTCACGTCCGCGAAATTCACCCCGGCCCAGACCACGTCGACAGTCACCTCGCCAGGACCCGGCTCTGGCACCGGAGCTTCCACGATCCGCAACACCTCAGGGCCACCGTGTTCCTGGAACTCGACCGCACGCATACGCAGCACCCCTCCGCGAGTGTTCAATGGGAAGCGAACACTAGCACTGTATGATGAGCATCGAACACTGATGCGCGGGAGGTCGAGTCGTGACGGACCACACAGAGGGCAGAAGCCACCGTCAGTCGCCGGTGCACACCCACCCCGGCGACGTGCCACTGCTGACGGCCCTGTCCGCGCTCGCCGACCCCGTACGCATCCAGTTGGTACGCGATCTCGCGAGCCACCCGGACTGGACGCTCAGTTGCAGCAACTTCGACGTGCCGGTCGGCCGAGCCGCAAAGAGCCACCACTTCTCGGTCCTGCGGGACGCCGGACTCGTCGAACAACGCGACCAGGGCCCCAAACGGCTCAACCGGCTGCGCCGCGAGGAGTTCGACGCCCGCTTCCCCGGCCTGCTCGACCTGGCGCTCCGCGCCGATGACGAGGACTGACCCCGACCAGCCCTCGGTCGCCTGTCGTGGACGGCATTCTCCGTACGTCCGAGACCCGCAGCGGGGCCCCGGATCCGGGAGGAAAGCCGGCGACTTTCCGCGAGCCGCTCTGCGCCGTGCAGCGGCAGCACCCGTGCCGCGGGGCGCGTCGGCCGCCGACCCGGCCCACGCCAGCGGCCTTCGCCAGGTCCTGGGCGGGCAGACCCGACCACCGGACCACATCCTCGAGCGTCATCCCGGCGGCGGCGACGGCGGACGGCCGCGGCCGTGGTGCGCGCGAGCGTCTGGTCGATCAGGCCGGCGCTGTGGCTGAGCTGCTCCAGCAGGCTGGGGGCGACCGTCAGGCGCAGTAGGTGTCGCTGGCCGGCCGCTGCCCGGTCGCCAGGAAGCGGGAGACCGTGCGGTCGCCGCAGGCGTTGCCGTTGGCGAGGTACGCGTCGTGCCCGGTGGAGTTCACCGTCACCATGACCGCGCGCCGGCCGAACGCCTCCCGGAGCTTCCGAGCACCGCTGAGCGGGGTCGCGACGTCCCGCTCGTTCTGGACGAGCAGGATGTCGGACGGCCCCCGACCGGTGATCCGCACCGGCGCCTCACGCGGTGGATACGGCCAGGCGGCGCACGGCATCGCGTTGCGAGGCATGCCGGCGGTGAGCGGGTACTTGGCGCGGCTCTCGGCGACGTCCTTCTCGTACACGGCCTCGGACGTGGGCCACGCGACGTCGTTGCACATCGTGCCGGCGCCGACGGCGGCGACGTTCTGCAGGACGGCCTCCGGCGGCGCCGCGGGCGCGGGCGGCACGGTGCCCTGCTGCGCGGCCCGCATCAGCTTGGCGAGCGTGGGATACAGGCTGGGGGAGTAGAGACTGTCCAGCATGGTCTGGCGCAGGACGTTGCCGTTCAGCTCCTCCGGGTTGGCGCCGGGCCAGGGGAGCGGGTCCCGGTCGAGCCGGGCGGCCAGCCGCAGGAACAGCGGCCGGACGTCGGCGGCCCTGAGCGCGACGCGGTCCGGGTTGTCCGGCCCAGAAGCCCATGCGGCGAAGTCGGGGAAGGTGTCCTCCACGCCCTGCTCGTGCCCGGCCAGCCAGGCGCGGGCGACGCGGGTGGGGTCGGGGTTGTCGTTGCTGTCCAGCACGATGCGGTCGGTGCGGTGCGGGAACAACTGCGCGTACACGGCTCCGACGTACGTCCCGTACGACACGCCCCACGCGGAGAGCTTGCGCTCGCCGAGCGCGGCGCGGAGGCGGTCGATGTCGCGGGCCTCGTTGGCGGTGCTGAGGTGCCGGATCAGGTCGCCACCGTTCGCGGCACACGCGTCGGCCATGCGGCGGGCGGTGGCCATGTTCCCGTCCACCGAACCGTCGGCGGCGGGCCAGGGGCGGAGTTTGGAGATGGCGAGGTCGCCGTGGTTCAGGCCGCAGTCGACGGGCGTGGACGGGGCGAGCCCGCGGGGGGCGAAGCCGACCAGGTCGTAGGCGTCCCGGACGTCCTTGGGGAGCTTCTGCCCCTTCTCCGAGGGGTCGTTCAGGCTGGAGCCGCCCGGCCCGCCGGGGATCAGCAGCAGGGTGCCGCGTCGGGCCTCGGGATTCTCGCTCGGGATGCGCGAGACGGCGATGTCGATGAGAGGACTGTCGGGGTCGGCGTAGTCCATGGGGACGTGGAGGGTGGCACATTGCTGACGGTGGTCGACGCCGGAGCCTTCGCAGTCGGTCCAGACGAGGCTCTGGGAGGGGCTCGCGGCCATGGAGGCGGTCACGGGTGCGGTGACGGCCAGGAGGGCGGTGGAGACGCCGACGATGGCGACGTTGCGGATGGTGTGCGTGCGTTGCGTCATGCGACGAGCCTCGCTGATTTCAGGGGACCGCCCCATCCGGGCAACAACCTGAAACCGACTGGGGTTTACCCCACCGTGCCCCTGACGAACTCCACCCAGGCGGAGGCCCCGACGAGGACCACGGACCCGTCCGCCGTCTCACTGTCCCGGAGGGGAACTACACGGGGGACTCCGTCGGCGACCACGACGCGGTTGCGGGAGTCACCGTTGCTGCAGGTGCTCGCATCATCGAGGCGACCACGACGCCGGCGCAGCTGACCCAGCACGGGGCCGCCGAGCCGCTGTGGCGGGTGGCCGGCCACCACGCGAGTGAGGAACGCTGCTCGCTGGACGCGTTGCCGCAGGCATGGTGAGCACGGCGGGTCGGTCCGGCCCGGATGCGCCCAGGCACGTGTGGGGCCGCCGTACGGGGTGTTGTCGGTGGCGGCTGCGAGGCTGGACGGATGAACGGAGACGAGCAGCTGCTCAACGGCTGCGACCACGACGACCCCGGTCCGGCCACGACCCCGGCCACGGCTGGTCAGCGTGACGCGGCCGCCCGCCCGCAGGGCTACGAGCCGGGCTCCGGGCGCAGATCCAGGCAGCAGCGCAGTTGTACACCGGCCGACGGCGCACCGCACGTTCCGGTCGGCTCCGCGAATCTTCCTCGTCTTCGTGCGTGTGAGGTGTGCTCGAAGCGGGCGCGGACCCTGTGGTGAGGGGCAGCGTGCCTCTTCCCAGACTTCCAGACTTCCAGACTGGAAGTTCGGTCTGGCCGGTTTCCCGGCGGTGCGGGGACCAGGCCGGTGCCGCGCTAACCGCCGTCCGCGATCACGGTGGTCCTGCCGACGGCAGCTTTCGCGCCGGACAGCTCCCACGCCTTGGAGTCATTGCGGTTGCCCGGCAGGGGCCGGCCGTCAGCGACGACGATCGGGTGTCGGGGTCGGCGACGACCTGGTCGTTAGTGGAGTACCGGTAGTTCTTCGAACGCTCGGCAATGCTGTGGTGGCGGGCGCCGGGTGACTACTTGGGTTGGCGAGGCCGAGCATTGTGCCGCGGTCGAGGAAGGGCTGAGGTGCGGCGGCTGTCAGGTGGCGACAGGTCTGGCCTTCTCGCGCTCGCGGTATCCCGCCGGTTCGGGCCAACGCGCCGTAATTAAGAGGCACTTTGCCTGGGGACTGTGCTTACTTGGTCGTACGCCGCATCTTCTGGCAACCCACCCACATCACGAGGAAGGAGTAGCTCCATGGATTCCGCTCACGGCCCCCGCATCGTGATCGTCGGCGCTGGACTCGGCGGCCTTGCCCTGGCCCGCGTCCTGCAGCTCCACGGCCGCTCCGTCACGGTCTTCGAATCGGAGGCTTCCACCGGTGTCCGCCCGCAGGGCGGTAGCCTCGACATACACGGCGGCACCGGTCAGGCCGCCCTGCGCGCGGCGGGCCTGCTCGACCAATTCCGCGCCCTGGCCCGTCCCGAAAGCCAGGAGTGGCGCGTGGTGGACCCCGTGACAGCCGCCGCCCTGCCCTTCCCGGGGCCCGTCCACGACGACGACAGCCCGGAGATCGATCGCGGCCAGCTGCGCGGCCTGTTCCTGGAATCGCTCGCCGAGGGCACCGTCCGGTGGGGTCGCAATGTCACCGGTGCCACCCCGCTCGGGGACGGTACTTGGCGCGTACTCCTCGATGACGGCACCACCGAGGACGCCGACCTGGTGGTCGGCGCCGACGGCGCATGGTCGCGCATCCGCCCAGCCCTGTCGGACGCCACGCCCGGCTACACCGGTGTCACCTTCATCGAGACCGGTCTCACCGACTGCGACACCCGCCACCCCGGCCTCGCACGCATGGTCGGCGACGGCACCCTGCTGGCGACGGCCGACGGCAAAGCCCTGCTCGCCCAGCGCAACAGCACAGGTCACATACGCGTCTATGCCGCCTTCCGCGCCCCGCGGAACTGGCACGTGGCCGCCGACGTGGAGCCCGACGACACGTCCGCCGTGCGCGCACACCTGCTGAAGATGTTCGACGGCTGGGACGACAACCTGCTCTCTCTCCTGAGGCACAGCGACGGCGGGTTCGTACACCGGCCCGTGTTCGTGCTGCCTGTCCCGCACACCTGGGAACACGTCCCTGGCATCACCCTGCTGGGCGACGCCGCCCATCTGATGCCCCCTGTCGGGCTCGGTGCCAACCTCGCCATGCTCGACGGCGCCGACCTGGCCCGCGCCCTCATCACCGAATCCAACATCGACGACGCCGTGCGCGCCTACGAGAACCTCATGCTGCCACGCTCGGCCCAGGCCGCCCAGGACTGCGCCAAGGCACTCGACGACCTCATTCCCCCGATGGACCGTTGAGCAAGCGGTACGGGTTTTCGTAAGCCGTAGCCGCGCGCCTGATCACGACCGGGATGTGACCGTGCCGGCCTCAGGTGCGTCCTTTGGCCGGCCGGCGGGTGAACCCGCCTCAACCTCGGGGTGCTCGTGCCGGTGCCGGCGCTGGAGCTTTAGTGGAGCAGGATCCGAGTGCCCCGGCGGACATGCCGGGCCAGGGGCACACCGGAGGCCGTCCGACCGGCAAGGCGTGTTGGTCCTGGGCAGCTGCCGTCATCTGTGACGGCGCGGGACAAGGCTCCGCCGCCGGTGTCGCCGTCTGCGGACCATCCCCGTGTCGGCAGGGAGGACAGGCTGGAGGGCGGTCCCGTCGTTGGACTGCGGAACACCCCGAGTCATCGGATTCTCGCTGCGTCGCGCTCTGAGCGGTGTCCTGTCGCGATTTAGTTGACGGATTCGCGAGGTCGCGCCTACAGCAAGCCCTGTAAGGGCCCCCGGATGCCTTTCTCGGGGTCGATCACCCGGTACGGCGTCCAACTCCATCGCCGAACCCAGCGATCGGCCACCACATCCCCGCGCAGCCGATCTTGGAAGGAAGTACCCCGCATGGGTCTGGTCGCCGACGGCCCGGATCATGTCGTGCAACAGGCGTTCACCCGCCCGATCCCGAAATCCGCTGGCGCGCAGATGCCCTACCTCGTCAAACAGCTCAAGGGCACCCGGGCCGTCGTCGAATTGCTCGGCGTCTCGCAGCGCACCGTCGAGCGCTACGTGAAATACCAGATCCGCCGACCAGGCCCCGACCTTGCCGGGCGCCTGGCCGACGCGGTCCGTGCACGCCGGGAGCCCCCGGATCCGTGAGCAGGCCCGCCGCCGGGCGGCCACCAGCACCGGCCTGGTCATCGACACTCGGGCCCGGTTCGGGTTCACCGCGGCACCGGGCACCACCGATGATGCTGCCTGGGCAGCATGAGTACGAAGACCTGCCGACTCTGAGTACGCCCGCGCAAGCGAACCGGCGCCCGGGCCGATTGGCTCTACCCATGCACGAGACGACTCCGTTCCTGACCACCGACCGCGCCGCCGCAGTCCCTGTCACCGACCTGGTGTTGCGGTGGGTCACGGCATTGGCGCTGGCCCTGATTCCGATGGCGTTTCTCTTCGGGGCCTTTGCCGGGATGGCCGCGGAGGTTCATCCTCAGACCGTGGCGGTCGTCACGGTCTGCTGGTTCGGGTCCTGGACGGCTACTCCACTGCTCGTGCTGGCCTTCTGGCTGTGCCGGCGCCACCCCGCCCTGGCGAGGACGGGCCGCTGGGCGGGTTGGGTCGCGCCGGTCCCTCCGGCAGTGACGATCCTCCTGGCCCTTGGCCTGTAGGTGACGGCTCTCATCCCTCGCCGCCACCCCCGCCTCCGCCGGCGGCATCGGTGACTTTCTTCCCCCCGCTTTCGGAACCGACTGCGCATCTCAACGCGCGCGCCCACACGGACGGGGCCACCACAGCAGGCACCGGCGCAGCCAACGGCAACTTCCTGCGCCTCCCTCTTGGCAGCCCGTTCAACCAGTGCGGTGGCGCCGACATCAGCCCCCAGCACTTGAGCCCACAACCTGCCTGATCGACCTGAGTCAGGCCCCCATCGCCGTCGCTACCTGAGCGAGGCGGTCACGAAATCGCCGGGAATTCTCCAGTGAGCTGGGCATTCTCGGTTGACGTGGGCGTTTTGGGCGCTCGTGTGGGAGTCCGGCCGCCGTTGGGATGAGGACGCCGGTGGTGGCCGGACGCCAAGGCCCGGTCCGCTTAGGTTCAGTCGTGGGCCCGTTGGCGGCATCAGGTGCCTCCAGGTGGCACATACTCATCTGCCGTTCCCCGATGACTGCGAGGCGGTGCATGCGGCCCTGAAGCTCCAGGGGTGAGCGATGATGGTCGGAGCGCCGCAGAGCAGTGACGGGTCCATCTCGGTCTCGGAGGTGCCAGCGCACGAGTCCCTCATGCAAGGCGAGTGCGGGGTGGACGAGATCGGCGACGGCCGCGCGCATGTCCCGCTGTACGCGGGCCGTGCCGTCCGCCCGCAGGTAGGGGTCGGCCGAGCTGGCGAGCCAGGCGGCGGCACGACGAAGTGCCCAGGCCGCCTGACCGACAAGGTCAGGATCAAGCAGGACGGGGGGGCAAGGCGGGCCCGTCCAGCCGGCACGGGCCCACGGGCAAGGGTGAGGCGAGGAGCTTTTCGCCTCCATCGGGGAGGCGTGTCCACAGGCGGTGGCAAGTTCGATTGGCGCATGATCCCCACTGATGGTGGAGTTCACCGACGTCGAACAGGTCACCATCGGCATGTGGCCTCCGCAGTTCTTCCCGTCGCCGCACACGCGCTGTGACGGAGCGCTTCTGTCGCCTTCTGTCGGCGGATGAGCGCCGATTCGGCGGGACTGAGCGGTTGAGCGGCGGAAGATCCAGCGTGCGACGGGTCGCCGTGGCGCTCGTCCACCGGCCATGACGCGTCCCAGGATGCTGACCACGCTCACCCTCGCCGCCACCGCCACCGCCGTAGCGGGCGGCATCCTCGCCGCTGCCCCGGCCTCCGCCAGCGGTATCGGTGACTTCCTTCCGCGCCTTCGGTACCGACTGCGCCAATCTCAACGCGCGCGTTCATACGGGCGGGTCCACGACAACAGGCACCGGCGCAGCCGGCGGCAACTTCCTGCGCCTCCCACTCGATAGCCCGCTCAATCGGTTCGGCGGCGCCGACTTCGGTATCAGTCCAGACGAAAATGTCGAGGAGGCGCCTGGCGGGCCCCCAAGGTGAGTTGAGTAGCGCGTCAGGAATTCTCACTACCTAGTTCAAGGTATGAGGTATAGGTTGGATTTGGGCGTCATGTGCGCTCGTATGGGAGTCCGGCCGTTGCCGGGACGATGATGTCGGTGGCGGCCGGACGCCGAGGCCCGGACCGCCTCTGTGTTCCGTCGCAGGCGCCGTTGCGGGCGGTATGACCCGAAGGCCGGAGCGCGCGGCCGGTCGCGTGGCCGCCCCGGTCGCGTGGCCCGCCCCGTCGCGTGGCCCGCCCCGGCCGGCAGCGGCCTGAAGTGGACCACCAGCCTCGACGGGCTCGCCGACCCGGACCAGATCACCCCGGCACCCGTGCCCTGACGGCATCATGATCCGCGACGCGGTCACCACCATGGATCTTCGCAAGGAACTTCCGAGCGAAAGCCAGGCCGAGCGGGAAGCTCACCTTGGGGCGTTCGATGACCATGGCCTCGTCGTGCCCGATCATGTCGACACCTTAGGGGACGACGTCACACCAGGGAACGGACGGCTACGCGAGGTCGTCGCCAAGGCGAACGTCGACTGATGCGGTACGAGACCCCCCGTCGGCTCACGCCCCCGTCGCCGACGGGCCCACCGCGCCCTGGGCCGTCTCCGTGCGGGGCGCGGTGCTGGCCGGCGCGTACGGGATCAACCGCCTCAAGAGACATCGCGCTGTCGCCACGCGGTACGACAAGCTCGCCGTCCGCTACGAGGCGACCGTCCTCGCGGCGACCATCAACGAGTGGCTGTGACCCGCGGTCTCACGCAGCGGGACCCACGTTCCACGGCGCTGGCAGATCGCTCCCGCAGAAGACGCAGACGAAGTCGTCGTCACGCAGGATGTTGCCTCGGCACCAGCCCGAGACCCCGGTCTCTGCTTCCTCCTCCCTGGGGCTGCGACAGCCCCCTGGGCCTGAACCCCGCCCATGCATGTCCTGGCCGGTGTCGCCCGACTACGCCGAAGCCTCGGCCCCTGCGCTGGGGGCGAACCCGCTCCCCTGCTCGGCGAACACCTTGATCGCGGCGCCCAGGAACTCCACCATTCCGGGGTGGTAGAAATCGTGGAACGCCCTCATGGCCTCGTCCTCGGCGTAGAAGAGCGACATGCCGATGTAAGCCTCCCTGGAGGGGGTGTAGAACCGGCTAACGATGTCGAAGTGCCTGCGGACGAGCTCCTGGACCTGCTGGTCCCCTGGCAGGGAGCCGCCGTCGAGGAAAGCCGTCATCTCCCGGTACAGGACGTCCCAGTCCTGGTGGACCCGCTCCCTGTCCACATGTTCCCAGTTGTTGGTCCCGGCGAGGCTCTTCGCCTGCTCCTCGGCCAACGACCTGCGACACTCGTCCTCGTAATTGTTCCCCACGGCACCGGTTCCCATCGTTTCGTCACCTCTCCGGTGGATCCCCGAGAGGCCGCCGACATGTCGGCATCGACCGGCCGTTGATGATCAACTGCGGGTCCAGGCCGAACGGTGACACACAGCCACCGGGTCGGCAAACCATTTCTTGGACCCTCCGGCGCTCCGTCCCGGTCTGCCGGCGGGGGAAAGGCGCAGCTCGAACGGCGAGCCGTCGGAGCGGGGCGTCCAGCCGCTCGACGGCGCGGCCCGGATTCCCGCGGCGGCGACCTCGCGCGGCAGGACGAGCTCGGCCGGCACCGGGGTCCGGTTCCCCGACGACCGGTCGACCGGTCTCCACGACGGAACACCGGTCCGGACGCGGAACCGTATGCGTCGATCAACTGCCGCCGAGGCCAGACGGGTGGCCGCCCGACCCTCGTGCCCTTCGGCAACAACGGCTCCAGCCCCGCCCACTGTTCGTCCGTGAGGTCTCCCCGACCCATGAACCGGGATCATTCACAGCTCAAGATCCACTTTCGATACACGGCTTAGTTCTTCCCATCGCCGGACACTCGCCGTCAAGTCAAAGCGAGGGAGTCGGAACCGAGTTGGGCGGGCTGTCACCCGGACTGTCAAGGCCGGCGCGAGCGGTGCTGCCCGTTGCCCTCAGCGGCTGCCCCGGACCGCGAGCCCTGGCCGTCGGTCCGGGCTCGCGCGCAACCCAATCGGATGAGCTTTCCTGTTCAGCGTTCGGGACGGCCAGGACTTCGTTGACGCGTGCCGCCAGTCGGGGTGGTAGTGGACCAAGTGGCCCGGCTGTCCAACCCTGTGCGAGGTCAGCGCCGTTGGCACCTACTGCATGACCCGGACGCTCCATCCTCGGGGGAAGAAGCCGTTGCTGACCGGCAGCACGAGGCCGAGGACGGTGCCTGCGCATTCCGGCTGGTCGAAGACGGCCACCGGGGAGTTGGTGTAGTTGTGCACGATGAGATTGAGCGGGCTGCTGGTATGGCATGACGACCGGGCGGGATCGGTGATGACACGTCCGTTCAGGTCCAGATTCCCGACTGCGGCATCGGCCGATTGAGTGAGACCGAGCGTGAGCAAGGCGCTCCCGCCGAGCACGCCGAGTGTGCGCGTGAGACGACGCAAGGTGACCTCCGTGATCACGAGAATGTGGGCCGCTCACCCGTCGGCACGATCAGAACGGCAGGGCGGCGGCTTGACGACCTGAACGCTAAGGACGAGAGCGCCCCAACGGCCAGGAACCTCTCCCACTTCGGAACGGTGGAATGGTGAAAGTGGCCTTGACCAGTGACGATACGCACCGCCTGGAACACTGGAACGGGACGGTCCCGCCCCCGGTTGTAGCCGATACGGCTGCGTCCCCGGAGTCGATCACGCCTCCGGGGCGCGCGGCTGATCCTCCGATGACTCGTCCTCACCGTGGCCGTCGCAAGAGTTGGGCACATTGAAGAGGTACGTCGCGAGCATCGGATTCGTTTTCTAGGCGGCCATGGCTATCTGCCGGGCCCGGTCCAGGAGGTCACGCACCGGGGCGTATGGACGGTGGGCGGTGCAGGACGTGAGGAGTGTTGTGAGGTGCTGTCGCAACGGGCGGAGGACAGGAAGACGTGCCCGTCCAGGAGTGTGTCCGGATGGCACAGGCGGCTTCCAGGTGACGTGTGCTCATCTGCCGTTCGGCGATGGCTCCGAGGCAGCGGACTCGGCGCTGGCGTTCCAGGGGGGGCGGTGGTGATTGGAGTGCTGCGGAGCGGCAACGGATCCCTCCTGGTCTCCGCGGTGCCCGCGGCCGGCTCCCGGCATCTCAATGACCGCCTGCAGGAACTGAACACTGACGGCGAACGACCCGGCCCGGGAGTACGCACAGGCCCTCTCGCCCCGTTATCTTCTTCGCGGTCCTGCAAGAGGGCCGCTGGCCTCCGGGCCCGGTATGACTGTTGCCCCCTGTCGAGTGGATGACCTGGGGGGTGGTGTCGCCGGGCCCGAGGGGTGCCGTCGGAGACGCTGATCAGAGGTCTGGCCACTGCCCGGCCCGGCGCAATGCCGGGCCA
>NZ_WWJT01000570.1 GCF_009865385.1 Streptomyces sp. SID486 | reverse complement strand
TCGTGGTTCGAGGGGCGGGCCACCGAGGCGCGGCCGTCATGGGGGTACGCCCGGTCGGCGGGGGAGCGGCTGGCCGGGGCCGGGGCCGTGCTCGATGTGCAGACCGGGGGCGGGGAGGTGCTGGACTTCGCGCTGGGGCGGGCGGAGCCGGCGCGGCCCGTGCTCGTCGCGGCGACCGAGGGCTGGCCGCCGAACGTGGCCAAGGCCACCGCCCTGCTCAGGCCGCGCGGCGTCGCCGTGGTCGCCGCCCCGGACGACGCTCCCCTGCCGTTCGCCGACGAGGCGTTCGACCTGGTCCTCAGCCGGCACCCGGTGCGCCCGTACTGGGACGAGATCGCCCGGGTGCTGCGGCCCGGCGGCACCTACTTCGCCCAGCACGTCGGGCCGTCCAGCGTCTTCGAGCTGGTCGAGTACTTCCTCGGGCCGCAGCCGGAGGAGGTGCGCCGCGGCCGCGACCCCGAGCGGGAGCGGGCCGGCGCCGAGGCGGCGGGGCTGGAGGTCGTCGGACTGCGGGCGGAGCGGCTGCGGATGGAGTTCCACGACATCGCAGCGGTCGTCCACTTCCTGCGCAAGGTCGTCTGGATGGTCCCCGGCTTCACGGTCGAGGCGTACGAACCCCGGCTCCGGGCGCTGCACGAACAGATCGAGCGGGAGGGCCCGTTCGTCGCGCACAGCGCCCGGCATCTCTTCGACGTGCGCAAGCCCGGCCGCTGACGAAAGCGGCGGACGGGGAGAAGCGGTGTGATTCGGCCCCGGTTTTCCCGGGAGTTCTCCCGGAGTTTCCACATTGTTATCCACCACGGTTCACACGCGCCTCACGTGTCCCGTAGGTTCAGACCAAGGTAATTCGCGTCAGCAAAGCTGCGCGGCCGGTACCGCGCAGTGGAGGGGGCTGCGCGGTGCCGTGAAACCGGATGACGGCCACCGGGCGCCGGAGCGGAATGGTCAAGTCACCGTTCGCGGGCGGTAGCCCGTCGGAGGGACCGTGGGGCAACACGGCTATCTGCCCCCAACATGGCCTAATCCTTGCGATTTCCTGCCCTCCCGGCCGAATCTGCCTGTGATTCCGCTGTGAATCGGCCATGAGGGGCTACTGAATCCCGCATTCCGCGGCCATCGGGCCGTTGCCGGATGATTCCGGAGAGTAGTTGCGGCACGCCGATGCACCCACCATCCCTCACGAAGGGTTATGGTGGAAACCCCCCCTCGGGCCGGTCCGTCTCCCCCCCACGGACCGGCCCGTTTTTTCGTGCGGCGGCCGGGAACCCACCGGCCGGGTGCCGGCGTCCCACTCACGGGCGCGGGACCGTGCCCGATGCGCGGCCCCGCCGTGTGGGCGCGACCGGCCCCCACGGCCCCGCCCCGGACCCGGACCGCAGGGGCCCGGACCCCAAACCCCGGGCCGGAACAGGCCCGCGGCAGCGGTAGGCTCGACGGCTCCGGCACCCATACCCCGCGCCCAACCCCCGGAGGGTCACGTGAACCTGCGCGACAAGCTGCGCGGCCTGCTCGTCAGGCTCTACGCACGCCGGGTGGAAGGCCACCTGGACCACGCTCAGGTGCCCAAGCACATCGGCGTCATCATGGACGGCAACCGCCGCTGGGCGAAGGCGTCCGGCTCCACCACGGTGCACGGTCACCGGGCCGGTGCCGAGAAGATCGAGGAGTTCCTCGGCTGGTGCACCGAGACGGACGTCGAGGTCGTCACCCTGTGGCTGCTGTCGACCGACAACTTCGACCGTCCCCAGGACGAGCTGGGCCCCCTGCTCGGCATCATCGAGGACGTCGTCCGCACCCTGGCGACCGACGGCCGCTGGCGCGTGCACCACGTGGGCACGCCGGACCTGCTGCCCTCGCAGATGCAGACGGCGCTGAAGGAGGCCGAGGAGGCCACCGCCCACATCGACGGGATAGTCGTCAACGTCGCCATCGGCTACGGCGGCCGGCAGGAGATCGCCGACGCCGTGCGCTCCATGCTGCACGACGCGCGCGACCGCGGCGTGTCCCTGGAGGACCTCGCCGAGTCCGTCGACGTCGACATGATCGGCCGTCACCTCTACACCAAGGCCCAGCCTGATCCGGACCTGGTGATCCGCACCAGCGGCGAGCAGCGGCTGTCCGGATTCATGCTCTGGCAGACCGCCCACTCCGAGTACTACTTCTGCGAGGTCTTCTGGCCGGCCTTCCGGAAAGTCGACTTCCTGCGTGCCCTGCGCGACTACGCCGCACGTCATCGCCGTTACGGCGGCTGAGCCGCCCCGCACCGCCCCGTCGCCGCCCGGTGACGGGGCGGTGTCGCGTACCCCGGTTCGCGGACCTGTAACAAGGAGTTCACCAGCACGCTGTTGGCCGCATTTGCATGGCGGCGCGTGTTCGAGGGCATAAACGAAACAGGTCGACTCCCGAACCACGGGCGTCGGATCTCAGCGGGCGGCACGGGGCCGTCCGCCCGGGAGGCCCTTTGCACCAGCCCGACCGTGCGGTCACGGCACGGAAGCAGCCGCGGGGAGGCCGGTTCCCGGCCCGCCGTGCGTGGGGCCAGACACCGGTCCAGCATCACTTCGTCGCTCCCCGACCTCATCCGAGGGGGTACGTCCTTCCGTGGTGACCAGCACAAAGCGCCACAAGCCCGACCGGCGCACCTATGTTCTCGACACCAGCGTCCTGCTGGCCGACCCGAACGCCCTGACCCGCTTCGACGAGCACGAGGTCGTGCTCCCGATCGTCGTGGTCACGGAGCTGGAGGCCAAGCGGCACCATCCCGAGCTCGGCTACTTCGCCCGCCAGGCCCTGCGCCTGCTGGACGACTACCGGGTGAAGAACGGTCGCCTCGACGCCCCCATCCCGATCGGGGAACTCGGCGGGACGGTCCGGGTCGAGCTCAACCACTCGGACCCCAGCGTGCTGCCCACCGGCTACCGCCTGGGGGACAACGACTCCCGCATCCTCGCGGTGGCCCGCAACCTGCAGGCCGAGGGGTTCGACGTCACCGTCGTGTCGAAGGACCTGCCGCTGAGGATCAAGGCGTCCTCCGTCGGCCTCCTCGCCGAGGAGTACCGGGCCGAGCTGGCCATCACGGACAGCTCCGGCTGGACCGGGATGTCCGAACTCACCCTGTCGGGCGAACAGGTGGACATCCTCTTCGAGGAAGGGCATGTGTACGTCCCGGAGGCGTCCGCCCTCCCCGTGCACACCGGTCTGACCATCCAGTCCGAGCGCGGCAAGGCGCTCGGCCGGGTCAGCGCCGAGGGTGACGTCCGCCTGGTGCGCGGCGACCGGGAGGCGTTCGGCATCAAGGGCCGCAGCGCCGAGCAGCGCATCGCGCTCGACCTGCTGCTCGACCCGGACGTCGGCATCGTCTCGATGGGCGGCCGGGCCGGCACCGGCAAGTCGGCGCTGGCGCTGTGCGCGGGCCTGGAGGCGGTCCTGGAGCGGCGCCAGCACCAGAAGGTGATGGTCTTCCGCCCGCTGTACGCGGTCGGCGGCCAGGAACTGGGCTATCTGCCGGGCAGCGAGGCGGAGAAGATGAGCCCGTGGGCGCAGGCCGTCTTCGACACCCTCTCGGCGGTCACCAGCCGCGAGGTCATCGAGGAGGTCACCTCGCGCGGCATGCTGGAGGTGCTCCCGCTCACCCACATCCGCGGGCGCTCGCTGCACGACGCGTTCGTGATCGTCGACGAGGCGCAGTCGCTGGAGCGGAACGTCCTGCTGACCGTTCTCTCGCGGATCGGCGCCAACTCGCGGGTGGTCCTCACCCATGACGTGGCACAGCGGGACAATCTGCGCGTAGGGCGTTATGACGGAGTCGTCGCCGTCGTGGAGAAACTGAAGGGACATCCCCTCTTCGCCCATGTCACGCTGACTCGGTCCGAGAGGTCCCAGATCGCGGCGCTTGTGACCGAAATGCTGGAGGACGGCCACATCTGACACGGGGACAGACGGCCGTTGGCGCCGTCCGGCAAAGGCCAAGAGCCTAGCCGGGCGGCGCCTTGGTGTGTGGGGCTTTCCTGAAATCCCCAGGGCCAAACGGGATGTGAGCTTTCACACGCAGCACAGAATTGCCACGCGGCGTCCGGTTACGGCAGAGTCTCATTCCTGTCAGGCCCCGCATACGGCACACGTGTACCCCCAGCGGTATCGCATATCAGCAGTATCACCAACTCCATAGCGCCGCCGTATGCCGCCCGAGCACCAAGCGGCGCTCCCGTCGAGGGAGTTGCCCACCGGGCCCGCGCCTCCCGTGACCCCGCAGTTGGGAGGCCAGTGTCAGGGGGCACGATTGCGTCCGCCAGGGTCACCGAAGCGGGCGATGCTGGAAGGAAACCGTGTGAGCCGGATTTCGGTCCGGGGATTCGCAGTGGCCTCGGCCACCGCGGTCACCGCCGTCGGAAGCGTCGTCGGAGTTGCCTCGGGCAGCGTCGCGCAGAACAACGACGCCGAGCCGACGGCTGCCGACACCACGCTCCTCGCGGACATCCCCGCGGGTCAGCAGGCGCAGGTCCAGACCGCGTCCCTGACGCAGCAGGCCGACGCCCAGGCCATCGCCGCGGACGCGAGCGCCAAGAAGGACGCCGAGGAATCGGCCCGCAAGGCCGCCGCCGAGACGGCCATCGCGAAGAAGGCCGAGGCGGAGAAGGCGGCCAAGGAGGCCAAGGAGCGCGCCGAGGCGAAGTCCGCCGCGGCCAGCCGCGGCACCGACGTCCGGGACTCCTCCAGCTTCCCGGTCCAGAGCAACTACTCCGTTGCGCAGATCCAGGCGATGGCGCGCCAGATGGTGGCCGGCGACCAGTTCCAGTGCTTCAGCAACATCGTGGACCACGAGTCCAGCTGGAACTACCACGCGGTCAACGCCTCCTCCGGCGCCTACGGTCTCTTCCAGGCCCTGCCCGCCGGCAAGTATGCCTCGGCCGGTGCCGACTGGCAGACCAACCCGGCGACCCAGATCAAGTGGGGCCTCAACTACATGAACGAGCGCTACGGCAGCCCCTGCCAGGCGTGGTCGTTCTGGTCGGCCAACCACTGGTACTAGGCCCGCAGCGGTCCTCTTCACCTCGCGCAGCCCCTCCCCCTTCCCGGGGAAGGGGCTTTCGCACTGTACGGTCGTATCCGAACGACTCCAGGGGCGAGTGGTGGCCGACACCCGGGGACGCGGGGGAAGAGGACGGATCATGTCGCGAGTGCCAGGGTGGCTCGGCCGGCTCGGGGCCGGTCTCACCGAGATGAGCGAGCGCCTCGACGAGCGCCGCGCCGAGGTGGAGAAGGACCGCACCGGACCGGCGGACTCCGCCGCTCCGGAACCGGCCGTCGCGCCCGCGGAGGCGGCCCCGCCGGTCCGCCGGC
>NZ_WWJT01000569.1 GCF_009865385.1 Streptomyces sp. SID486 | reverse complement strand
CGCGCCCGGGGGGTAGGGGGAGCGCCCGAGGGCGGGGGGACGCGGGGGGCCGGGCCGGTCAGACCCGGATGACCTGCGGGCCCAGCAGGGAGTAGCGATGGGCCTCGGCGGCCGGCAGGAGGGTGCTGGTCACGATGGTCTCCAGCGCGCCGACCTCCGCGAAGCGGCAGAAGCTGACCGCGCCGAACTTGGTGTGCACGCCCGCGAAGACGGTGCGGCGGGCGGCCCGGACGGCCTGCGCCTTCACCTCGCTCACCGCGGGGTCGGGGGTGGTCAGGCCGTACTCCCGGGAGATGCCGTTGGCCCCGATGTAGGCGAGGTCGATCACGAAGCCGGCCAGCATCTTCGTCGTCCAGTGGTCGACGGTGGCCAGCGTCCCCGGGCGCACCCGGCCGCCGAGCAGCAGCACGGAGATCCGGTCCGCCTCCGCCAGGGCGCCGGCGACCGGCAGGGACGCGGTGACCACGGTCAGCGGCCGGCCCGTCGGCAGGGACTCGGCGATGAGCTGGGGGGTGAAGCCCTCGTCGACGAAGACCGTCTCGGCGTCGCCCAGCAGGTCGGCCGCCGCGGCGGCGATCCGCCGTTTCTCGGGCACGTGACTGGTGGCGCGGAAGGCGAGCGTCGTCTCGAAGCCGGCGCTCTCCACCGGGTAGGCGCCGCCGTGGGTGCGGCGGACCAGGCCGTGGTCCTCCAGCGCGCGCAGGTCGCGGCGGATGGTCTCCTTGGCCACGCCCAGTTCGGTGGCGAGCACGGTGACGTCGACCGAGCCGCTGGCGCGCGCGGTCCGCACGATCTCGCGCCGGCGCTCCTCCGTGGTCCACGTGCTCATGTCGTCACCCACTTCCCCGTGGAACTGCCCGTTCGAGCCCATGGGGGAAGTTCTACCGTCGGTGCGCGGCGCTGACCAGGCCCCTCAGGTGCCCGATCCTGCCCGCTTGTGCCCGTTCCGGGCGGCCCGTGCCCGCCGCCGACCTGCGCTGCCGTCCCGGGCGGAGTGGGATCGGGCACGGTGGTTGCCCGCACACGGCGGCGGGCGGGCCCGTTCGGTGCCCGCCCGCTCGTGCGGGGGTCCGGCCGCGGCCGCTCCGGGGCCGCGGCCGGCTCGGTGGCCGGCTCAGTACGGCCAGATCGGCGGGTCGTTCACGAAGTGGCCGCCCAGGTGGCTCTGGGCCGGGTCGTCCGGGTCCAGTTCGCCGTGCTCGGCGACGAGCTTGTGCGCGTACGGCTCGGAGTCGTCCCGCGGCTCGTAGCCGAGCGCCCGCGCGCTGCTCAGGTCCCACCACAGGCGGGTGTTGGCGGAGGAGCCGTAGACGACCGTGTGGCCGACCTCCTCGGCGGTCAGGGCCGCGTGGAAGAGGCGGGCTCCGTCGGCCGGGCTCATCCACACCGAGAGCATGCGGACACTGGTGGGCGCCGGGAAGCAGGAGCCGATGCGTACGGAGACGGTCTCCAGGCCGTGTTTGTCCCAGTAGAGCTGGGCCAGGTCCTCGCCGAACGACTTCGACAGGCCGTAGAAGGTGTCCGGGCGGCGCGGGGTGTCCACCGGGATCGGCGGCTCGCCCGCGCGCGGGGCCGGTGTGAAGCCGACGGCGTGGTTGGACGAGGCGAAGACGATCCGCGGCACGCCCTCCCGGCGGGCGGCCTCGTAGAGGTTGTAGGTGCCCTCGATGTTCGACTTCAGGATCTTCTCGAACGGCGCTTCCAGGGAGATGCCCGCGAGGTGCAGGACCGCGTCCACGCCCCGCACCGCCTCGCCGAGCGCCTCCGTGTCGCCGAGGTCGGCGGTGATGGCGTCCGGCTCGCCGTCGACCGGGCGGACGTCGAACAGGCGCAGGGCGTAGCCGTACTCCGGCAGCAGGGAGCGCATCAGGGTGCCGAGGCCCCCGGCGGCGCCGGTGAGCAGGACGGTGCGGGGAGCGGGCATCCTACGGTCTCCTTGACGTCAGCGGCCGCATGTGTGAGAGGGGTTCATATCCATGGACACGCTAGGGAGCCGTGATCCACCTCGTCAAGTGCGCCGCGACGGGGTTGAATCCGCCGCCGGGTCGCCCGTCCGTGCGCTTGACCCGTTCCCGCGCGGGATCGTAGCGTGAGATCGTTCAGGGATATAGACGTTGATCAGAGACATGCACTGGCAGAGATGCACCGACAGGGAGCGCCCGTGACGCCTGCCCCGCTCACCGCCCGGCTCCGCGATCCGGACGGGCCGCTCTTCTTCCCCGTCACGGCCTACGGCCCCGACGGCTCGCCCGACCTGGACGTCTACCGCACCCATGTGCGCCGTGGGGTCGCCGCCGGTGCCGCCGCCGTCTTCGCCTGCTGCGGCACCGGGGAGTTCCACGCGCTGCTGCCGGAGGAGTTCGAGGACTGCGTCCGGGCGGCCGTGGAGGCGGCCGGCGGACGCGTCCCGGTCGTCGCGGGCGCCGGGTACGGCACCGCGCTCGCCGTCCGCTACGCGCGGCTGGCCGAGGGCGCGGGTGCCGACGGGCTGCTCGCCATGCCGCCGTACCTCGTGCACGCCGGCCAGGAGGGGCTGCTGCGGCACTACCGCGAGGTCGCGGCGGCCACCGCCCTGCCGATGATCGTCTACCAGCGCGACAACGCCGTCTTCACCCCGCGGACGGTGGTGGAACTCGCCCGCACCGACAAGATCACCGGCCTCAAGGACGGCCTCGGCGATCTCGGGCTGATGCAGCAGATCGTCAGCGCCGTCCGCACCGAAGCCCCCGGTGACTTCCTGTACTTCAACGGCCTGCCCACCGCCGAGCAGACCCAGCTCGCCTACCACGCCCTCGGCGTCACCCTGTACTCCTCGGCCGTCTTCTGCTTCGCCCCCGAGATCGCCCTCGCCTACCACCGGGCCCTGACCGCGGGCGACGCGACGGTCCTGCGGCGGCTCCTGGACGGCTTCTACCGCCCGTTCGTCGAACTGCGCGCCCAGGGCCGCGGTTACGCCGTCTCCCTGGTCAAGGCCGGTGTACGGCTGCGCGGCCTGGACGTCGGCGAGGTCCGGCCCCCGCTGCACGAACCGGCGCCGGAGCACGTCAAACAGCTCGCCCAGCTGATCGAGCGGGGCTTCGCCCTGCTGGAGGAGGACGCGTGAGCGGGCACGGCCCGGCCGGGGAGTACCCGGCGGAAGCAGGACGCATGAAGGCGTCCGCGTTCGTCTACCCCTGGGACGTCAACGGCGACCCCGGGGCGCCCGCGCGCATCGCCGCACTGGGCGTCGGGCAGGTCACGCTCGCCGCCGCCTACCACTCCACCCGCGCGCTCACCCCGCGCCACCCCCGCCACCGCATCGTCACCGCCGAGTACGCGGCCGTCCTCTACCCGCCGGGCGACCGCTGGGCGGGCCGCGGCCTGCGGCCCTACCCCGCCGGCCGCTGGGCCCCCGGCAACGCCTACGGCGCGGCCGCCGAGGCCCTCGCCGCGGCCGGCCTGGAGGTGCACACCTGGGTCGTGCTCGCCCACAACTCCCGGCTGGGCGCCGAACACCCCGACATCTCGGTCGTCAACGCCTACGGCGACCGCTATCCGTGGGCGCCCTGCATCGCCCAGCCCGCCACCCGCGCCTACCTGACCGACCTGGCCGCCGAGGCCGCGGTACGCCCCGGTGCCCGGGGCACCGAGCTGGAGTCCCTCGGCTGGTACGGCCTCCAGCACCTGCACGCCCACGACAAGACCGCGGGTGTGGGCCTCGGCGACGCCGGGCAGTACCTGATGTCCCTGTGCTTCTGCCCCTCGTGCCGGGCCGGGTACGGCGGACAGGGCCTGGACGCCGACGCGCTGGCGGCGGCCGTGCGCGAGGCGCTGGAACCGCTGTGGCGCGGCACGGCCGGTGACGAGGGCTGGCCCACGGTCGGGAAGCTGCTCGGCGAGGACACGGCGGCCGCCACGCGCGCGTGGCGCGAGGAGACCGCCCGCACCCTCCAGGAGGAGGCCGTCGCCGCCGTACGCGCCGCCGCGCCCGAGGGTTTCCGCGTCCTGCTGCACGCCGACCCGGTCTCCCACCACTGCGGCGCCAACGTGGGCGTCGACCCCGCCCACATCCTGTCCGTGGCCGACGGCGTGGTGGTGCCCTGCACGGGCGGTACGGCCCTGCTGGCGCCCTTCGCCGCGCACGCGCGGGCGGGGACGGTGCTGGCCGCGAACCTCACCGTCGTCACGGGCATGGGCGGCAGCCCCACCACGCTCGCTGCGGACGCGGCACGCGCGCGTGCCGACGGCGCGACCGAACTGCGGCTCTATCACGCCGGGCTGGCGTCGGACGGGGACCTCGCCGCGGTACGCGCGGCCCTTGCCGCCCGCTGAGCCGGCAGGCGGCGGCGCCGGTCCGGCGAGCAGTCCGGCGAGCGGTCCGGCGGTCACCGGGCTGGCGCCCTGGGCGGCGTACAGCACACCCAGCCGCGTGGCGGTGGGTGTGGGGCGGGTGTGGGGCGGGTGTGGGGGTGGTCGTCCGTGGCGGTGTGCGGGAACGGGGCGGGTGTGTGGGGCGCGTCCGAGGCGGTGCGTGGGGACGGGGGCGGGCGCTGGTTCGTGTCGGTGCGCGGGCGTGGTGCCGATGAGTTTGCGGGCGGCCCGCGGTCAGTCCTCCGTACGGCACGTACGCGTCGCTGAAGGAGTGCGTCATGACCACCGCCGACCTCGGTCCGCAGACCGCCGTCGTGGCCCGGCTCGCCGGCGCCGTCACGGAGGAGCAGCTGACGGCCGCCACCCCCTGCCCCGGCTGTTCGGTGCGCGACCTGCTGGGCCATCTGCTGGGGCTGTCCGTGGCGTTCCGGGACGCCGCCCGCAAGGAGCTGGGTCCGACCACGGACACCCGCCCGGACTCCGCCTCCTGGGACCTCGACCCCGGCTGGCGCGAGCGGCTGCCCGCGGCGCTGGACGAGCTGGCCGCCGCCTGGCGCGACCCGGCCGCCTGGACCGGCGACACCCGCGCCGGCGGGGTGGACCTGCCGGGTGCCGTCGCCGGTGCGGTCGTCGCCGACGAGCTGGTGATCCACGGCTGGGACCTGGCCCGCGCCACCGGCCAGGACTACACCCCGGACCCGGCCGCCCTGACCGCGGCCCACGGCTTCCTGCTGGCCGCGGCCGAGGACCCCGACCGGGGCGACGGGCCGTTCGGTCCGGTCGTGGCGGTCCCGGCGGGCGCCCCGCTGCTCGACCGGGCGGTGGGGCTGAGCGGACGGGACCCGGGGTGGCGGCCGTAGGGGCCCCGGCGGCGGGGACGCGTCCGTACCGGAGTCTCCGAACGAGCGCGGACGCGGGCGGGCAGGCATGATCGGATGACCGGACGACCGTCGTCCGGGAACAGGGCCGCGACCCGCGCCTCGCACCCGCGGCCCCCACACCCATCGGTCGGCCCCGGAGCTGCGAAGGACGCGGACATGTCGGCAGAGCCACGGAGGAAGCCGCCGTGCCGGCCGTGAACCCACCGTCCCGTGCACCGGGGGCGGGCGACCGCCGGAGGCCACATGAGCGGGATCGTCGTCGTGTACGAACTCGACCGCCCGGGGGACGACGCGCAACGGCGCCCCCGACGGGTGCACGCCGCGCCCGTCGCCCCGGGGCGGCCCGACGCCGCCGGTCCCCGGACCCTGTGCGGCAGGGACACCTTCGCCATGGAGAAGGCCCGCTCGGCACCCGCCACCAGCCCGGGGGCCCGCTCGGCACCCTCCGCCACCCCCGGGACGCCGTGGTACCCCGCCGAGTACGCCGCCGCGGTCTGCCCCGAGTGCGACGCCGTCATGGAGATCTGACCTGGTCCATGTGTCCAGAGGTCTGATCGGGTTGATATGTCCACGGAGATCTGACTGGGTTCAAGTGTCCACGGAGATCTGACCGGGTTCATGTGTCCATGGAGATCTGACCGGGTCATGTAGATCTTACCGGGTCCGTGAATGTCTGATCTAGTTCATGTAGGTCTGCCAGAAGCCACGGAGGTCTGCCCGGGACCCGGAACCTGGCGGCGCGGGCCGCGTCCGGCGGGGCCGGGGGCGGAACCCGGTTCGCGGAACCCGGTCCCGGGGTGCGTCCGGCACGGCCGGGGCGCGGAAGCCGGGGGCGCGGGTCGTGCTCGGCGGGGCCGGACTTGGCCGAACGTGCCGGTGCCCGGCGCGGTGCGCCGTACGCTCCCTGCTATGCCGCTCACCCTCACCGTCCTCGGTACCGCCTCGCCGCACCCGGGCCCCGGCCGGCCCTGCTCGGGATACCTGGTGTCCGGAGGCGGTGCCGAGGTGTGGGTGGACGCCGGGCCCGGCACGTTCGCGGCGTTGCAGCAGCACACCGACCCCGCCCGCCTCACCGCCGTCTGGATCTCGCACCTGCACGCCGACCACAGTGCCGACCTGCTCGCCGCCGCCTACGCGTTCGCCTTCGGCGGCATGACCCCGCCCGCGCCGGTCCCCGTCTACGCGCCCCAGGACTGCGCGCGCCGCCTGGCCGGCTTCTTCGGCCGCCCGGACGTCGACTTCCTGAAGGGCGTCTTCGACTTCCGGGACCTGTACGACGGCCACGAGGCCCGGCACTGGAACCTGCGCCTGACCGCCCGCGCCGTCGCCCACGACACCGAGACCTACGGGCTGCGCGCCGAGTGCCAGGGCAGCGTGCTGGCCTACTCGGCGGACAGCGGGCCCTGCGCCGCCCTCACCGAACTCGCCTCCGGCGCCGACCTGTTCCTGTGCGAGGCGGACATCGACGAGCATCGCGACGGCGAACACCTGCGCCAGGTACATCTGACGCCCGAGGACGCCGGCCGTGTCGCCCGGGAGGCACGGGTGCGCGAACTCCTCGTCACCCATGTCGGTCCCGCGCTCACCCGCGAGGCGGCCACCGCCCGCGCGGCGCATGCCGCGGGCCGGCCCGCGTACGCCGCCGTCGAGGGCGAGACCCGCACCTTCTGAGCGGCCCCTCCCGGCGGCTTCCGCCTTTCCTGTCAGAGGCGTTGACGAAACCCGCGGTCCCTCCTACCTTCGACGCGTCGTACTTCGTACGTCATATACGAGACGCGATATACGAGATCCGAGAGGGCCGCATGACGTCTGTGCCCACGCCGATCCCGTCCCGCACGCAGTACGTGCTGGACGCCATCAGGCACCGCATCCTCACCGGCCTCCTGACCCCCGGTCAGGCCCTGGTCGAGACCGAGCTGGCCGCGCAGTTCGGGGTCTCCAAGACCCCGGTGCGCGAGGCGCTGAAGACCCTCGCCGGGACCGGTCTGGTCGTGATGAGCCAGTACAAGGGCGTCACGGTCCGCACGGTGGACGCCGGCATGGCGCACGAGGTCTACGACGTGCGGCTGCTGCTCGAACCCGAGGCCCTGCGCAGAGCCGTCCGGCGGGGCGCCCCCCTCGACGCCGCCCGGGCCGCGCTGGCCCGCGCCGACGAGGCCACGGACACCGCCGAACGCTCCCTCGCCAACCGGGAGTTCCACCGCGCCCTGTATCTGCCGTGCGGCAACCCGCTGCTCGGCCGGATGCTGGACGAGGTCCGAGACCAGGCCGCCCTCGTCTCCGCCGTGGCCTGGGCCGCCGCGCCCTCCTGGGAGCGGGAGGCCGCCGAACACCGGGAGATCCTGCGGCTCGCGACGGACGGCGACGCGGACGGCGCCGCCGACGCCCTGCACGCCCACATCGCGTCCTTCGTACGCCGTGCGTTCCCCGACCCCCTGCGGCCCCCGGAGCCTTCCACGTCCCCGCGGTCCCCCGAGCCCCTGCGGCCCCCGGAGCCTTCCGTGTCCCCGCGGTCCCCAGAGCCCCTGCGGCCCCCGGAGCCTTCCGTGTCCCCGCGGTCCCCAGAGCCCCTGCGGCCCCCGGAGCCTTCCGTGTCCCCGCGGTCCCCAGAGCCCCGCCCGGCGGGAGGTGAGCGATGAGCGAGGTGATGTTCGCGTCCCGACGGGCGGCCCTGGCCGACGTGGTGGCCATCCCGGTGACGCCCTTCGCCGCGGACGGCTCCGTCGACACCGTGGCCCACCGGGCGCTGCTGCGCCGCCTGCTCGACGCCGGGATCGGCACCCTCACCCCGAACGGCAACACCGGCGAGTTCTACGCCCTCACCCCCGAAGAACGCCGGCTGGCCGCCGAGTCGGCCGTGGCCGAGGCCGGCGACCGGGCCGCCGTCCTGGTCGGCGTGGGACACGACCTGCCCACCGCGATCGCCTCCGCCCGGCACGCCCGTGACCTCGGCGCCGGCATGGTCATGGTCCACCAGCCGGTGCACCCGTACGCCTCGGCGGCGGGCTGGGTCGACTACCACCGCGCCGTCGCCGAGGCGGTCCCCCGGCTGGGCGTGGTGCCGTACATCCGCGACGCCCGGCTGCCCGGAGCCCGGCTCGCCGAACTCGCCGACCACTGCCCCAACGTCATCGGCGTGAAGTACGCCGTCCCGGACGCCGTCCGCTTCGCGGCCTTCGCGCGGGACGCCGGCCTGGACCGCTTCGTGTGGGTGGCCGGGCTCGCCGAACCGTACGCGCCCTGCTACTTCTCCGCGGGCGCCACCGGCTTCACCTCCGGGCTCGTGAACGTCGCCCCGGCCCTGTCCCAGGCCATGCTGGAGGCGCTCCGCTCCGGTGACCACCCGGCCGCCATGGAGGTGTGGGAGCGGATCCGCCGCTTCGAGGAACTGCGCGCCGCGCACGGCGGCGCGCACAACGTCACCGTCGTCAAGGAGGCCCTCGCCTCGCTCGGCCTGTGCCGCCGGGACGTCCGCCCGCCGAGCGGGCCGCTGCCCGAGGAAGAGCGCGCCGAGGTCGCCGCCGTCGTCGCCGGATGGCCCGTGTGAAGCGGCCGGAACAGCTCCGCAGCCACCAGTGGTACGGCACGGACGGTCTGCGCTCGTTCAGCCACCGCGCCCGCACCCGCCAGCTCGGCTACCTGCCCGAGGAGCACCTCGGCAAGCCGGTCATCGCCGTCCTGAACACCTGGTCCGACATCAACCCCTGCCATGTCCACCTGCGCGACCGCGCCCAGGCCGTCAAGCGCGGGGTGTGGCAGGCGGGCGGTTTCCCGCTGGAGTTCCCCGTCTCCACCCTCAGCGAGACCTTCCAGAAGCCGACCCCCATGCTGTACCGCAACCTGCTCGCGATGGAGACCGAGGAGCTGCTGCGCTCGTACCCGGTGGACGGGGCGGTGCTGATGGGCGGCTGCGACAAGTCCACGCCCGCGCTGCTGATGGGCGCCGCGTCGGTCGACCTGCCCACCGTCTTCGTGCCCGCCGGCCCCATGCTCCCGGGGCACTGGCGCGGCGAGGTCCTCGGCTCCGGCACCGACATGTGGAAGTACTGGGACGACAAGCGGGCCGGCCTCATCGGCGACTGCGAGCTGTCCGAACTGGAGAGCGGCCTGGCCCGCTCGCCCGGCCACTGCATGACGATGGGCACGGCGTCCACGCTCACCGCCGCGGCCGAGGCCCTCGGGGTGACCGTGCCGGGCGCGTCCAGCATCCCGGCGGTGGACTCCGGGCACGACCGGATGGCCGCGCGGGCGGGCCTGACCGCCGTCCGGCTGGTCCACCGGGACCGGAGGCTGTCCGACGTGCTCACCCGCGAGGCGTTCGAGGACGCCGTCACCACCGTGCTCGGTCTCGGCGGCTCCACCAACGCCGTGATCCATCTGATCGCCATGGCCGGCCGGGCGGGCGTGCGGCTCACCCTGGACGACTTCGACCGCATCGCCCGCACGGTCCCCGTCCTCGCCGACGTCCGCCCCGGCGGACAGCGGTACCTGATGGAGGACTTCCACTTCGCGGGCGGCCTGCCCGGCTTTCTCTCCCGGATCCCCGACCTGCTCCACCTGGACCGGCCGACGGTCTCGCACGACACCCTGCGCGAGCAGCTGGAGGGCGCTCGCGTGCACGACGACGCCGTCATCCGGCCGCGGGACAACCCGGTCGCGGGCGAGGGCGGGGTCGCGGTGCTGCGCGGCAACCTCTGCCCGGACGGCGCGGTCATCAAGCACATCGCCGCCGAACCCCGCCTGCTCCGGCACACCGGCCCCGCCGTCGTCTTCGACGACTACCGGACCATGCAGCGCACCATCGACGACCCGGCACTGGGCATCACCGCCGACAGCGTGCTGGTGCTGCGCGGCGCCGGGCCCAAGGGCGGCCCCGGCATGCCCGAGTACGGCATGCTGCCGATCCCGGACCATCTGCTGCGGCAGGGCGTGCGGGACATGGTCCGCGTCTCCGACGCCCGGATGAGCGGCACGAGTTACGGCACCTGCGTGCTGCACGTGGCACCCGAGTCCCACGTCGGCGGCCCGCTCGCCCTCGTACGCACCGGGGACCTCATCACGCTCGACGTCGGGGCGCGCAGCCTCCGGCTCCACGTGGACGACGCGGAGCTGGCACGCCGCAGGGCGCGGTGGACACCACCACCGGTGCGGTACGAGCGGGGCTACGGCGCGCTCTACGCCGACCAGATCACCCAGGCGGACACCGGCTGCGACTTCGCGTTCCTCGCCCGGCCGGGCACGGTGCCGGACCCGTACGCCGGCTGAGCCGCCGGCGCCGCAGCAGGATGTGCGTATCGATCGGATAACAGCCCTCGCAGAGCCGGGTGTTATGCGCGTAGACAATCTCTGACCTGGAGCATCACTCCTCATCCAGCAATCGGAGCATTCATGCGGAAGTCCCTGAAGGCGGTCGCGGCCGGCGCCGCCTGTGTCGTCGCCGGTGCGGCGCTGTACGGCGCGGGCGCGGCCACCGCCGGTCAGTCGACGGCGAACTCCACCCACGAGCCGTACAACATCGGTCTCCTGGTGAAGGACATCGACACCTACTACGGCACCACCGCCGACGGCGCCGGCGTGTACCAGGCGTCCCCGGACAGCCCGTACGCCAAGGACCTGGCGCGCATCGACCGCGACGCCGAGCGCTACATCGACAAGGCCGCCCGCAAGGCGCACCACCGCGGCGAGCGGCCGGCCGTCGTCTTCGACATCGACGACACGCTGCTGCTCAGCCTCGACTACGAGAAGCGCTACAACTACACCTACAACGCCACCACGTGGAACGACTACGTGAACAAGGCGGACCGCCCGGCCGTCTTCGGCAGCCCCGAACTGGTGCGGTACGCCGAGTCCAAGGGCGTCGAGGTCTTCTACAACTCCGGTCTGAGCGAGTCCCAGCGCGCCGGCGCGGTCGAGAACCTGAAGAAGGTCGGCGCCGACGTGAACCTCGACGCCGGCCACATGTTCCTCAAGGACAAGGCCAACCCCCCGGCCTACCTGAAGGACTGCGCCACGGCGGGCACCTGGAACTGCACGACCGTGCAGTACAAGGCCGGGACCCGCGGGCACATCGAGCGTGACCTCGGCTACGAGATCATCGCCAACTTCGGCGACCAGTACTCGGACCTGGACGGCGGCCACGCCGACCGCACGTACAAGCTGCCGAACCCGACGTACTTCGTCGGCTGAGCCCGTCCTGACAGGCGGCAGGCGGCCCGTTCACACGCGGCCGCCTGCCCCCGGGGTCACTTCAGAGCGGCTTCCATCATCGCCTTGGCCACCGGAGCCGCCAGGCCGTTGCCGCTGACCTCCGAGCGCGCCGCGTCCGACTGCTCCACCATCACGGCGACGGCGACCTCCTTGCCGCTGCTGTCGGACTTGCCGTAGGAGGTGAACCAGGCGTACGGCGTCTTGCTGTTGTTCTCGCCGTGCTGCGCGGTACCGGTCTTGCCGCCGACGGTCACCCCGTCGATCAGCGCGTTCGTACCGGTGCCGTCCTTGACCACCGTCTCCATCGCCGACCGGAGCTGCTCGGCGGTGGTGGAGCTGACGATCTCCTTGGTGCCGGCGTCGTCGTCCAGATCCTCCAGGACGTCACCGCCGCTGTCGGTGATCTGCGACACCATGTGCGGCGAGACCAGCTTGCCGTCGTTGGCTATGGCCGCGGACACCATGGCCATCTGGAGCGGGGTCGCGGTGACGTCGAACTGGCCGATCCCGGACAGCGCGGTCTGCGCCTTGTCCATGCCGGACGGGTAGACGCTCGGGTACGCCCGCACCGGCACGTCCTGCTTCTGGTCGTTGAAGCCGAACTTCTCGGCCATCGCCTTCACCTTGTCCTGCCCCAGCTCGACGGCCATGTGACCGAAGACGTTGTTGCAGGAGTACCGCAGGGCGACCCGGATCGAGGCGTTCCGGCACGGGGCCGACTTGCTCTCGTTCGGCAGCTCGCGCACCGTGCCCGGCATGATGTAGGGAGCCGGGCTGTCGGTGGGCTCGTCCACGTTCTCGTAGAGCCCGTCCTCCAGCGCGGCCGCCGCCACGACCAGCTTGAACGTCGAGCCCGGCGGCAGCGGCTGCCGCAGCGCCCGGTTGGTCAGCGGCTTCTCCTTGTCCGCGTTGAGCGCCTTCCAGGCCGACCCGGCCGCGTTCGCGTCGGTGAGCGACGAGGGGTCGTACGACGGGGCCGACACCACCGCGAGGATCCTGCCCGTCTTCGGGTCGATCGCCACGGCCGCGCCCTTCTTGCCGCCGAGCGCCCGGTACCCCGCCTTCTGCACGGCCGGGGCGATCGTCGTGAGCACGTTGCCGGGGTCGGCGCGCCGGTCCGTGACGGTGTCCATGACCGTCTTCAGCCGGGTGTCCGTGCCGTTGAGCAGGTCCGTGTAGATGCCCTCCAGCTGTGTGGGCGCATAGGCCTGCGAGGCGTAGCCGGTCACCGCCGCGTACAGCTCGCCGTTCTTGTACGTGCGCTTGTACGCCAGGTCACCGCCCTTCGTACGGGCGGAACCGGTGACGGCCTGGCCGCCCACGATGATGTTCCCGAGCGGCTCCGAGTACGTCTGGATGGAGTTCCGCCGGTTGTGGTTGTCTTCTGCGAGGGCCTTGCCGTCGTAGAACTGCACCCATGTCGCCCTGACCAGCAGGGCGAGCACGAGCAGCAGAGCGAAGACGGACGCCCGCCTGATCGTCTTGTTCATCCCGCTCGGAAGACGACCGGGAAGAGGCCGGCGTTCCCGTACGGCCCGCATTCTCATCCGGCGTTCAGGAAGCCGGCCCGGTAGGCCGCGATCACCGCCTGGGTGCGGTCCCGGGTGCCGGTCTTCGCGAGGACGGCCGCCACGTGCGTCTTCACCGTGGCCGGGCCGACGTCCAGCCGGCCGGCGATCTCCGCGTTGGTCAGACCGGCGGCCATGTGCCGCAGCACGTCGCTCTCGCGGCCGGTGAGCCTGCCCACCCAGGGCGGGGGCGCGACGGCCGGGCGGGCGTGCGCGGCCGCGAGGGCCCGTACCGCCGACGGGAAGAGCAGGGTGTCGCTGCGCGCGACCAGCCGTACCGCCTGTACGAGGGTGTCGGCGTCGGCCCGCTTCAGCAGGAAGCCGGCGGCCCCGGCGCGCAGCGCGTCGTACACGTAGGAGTCGTTCTCGAAGGTGGTCACGACGACGACGCGCGGCGGGGCCTCCAGCGCGCCGATCAGCTCCGTGGCCCGGATGCCGTCGGTCCCGGGCATGCGGACGTCCATGAGCACGACGTCGGGCCGCAGCTCCCGCACGACGGAGACGGCCTCGGCGCCGGTCGCCGCCTCGCCGGCCACCTCCAGGCCGGGCTCGGCGGACAGGATGGCGCGCAGGGCGGTGCGGACCATGCGCTCGTCGTCGGCGAGGACGATCCGGATGGCGGGCGGGGGCATGCGGGTTCCTTCGGTCGGGGGCCGGGCGGCGGGCGGGCCGCCGGGGGAGGCGGGG
>NZ_WWJT01000058.1 GCF_009865385.1 Streptomyces sp. SID486 | reverse complement strand
TGCCCGTGTCCGCCGAAGCGGCCGGCGCCCCGCCGGTGCCGGCGCCCGCCGCACCCCCGGTGACCCGCGCGAGCCGGCTGAGCCACCTCCTGTGCGGGACGGCCCAGCTGCTGGTCTTCCTCGGGTACTCCGTGGTCTCCGGGTTCGTGACCGCCGCCGGATACGAGTGGATCGCCTCCGGTTCGGGCGCGCTCGACATCTACCTGCGGTCGCTGGTCTTCGGCAGCGCCGGGTTCCTCGCCCTGTGCGCCTTCCCGGTCGCCGTGAAGTGGCTGCTGATCGGCCGGTGGAAAACGGGCGACTTCCCCCTGTGGGGCTTCACCTACCTGCGGTTCTGGCTGGTCAAGGTGCTGCTCCACGCCAACCCGATGGTGTTCCTCGTCGGGACCCCGCTGTACGTGCTGTACCTGCGGGCCCTCGGCGCGCGGATCGGCAAGGGGGTCACGATCCTCTCCCGCTCCGTCCCGGTCTGCACCGACCTGGTGACGATCGGCGCCGGCACGGTGATCCGCAAGGAGTCCTTCTTCCTCGGCTACCGGGCCCACGCGGGCCGCATCCAGACCGGCCGGGTCACGCTCGGCCGGGACGTGTACGTCGGCGAGAAGACCGTCCTGGACATCGACACCACACTCGGCGACGGCGCCCAGCTCGGCCATTCCTCCGGGCTGCACCGGGGCCAGACGGTCCCGGACGGCGAGCACTGGCACGGATCCCCGGCCGAGCCCACGGAAGTCGACTACCTGCGCGTACCGCCGGCCAGGTGCGGCACCGTGCGCCGGGCCTGGTTCGGCTCCGTCACCCTGCTGCAGCTGCTGCTCGTGTACCTCCCGCTCGCCGTCGGCGGCATCTACATCCTGTTCACCGAGGTGCCGGCGATCGGCAAGCGCCTCGACCGGCAGACGGCCCTGGTGTCCCGGCCGGAGCTGATCCCCGACGCGCTGGCCGTCTCGCTCGCCCTGTTCTGCGGGTTCGTCGTCCTGGGCCTCGCCGCCCTCTACACCGTGCCGCGCCTGCTCGCCCTGGTGGTCAGGCCCGACCGGGTCTATCCGCTCTACGGAATGCACTACACGCTGCATCGCGTGGCGGCGCGCATGACGAACCTCAAGTTCTATGCCTGGCTCTTCGGCGACAGTTCGTACATCGTGCATTATCTCAAGGGCCTCGGCTACGACTTGTCCCGGGTCGAGCAGACCGGTTCCAATTTCGGCACCGAAGTGCAGCACGAATCGCCTTTCCTGGTCTCCGTCGGGAGCGGGACGATGGTCGCCGACGGGCTTTCCCTCATCAACGCGGATTACTCCAGCACGTCATTCCGGGTGTCCCGGGTGGCGATCGGACCGCGCAATTTCCTGGGAAACAACATTGCCTATCCCTCCGGCGGCCGGACAGGAGACAATTGCCTGCTCGCCACCAAGGTGATGATTCCGCTCGACGGCGACATCCGGGAAGGCGTGGGGCTGCTCGGCTCGCCGAGTTTCGAGATTCCCCGCTCGGTGGACCGGGACGCGCGGTTCGACCACCTGCGCACGGGCGAGGAGCTGCGCCGTCATCTGGCCGCGAAGAACCGCTACAACCTGCTGTCGATGGGCCTGATGCTGTTCGCGCGCTGGCTGCACGTCTTCCTGCTCACGCTCCTCGCGCTCGTCTCCGTGGACCTGTACGGCGCGGTCGGCCATGTGGTGATCGCCCTGTACCTGGCGGTGACGCTCGCGCTGTCCACCGCGTACTACGTGCTGCTGGAACGCTGCATGACCCGGTTCCGCCCGCTGCGCCCCCAGCTGTGCTCGATCTACGACCGGAACTTCTGGCTGCACGAGCGCCTGTGGAAGGTGCCGGTCCAGTACCTGAACGTCTTCAACGGCACCCCCTTCAAGAGCCTGATCTGGCGGATGCTGGGCGTCCGCATGGGCAGGCGGGTGTTCGACGACGGCTGCTTCGTGACCGAGCGGACTCTCGCCGCCGTCGGCGACGACTGCACCCTCAACATCGGAAGCAAGATCCAGTGCCACTCGCAGGAGGACGGCACCTTCAAGTCCGACGGCATCACGCTGGGCGCCGGCTGCACCCTGGGCGTGGCCGCCCACGTGCACTACGGCGTGACCATGGGCGACGGCTCGGTGCTGGCGCCCGACTCGTTCCTCATGAAGGGCGAGGAAGTGCCCCCGAACGCGCAGTGGGGCGGCAACCCGGCCGTGGACATGCCGGAGACCGGCCGCCGGCCGGGCACCCCGGGCAGGGCCCTGCCGGCGGCCGGCGCCACTGCTGCCGCCACGAGTTGAGGAAGGCCATTCGATGGGAACGCGCGAGGAAGCCGACCGGGAGTTCTGGCGGCGTGCACTGACCGCCGGAGGTGTCACCGCCGCACCGCGCTGGGTCCGGGAGCCGGTGCCGGGCACGCTGGAGCAGGAGGTGGAGGTCCCGGACGACGTGGCGACCTCGGTGCGCGCGCTGGTGCGGCGCTCCTCACTGCCGCTCAGCTCGGTGCTGCTGGCGGCGCACGCGAAGGTGCTGGCCGCGCTGTCCGGCGAGCGGGAGGTCGTGACGGGATACACCGCTGGGGTGGGCGGGGAACCGCTGCCGTGCCGCCTGGAGGTCCCCCCGGGGTCCTGGCGGGCCCTGGTGTCGGCCGCGGAGCACGCCGAGGCGGAGGTGCTGGCGCACCGCGAGTTCCCGGTGGCGCGGCTGCGGCGGGAGCTGGGGGTGGACGAGCCGTCGTACGAGGTGGTGTTCGGTCCCATGGGCGCCGACGAGGCGCACGCCGACGACGGTGTGCTGCACGTGCGCTGGTGCGACCGGGGCGGACGGCTGGTGCTGCGCCTGCGCTGCCGCACCGACGCGCTGGACGCCGACGGCGCGATGCGGATCGGCGGCTACCACCTGAAGGCGCTCCGGCTGCTGGCGGCCGGCCCGGACTCCGACCACACCCAGCAGAGCCTGCTGTCGGCCGGGGAGGTGCGCGAGCAGCTGGAAGGGCTGGCGGGACCGCGCCGGCCGCTGCCTGACGCCCGGGCGCACGAGCTGTTCGAGCAGCGGGTACGGGCGCATCCGCACGCGGTGGCCGCCGTGCACGGCGAGGTCGAGTGGACGTACGGCGAACTGAACGCGCGTGCCAACCGGCTGGCGCGGGCGCTGCTCGCCCGCGGGCTGGGCCGGGAGGGCGTGGTCGCCGTCGTCACCGAACGCAACCTCGACTGGCTGGCGGCGACGCTGGCGGTGTTCAAGGCGGGCGGTGTGTACCTGCCGATCGAGCCGCACTTCCCGGCCGGCCGGATCGCGGCCATGCTGACGCGGGCGGACTGCCGGCTGGTGCTCACCGAGTCCGGCAGCACCGAGACCCTGGACGAGGCGCTGGCCACGGTACCGGGAGTCGAGAAGCTGCCGGTCGGCACGGCGTACGCGGAGGGGCACGCGGACGACGACCCGGAGGTGCCGGTCGAGGCCGGCCGGCTGGCCTACATCTACTTCACCTCCGGCTCCACCGGTGAGCCGAAGGGCGCGATGTGCGAGCACGCGGGCATGCTCAACCACCTGTTCGCCAAGATCGACGATCTGGGGATCGGTGAGGGGTCCGTGGTGGCGCAGACGGCCCCGCAGTGCTTCGACATCTCGCTGTGGCAGCTGGTGTCGGCGCTGCTGGTCGGCGGGCGGACCCTGCTGGTCGCCCAGGACGTGGTCGTGGACGTGGAGCGGTTCGTCGACACGCTGGTGCGCGGGCGCGTCGCCGTGGCCCAGGTCGTGCCCTCCTACCTGGAGGTCGTGGCCTCGTACCTGGAACAGCACCCCCGCGCGCTGCCGGACCTGCGCTGCGTGTCGGTGACGGGTGAGGCGCTCAAGCGGGAGCTGGTGCAGCGCTGGTTCGCGATCCAGCCGGGGATCCGGCTGCTCAACGCCTACGGCCTGACCGAGACCTCGGACGACACCAACCACGAGGTCCTCACCGAGGTTCCCGACCGCATCCTGCTGGGCCGTGCGGTGAACAACGTCCGGGTCTACGTCGTGGACGAGCACCTGTCACTGGTACCCCTGGGCGCCCCGGGACTGATCGCGTTCTCCGGTGTCTGCGTGGGCCGCGGGTACGTCAACGACCCCGAACGGACCCGGGAGTCCTACCGCACGGACCCCTACCGGCCCGGTGAGCGGCTCTACCTGGGCGGTGACCGGGGCCGCTGGCACCCCGGCGGGAAGCTGGAGTTCCTCGGCCGCCGGGACAACCAGGTCAAGATCCGCGGCTTCCGGATCGAGATCGGTGAGATCGAGAACACCCTGCTGCGGGTGGACGGCGTGCGCGACGGCGCGGTGGTCGTCGTCGAGCGGGGCGGTGGGAACAAGCATCTGATCGCCTTTCACTCCGGCAAGCGGCACCAGCCGGACGTGCTGCGCGAGGCGCTGGCGGCGGCGCTGCCCGCCTACATGGTCCCCTCGGCCTTCCACTGGCGGGACGCCCTGCCGCTGACCGCCAACGGCAAGATCGACCGCAAGGCCCTGACCGCGCAGGCCCAGCAGGAGGCGCGGGACGCCCAGGGCGCCGCGCCGGCCGACGCGGCGGACCGGGAGGCGCTCAGCCCGAGCGAACGGCGGCTGGCGGCGGCCTGGGCCGAACTGCTGGGCGTGCCCGAGCACCGGATCGGCCGGACGGACCACTTCTTCGACTCCGGGGGCACCTCCCTGACGGCCGTGCGGCTCAGCGTCGCCCTCGACCGGGCGGTCTCCCTGAAGGACATCACCCGCCATCCGGTCCTCGCCGACCTGGCCGCCGTCCTGGACGGCACCACCCGGCAGCGCCAGGAGCTGCTCCAGCCCGTCTCGGAGGCGGCCGGCACGCCGGAGCGCGCCCTGGTCTGCTTCCCCTACGCGGGCGGCAACGCGGTCAACTACCGGCCGATGGCGGCGGCACTGGCGGGCAGCGGGACGGCGGTTCTCGCCGTGGACCTGCCCGGCCACGACCTCGCGGCCCACCGCGAGCCGTTCGCGTCGATCGAGGAGGTGGCCGGCCGGGTCGCCGCCGAGATCGCCGCGCGCGGCCTGACCCGGGTCATGCTGTGGGGCCACTCGTCGGGCGCGGCGGCGGCCCTGGAGACGGCCCTGCGGCTGCAGGCGCAGGGCGTGCGGGTGACCAGGGTGTTCCTCGGCGCGCAACTGCTCGGCAGCGCCGCCGAGCGGAGCGCCGGCATCGCCGAGCTGACGAGCCGCAGTGACGCCGACATCGCGGCGGGGCTGGCCGCGGACAGCGGCTACACGGAACTCGCCGAACTGAACGAGCGGCACGCCGAGCACATCGCCGCCGCCTACCGGCACGACTGCCTGGCCGCCCACCGCTACTTCCTGGCGGCCCTCCAGTCCCCGCCGCCGGTGAAGCTGTCCGCCCCGGTGTCGGTGGTCGTCGCCGCGGACGACCCGCACACGGCCGGACACGCCGACCGCCACCGCGAGTGGCTGCTGCTGGCCGAGCACGTCGATCTGCACGAGCTGGCGGACGGCGGCCACCACTTCCTGCGCACCCGCCCGGCCGAGGCGGCACAGGCCGTCGTGAACGCGGCCGTACCCCTGGCCTCCACCTGAGGCCCGATCCCCCACCCGCCGGGCTACCGAAAGGAAACCGAGATGCCGTCCTCATCCCTGGCAGCACCGCTCGACGTGGAGCTGCGGCCGGACCGGCCCGCGCTGTTGCGGGTCGATCCACCGGGCGACGCCGCGAGCTGGGCGGCCGAACACCGCGAGGCGTTGCGCGCACAGGTCACCGAGCACGGGGCGCTGCTCGTGCGCGGCCTCGGCCTGACGGACGCGGACCAGGCCGGTGCCGTCTTCGCACGGCTGGCCGGCGGCCTCATGACGGAGACGGAGGCGTTCGCCCCCCGCGTGGCCGAGGGCCCCGGGCTGTACTCCTCCACGCCCTGGCCGGCCAACCAGCCGATGTGCATGCACCACGAGCTGAGCTACCCGCAGCAGGTGCCCGGTCTGATGCTGTTCGCGTGCCTGACCGCGCCCGAGCAGGGCGGCGCGACGGCGGTGGCCGACGCCGAGGAGGTCCTCGAGGCGCTGCCCGCCGAGCTGACGCAGCGGTTCGAGCGGGCGGGCTGGCTGCTGACCCGCACCTACAACGACGAGATCGGGGCGTCCCTCGCCGAGTCGTTCGGCACCGACGACCGCGCCGCGATCGAACGGTACTGCCGCGACAACGCCATCGACTTCACCTGGCTGCCCGACGGCTCGCTGCACACCGAGCAGCGCCGCAGTGCGGTCGTACGGCACCCGCTCACGGGCCGGCGCTGCTGGTTCAACCAGATCGCCTTCCTCAACGAGTGGACGCTGGCACCGGAAGTCCGGGAGTACCTGGTGGACGAGTACGGCGCGGACGGCCTGCCGTTCAACACCCGCTGCGGTGACGGCACCCCGGTCGGCGAGGACGTCGTCCAGGTCATCAACGCCACCTACGAGGAGCACACCCGGCGCGAACCCTGGCAGGCGGGTGACCTGATGCTCGTGGACAACATCCGCACCGCGCACAGCAGGGAGTCCTACACCGGGGACCGGCGGATCGTGGTCGGCATGGCCGAGCCGCTGCGCCTGGCGGACGGCTGCCCCGCACCCGAGGGGAGCGGACGATGACCGATCTGCTGTCGGCCACCGACCGAGCGGCGGGGCCCGGACCGACCGGAGTGCCGAGCTTCGCGGTGATCTCCGGTGAGCAGGTGAAGAAGGCGCTGGAGGGGTCCGAGAAGCAGCTCGTGGAGCTGGTCGAGGCCACCTACCGGCTGCACGGCGCGGGGGACTCGGTCAACCCGCCGTCGTACTTCCTGCGCTTCCCCGACCGTCCGACGGCCCGGATCATCGCGCTGCCGGCGTCCATCGGCGGGTCGGTGCACGTGGACGGCCTGAAGTGGATCTCCAGCTTCCCGGAGAACGTGAAGGAGGGGCTGCCCCGGGCCTCCGCGGTGCTCATCCTCAACGACCACGACACCGGCTACCCGTTCGCCTGCCTGGAGAGTTCCATCATCAGCGCGACCAGGACGGCCGCGTCGGCGGCGCTGGCGGCGGACTGGCTCAGCCGCAACCGGCCCCGGCCCCGCCGTGTCGGGTTCTGCGGTACGGGCCTGATCGCCCGTTACATCCACACCTTCCTGGCGCGCACCGGCTGGACCTTCGACGCGATCGGCGTGCACGACCTGTCCGCGGACAGTGCCGAGGGATTCTGCGGCTATCTGCGGGAGTCCGGTGCCGAGGAGCCGGTCACCGTCCACGACAGCGCGGAGAGCCTGATCCGCTCCAGCGATCTGGTGGTCTTCGCCACCGTCGCCGGCCGGCCGCACGTCACGGTCCCGGGCTGGTTCGCGCACAACCCGCTGGTCCTGCACGTGTCCCTGCGGGACCTGGCCCCCGAAGTGCTGCTCGCCTCGGCGAACTTCGTCGACGACGTCGAGCACTGCCTGAAGGCGGAGACCTCGCCCCACCTGGCCGAACAGCGCACGGGCAGCCGTGACTTCCTCAACGGCACGCTCAACGACGTGATGCTGGGCCGGGCGGCCCCGCCGCAGGACCAGCCGGTGATCTTCTCCCCCTTCGGCCTGGGCGTCCTCGACCTGGCCGTCGGCAAGTACGTCTACGACCAGGTGGCCCGGGCGGGCCAGCTCCGCATCGTCGAGGACTTCTTCCACGACCTGCGCCGGTACGGCTGAGGCCGTAGCCCTCAGCCGTAGCTATCAGGAGGTCTGCCGTGCCCGTCATCTCCGCTCCCCACGCCTTCAACGAAGGCAGTCTCTTCGTCGATCTGGCGTCGATATTCGGATACCGCCTCTACCTCAAGTGCGAGGGCTTCAACTTCGCCGGCTCCATCAAGCTGAAGGCCGCGAACGAGATGGTGGAGAGCGCCGAGCGGGACGGAAGCCTGACCCCGGATTCCATCCTCGTCGAGTCCTCCTCCGGGAACCTCGGCGTCGCGCTCAGCATGATCGCCGCGAGCAAGGGTTACCGGTTCCTGTGTGTGACCGACTCCCGGTGCAATCTGTCGACCAAACTGCTCATGGAGGCCCTCGGCAGCCAGGTGCACGTGGTGACCGACCTGGACACCAACGGCGGCTTCCTGGGCACGCGGCTCGAGTACGTCCGCTCCCTGTGCGCCTCCGACGACCGGTACGTGTGGCTCAGCCAGTACACCAACGCCGGGAACTGGCGGGCGCACTTCCGTACGACGGGGCCGGAGATCGCCGGCCAGTTCCCGCGCCTCGACGTGCTGTTCCTCGGGACGGGCACGGCCGGGACGCTGATGGGCTGCGCCCGCTACTTCCGCGAGTGGCACCGGCCGGTGCGGATCGTCGCCGTGGACAGCGTCGGCTCGGTGGCCTTCGGCGGCAAGCCGGGCCGCCGGATGATCCCCGGCCTGGGTATGAGCATGCGTCCCCCGCTGCTCGACGAGTCGTACGTGGACGAGGTGATCCAGGTGGAGGAGGCGGACACCATCCGCACCTGCCACCGGCTGGCGAGACGGGGCTTCCTGTTCGGCGGCTCCACGGGGACGGTGGTCAGCGCGGCGACGGACTGGCTGGCCCGGCACGACCGGGGCGACCTGACCGCGGTGGCCGTGGCCCCCGACCTCGGCGAGCGCTACCTGGACACCATCTACCAGTCCAACTGGCTCCAGGACCTCTACGGCGAGCACCTCCTCGACTCCGCCGGGGCGGCCGGCGCCTGGGACGAGGAGTCCGCGTCCGGGGCGCCGGGCCGCGGCGAAGGGCCGTGAGGGCGGCCGGTGCCGTGCCGGGGGGCCGCGTCCCCCGGCTCAGGTCCGGGCGAGCACGCCTGCCCGGGGCCGCCACGGGATCCAGCAGGCGGTCACCGTGACGATCAGGGCCGAGGCGGCCACCGCGGCCATACCGAGGGTCAGGCTCGCCGCGCCCGCCACGAACCCGATCAGCGCCGGTCCGCCCAGCAGACCGGTGGTGCCCATGGCGGCGACCAGGGCGAGGGCGTCGGAGCCGCGTTCGGCCGCCGCCACGTACACGCACGGGGTGACGGCCGCCGCGCCCAGCCCGACGCAGGCGAAGCCGAGCAGGGTGGGGACCACTCCCCCGGCGAGCAGGGCGAGGGCCAGGCCGGCGGCGGCCACCGCACTGCCGGTGCGCACCACCCGTCCGTCGCCCCAGCGGGAGCGCCAGCGGTCCGCGCAGACGCGGGCCAGCAGCATCATCACCGAGACGACCGCGATGCCGAGCGGCGCGACGGACGCCGACGCCTTGACGACGTCCTTCAGGTAGAGCGTCGACCAGTCGTTCATCGCGCCCTCGGTGATCGTGCCGAAGGCCATGGCGCAGCCCATCAGCAGGGTCGTGCCGGAGGTGAGGGCGCGACGGACGCTCCGCTTCGGCTCGTCGCGGGCGGCGGGGTCCGGTTCCCGGCCGGGCAGCAGGCCCGGCCGGGCGCCGCCGAGCAGGAGCAGCAGCAGGAGCCCGGCGACGGCGAAGTGGGCCGGGACGGACCCGGTCAGGGTGGTGACGCCGGAGGCCAGCAGGGCGGCGGCGAGCAGCCCGGCGCTGAAGGTGGCGTGCAGCTGGGACATGGCCGTGCGGTCGTACGCCTTCTCCAGCGCGGCACCCTGCGCGTTCATCGCGACGTTGAGGCAGCCCACGGCGACCCCGTCGGCGCACACGGCGAGCAGTGCCAGCGGGAAGTTCGGTACGGCGGACAGGGCGGCCAGGACGGCGATCAGGCACCCGGCGGAGGCGAGGGACAGCCCCCGGGAACCGAGCCGGCGCATCAGGACGGCGACGAGCGGGAAGGAGACCGCCGCTCCGGCGCCGCAGGCCATCAGCAGCAGGCCCACCTCGCCGGCGCCCAGGTCCAGCCGGGCCTTGAGCGCGGGCAGGCGGGCGATCCAGGTGCCGTACTGGAAGCCGAGGAAGCAGAACAGCGCCGCGATGGACCACTTGGCGCGCGGGAAGGACAGCTCGGGCATCAGACGGCCTCCCGGGCCGGGTACGGACGGGGTACGGCGGCCACCCGGGCGCTCATGTAGACCGCGCCGCGGCCGTAGTCCGCGGGCACCGGGGCGGCCGGGTGGGGCCGGTAGCCGTTGGCGCGCCAGAACGGCTCCTTGTCCGCGACGGCGACCAGCGAGATGGTCTCGAAGCCGCGGGCGCGGGCCGTCCCGGTCAGCCGGCGCACCAGCCGGGTGCCCAGTCCCCGGCGCCGCAGCGGGGCGCCGACGACGAGGTCGTGCAGGTGCAGGTTGGTGGTGGTGTGGTGGACGGCCGGTTCGGAGCGGGTCAGGTCGGGGCAGCTGAACCGGGGGTAGGGCAGGGCGAGGACGTAGCCGGCGAGCCGGCCGTCGAGTTCGAGCACGAAGCAGGTGCCGGCCGAGGCGCGGGCGCGTGAGCGCAGGAGCTGCTCGCCCTCGGCGAGGGAGAGGTCCGCGTACGCCTCGCTCTCCAGGGCCGCCAGCTGGGGCCAGTCGGCCTCGGTGATGCCCCGTATGAGGTCTCTCATGTCAGTGGTGTCCTTCCGGGGCGCGTGTGCACACGCACGGCAGCGGGCGGATGCCGTTGAAGCCCTGGGTCGTGTAGCTGGTGGCGTAGGCGCCGGCGGACAGGATCCAGACCGCGTCGCCGGAGGCCACGGCGCGGGGCACGCGCGCGGGGTGCCGGCCGCCCCCGTAGGCGTCGTCGCTGTCGCAGGTGGGGCCGGCGACGACGGCGGGCACGTATGCCTCGCCGGCCTCGTCCTCGTGCCCGGGGAAGACCAGCCGGTGCCGCAGCTGGTCCATCTCGTACAGGCCGTTGAACTTGCCCGCGCTCAGGTACAGCCAGCGGGCCCGGGTCCCGTCGGGCTGGACCCGTTCGGTGAGCCGGTACACATGGGCCCGGACCGCGCCGTGGTCGGCGACCAGGTGGCGCCCCGGCTCCATGACGAGGCGGAGCGGGGCGGCGGTCAGGGCGGTGAGCCGCTCCATGCCCTCGCGGATCACGGCGAACATCTTGTCGAGCGGCGGGTCGAGCGGGTCGCCGTGCCGGTCGAGGTAGCCGCGGGCGGGCAGGCCGCCGCCGAGGTTGACGTGGTCCGGCGTGATCCCCAGCCCGTCCAGCGCCACCAGGGTCTCGGCGAGCGAGTCCAGGGCCCGCTGCCATGCCTCGCCGGTCATCTGCTGGGAGCCGACGTGCACGGACAGTCCGGCCGGGACGAGGCCGGCCGCGCGGGCCGTGGCCAGGACGCGGACGGCGTCGGCCGGGGCGCAGCCGAACTTGCGGCTCAGGCCCCACAGGGCGCCCTCGCCGCTGGTGGCCAGGCGGCAGAACACCCGGGCGCCGGGGGCGTGGGCGGCGATCGCGGCGACGTCCTCCACGCTGTCGGTGGCGAAGGTGCGGATGCCCAGGCGGTGGGCCTCGGCGATGTCGTGGTCGGACTTGACGGTGTTGCCGTAGTGGACGCGGTCCGCGGAGACCCCGGTACGCAGGGCCTGGGCGATCTCGGCGGGGCTCGCCGCGTCGAAGCCGGCGCCGCGGTCCGCGAGGCAGCGGAGGACGTCGTCGACGGGGCACGCCTTGAGCGCGAAGCGCACGTCCGTTCCCGGCAGCTCGGCCAGCAGGGCGTCGTATTGGTGCTCGATGCCGGTGAGGTCGTAGATGACGCGGTCGGCCCGGGACGCGGCCAGCTGTGCTCCGAGCGCTTCCGAGGGGGCGCCGGGGAACGCCGTCGCGCGGGTGCGGCCGCTTCGTGACCGGTCGCGCCGCTCCCCGGGCCCCTCCGGAAGGTCCAGGTGCGGGACGTCCATGGGCGGGACACCCCTGTACGGGACGTTCATGTGCGGGGGGTCCGTGGGCGAGGCATCCGTGTGCGGGACGTTCATGTGCGGGACATCGGTGTACGGGAGGTTCGCGTGCGGGAGGTTCATGTGCGGGACGTTCATGTGCGGGCCGCCTCGATCAGGGCCGGCCACGCCTCGGTGAGGTGGGCGAAGTCCTCGATGTCCCGCTCCGCCCGGTCGAGCAGTCCGGTGCGCTGCGCGGCGAGCCGGTCGGCGACGGCCGCGTACCGTCCGCCCAGTTTCCGGTAGGCGGTGTCCACGCGGTCCAGGCGCCAGACGTTCTCCGCCCGGTCCAGGCCCGTGCTCTCCCGCAGGAAGCGGACGATCCGGTCGGGCCGGACCCGCTGCCGGTCGTCCAGCAGCCCGGCGCCCTCGGCGGCCATCGAGCCGTAGACGTGGTGGAAGTACAGCATCGACAGCAGGAACTTCACGAAGCGGGTCTGGTAGGCGAGGAATCCGGCGTCGGTACGGCGTTCGGGGGTGTAGTAGTTCTCGATGTGCCGGTTGTGCAGGACGCCGGGGAGCGTGGCGTCGTGGGCCAGGTGGGTGAGGAAGTAGTCGCTGCCGATGGTGTCGGTCGCCGGCGGCAGCGGCATCCGTTCGTAGACGTCCCGGTGGAAGGCGATGTTGCACATGTCGACCCGCATCGGGTCCACCAGGCCCAGCGTGGCACGGTCGCCGGTGAAGGGGGCGGTGCCCGCTCCGGTGAAGGACTCCTCCACCAGCTCGCGCCGCTGCCGCGCCGACGCGTCGGCGGGCGCCCACAGACCGACCACGTCGTGGTAGACCCCCTCGTCCAGTCGGCGCATCTCGCCTATGTCCACGGAGAGTTCACCGATGAAGGAGGCACCGGCCAGGGAGACCGGGCGGTGCGCCAGCGCCGGGTCGAGGTCGGTGCGCAGGCCGGCGGCCGTGGCCTCGGCGGCCGGGCGGCCCAGCCAGGGCAGTTCGTGGTGGACGGGGAACACCGGCTGCCCGGCGTGCGTCTGGTAGGCGCTGTCGGAGTCCCGGCGGTGCACGGAGTGGCAGCCGAGGGCCGCGGCCAGCAGGAAGGCGCGGTTGGTGCAGGCGCCGTAGGAGACGGCCGGCGGGAGCATGAGGTGCAGCAGCCGGTCGGGCTCGGGCAGGCCGGCGGTGCGGACGGCCCGGCGCAGGAAGTCCCGCTGGGCCTCCTCGTCGAGGTGGTGGACGGTCACGCCCGGTCGCGGGGGCAGGGCGGCGACGGCGCGGGTGTGCCCGGCCCGGGAGCGGTCGTCGGCGGAGTCCAGGATCAGCAGCCGCACCTCGGCACCGAACCGGCGGGCGGCGTAGCCCGCCTCGGCGTGCAGGGCGGTGATGGTGGCCGGGCAGGCCCGGTTGGTGGGCAGGCAGAGGCAGATCCGGTTCACCGGGCGCCTTCCGCGGCCCAGGAGTCGAGGCCGAGCAGCCTGCGCCCGAGGTCGTCCAGTTCGGCGGGGCCGTAACGGAGGGCTTCCGGCCGCCGGGCGTCGCCGAGCAGGGTGGCGTTCCAGTCGGGGGTGGCGAGGGTGCGCCAGGAGTCCACGCGGGAGTCGCGCAGGGCCGTGTGTTCCTCCAGCGCCGGCATCATCGACAGGTACTGCACGGCTCGGACAGCGTTGTCGGAGAGGTTGGGCGCGACGCCGTGTGCGAGCATGCCGTTGAAGATCAGCAGGTCACCGGCCTGGAGGTCGGGGCGGACGACCGGGAACTCGGCGCGGTCGACGGCCGGCCGGACCGGGTCGCGGCCCGGCGGCTGGGCGACACGCCACTCCTCGAAGCGGCGGAAGAGTTCCGGGGCGCACTGGAAGCCGCCGAGTTCGGGGCGGGTGTCGGTGAGCGCGATGATGCCCTGGACGCGCTGGGGCAGCACGGCGAGGGTGGTGTCGACGTCCCAGTGCAGTTCGATGTCGAAGCCCTCGTCGGTGGGCTCGATCAGGGAGCGCGAACGGGAGCCCCGGTTCGGCGGGTTGAGGTTGAGCCGGTCGAGGGTGACCCACAGTTCGGGGCTGTCCCAGACGTCCACGAAGGCGTCGTAGACCCGTCGGTTCTGCCGGCTGTCCCAGAGGAGCTGGTGGTGGTACGCCTCGACGAAGCCGTAGATGTAGAGGTGCCGGTCGAGTTCGGAGCGGAACTCGGGCTCCGCGTACCAGGTGTCGGGGCGGTCGGGGTCGAGCCCCTGGAACTGCCAGGCGAAGTCCAGGAGTTGCTTGGCCTCGCCCGGGGTGATGGCCTCGCGTACGACGACGTAGCCGTAGGTCTGCCAGAACGCGTGGTCCTCCTCGGACAGCACGCGCAGCGGCTCTGTCTTGTCGAGGTCGCGCAGGGGGACGGGGGCGAGGTAGGTCTCGCCGTCGGCGCTGAAGTAGGGGCGGCCGGTCGCCGCTCGGTGGAGGTGGGGCGCGGGCGTGTGCATGCGTTCACTCCGGGGTGATCGGGACGACAACACCTTGGGGTCGGACGTGAGACATGTGCCGGTGGCAAGCGCCGGAGCGCGAGAAGGCCACCGGGTTCTTCCCTGGAGGGGATGGAGGAGGAGATGGAGAAGGGGCCGCCCGCGGGGAGGAGCGGGCGGCCGGGAGGGAAGGTCAGCCGGCCAGCACGGCCTCGGCCGCCGCGACTCCGCAGACGCGGGCGGCGCCGTAGGTGGCGATGTGCAGGGCGCCGCGCGGGGCGGCCTGCGGCAGGCCCATCTCCACGACGACGGTGTCGGGGCGGGCGGCGAGCAGGGTGTCGAGGGCGGAGCGCATCCAGTCGTGCCGGTGCTCGTCGCGGACCACGGCGACGATCCGGCGTCCGCCGGCCGCCGCGAGGGCGGCCGCACCGGCGCCCTCGTCGCTGAAGGAGGCGGAGTCGGTGCCGGGCAGCAGCCGCTCCAGCTCGGTGGCGACGCCCCACGGCGTCTGGTCGCCGACGGCGATGTTGGGGGCCGGGTTGAACTGGGCGACGTGGACCGGGCCGGTGAGGGGCCGGGCGGCGCCGGAGCGGGTCACGCGCAGCGCGCGGCGGGCCGCGACCAGGCCGATCTCGGGATCGGCGGCGGTCTTCCCGGCGTCCCCGCGGGCCGCGGCGGTCCAGGCGGCGAGGTCGCGCACCCGGGCGGCGGCGTCGGCGAGCCGTTCCTCGGGCAGTTCACCGGAGCGTACGGCGGCCACGAGCGCGTCCCTGAGACCCAGCACGGTGTTCTCGTCGCACAGTCCGCCGCCCACGCAGATGGCGTCGGCGCCGGCCGCGATGGCGAGGACGACCCCGTGTTCCAGGCCGTAGGTGCCGGAGATCGCGCGCATCTCCATGCCGTCGGTGACGATCAGGCCCTGGTAGCCCAGTTCGCCGCGCAGCAGGTCGGTGAGCACGCGCCGGGAGAGGGTGCCGGGGCGGTCCGGGTCCAGGGCCGGGACGAGGATGTGGGCGCTCATGATCGCCCGGGTGCCGGCGGCGATCGCCGCGCGGAACGGGGGCAGTTCGCGCTCGTAGAGGGTGTCGGCGTCGACGTCGATGCGGGGTACGGCGTGGTGGGAGTCGACGTTGGTGTCGCCGTGGCCGGGGAAGTGCTTGGTGCAGGCGGCGACGCCGGTGGACTGCAGGCCCTCGACCCAGGCGGCGGTGTGCCGGGCCACCTTGTCCGGGCTCGCCCCGAAGGAGCGGACGCCGATGACGGGGTTGTCCGGGTTGGCGTTGACGTCGGCGGAGGGCGCCCAGTCGAAGTTGACGCCGCAGGCGGCCAGGCGGCGGCCCAGTTCGCGGGAGACGGCCCGGGTGAGGCCGGGGTCGTCGACGGCGCCGAGGGCGTGGTTGCCGGGGAAGGAGGAGCCGGTGCGCACGTCGAGGCGGGTGACGTCGCCGCTCTCCTCGTCGATGGCGACCAGCAGGTCGTCCCGCTCGGCGCGCAGCCCGGCCGTGAGGGAGGTGACCTGTTCCTCGCTGACGACGTTGCGGCCGAACAGGGCGACGGAGGCGAGGCCCTCACCGATGCGGCGGCGCACCCAGTCGGGCGCGGTGGTGCCGTCGAACCCCGGCTGGAGCACCGCGAGGGCGTTGCGGGCGAGGGTGTCGCCCGCGGCGGAGCCGCTGTCGGACGCGGTGGTGGCGATGGTGGTCATCAGGGGCGTCATCCCTTCACGGCGCCGTCGGTCAGACCGCTGACAGCCTTGCGTTGCAGGAAGATGAAGAGGATCAGGATGGGCAGCGCGAACAGGGACGAGGCGGCCATGGTGGCGCCCCAGTCGTCGCCGAAGGCGGTCTGGAACTGCGACAGCCACAGCGGCAGGGTCTGCGCCTCGATGTCCTTGTTGAGGATCAGGACGAGCGGGAACTCGTTCCAGGCGGTGACGAAGCCGAACAGCGAGGTCGCCATCAGGCCGGGGGCGAGCAGCGGGAAGATGACCTTGACGAACGCCTGGGGCCGGGTGCAGCCGTCGACCATCGCCGACTCCTCCAGCTCCCTGGGCACGGCGGCGACGTAGCCGCGCAGCGTCAGGACGGTCAGCGGGAGCACCATCATCATGTAGACGACGGTGAGCGGGACCAGGCTGTCCAGCATGTCGTTGTCGCGGACGATCATGTAGATGGCGATGATCATGACTTCCCAGGGAGCCATCTGCGCCAGCATGAACGTCACGATGAAGCCGCGCCGGCCCCGGAACCGCATCCGCGCCAGGGCGAAGGCCGCGAACAGCGCGATGACGAGGGAGAGCAGCACCGACACGACGGTGACGGTGACGGAGTTGAGGACCAGGGTCCAGAAGTGGTCGGCGTCGACGGCCTTCTTGAAGTGGTCGAGGGTGGCGTCCGTGGGGAACCACACCGGGTCGTCGGCGATGATGTCGCCGGTCGGCTTGAAGGCCGTGGCGAACATCCAGTAGACGGGGAACACGAAGCCGACGAAGAGGACGGCGGCGGTCGCGTTGGGCCAGATACGGCCGAAGAGCGAGCGCTTCACAGCTCGTCCTCCTCTTGCTTGAGCACCAGGCGCAGGTAGTACGAGGTGATGGCGAGCAGGACCAGGATCGTCAGGAAGGAGATGGCCGCGCCGACACCGAAGTGCTGGTTGCCGACGCCCTCGACGTAGGCGTAGATCGGCAGGGTCTCGGTGAGGTGGTTCGGGCCGCCCTCGTTCATCGCGAAGATCTGCGCGAACGACTTGAAGACCCAGATGACCTCGAGGAACGTCGTCGCGTACAGGAAGGGCCGCAGGAAGGGCAGGGTCACCGAGGTGAAGCTCTTCCACGCGCCGGCGCCGTCCAGGGAGGCGGCCTCGTACAGCTCCCGGGGGATCGTGGTCGTGGCCGCGTAGAGGTTGATCGCCACGAAGGGTATGGACATCCACACGATGAGCAGGGTGACCACGGCGAAGGTGGAGAACTGGGTCTCCAGCCAGTTGTGGTCGGCCATGGAGTGCCAGCCGAGCTTGTCCAGGACCCAGTTGACGACGCCGAAGCGCTGGGCGAACAGCCACTGGTAGACGGTGGTGGCCGCGACGACGGGCATGGCCCAGGCGAGGACGAGGCCGAGCATGAGCAGCAGCCGCATCTTCTTGCCGAGCCGGGCGAGCAGCAGCCCGATCAGAGTGCCGAGCGCCATGATCAGCACGACGTTGGCGGCGGTGAAGACGACCGAGCGCTCGACGACGCGCCAGAAGTCCCCGCCGGTCAGCACCTCCTGGTAGTTGTCGAACCCGTTCCACTCGGTGAGGTGCTGGATGAGCTGCCGCGGGTTGAGGTTCTGGAACGACAGCATGCCGTTCTTGACCAGGGGCCAGCCGAGCAGCACCACGGTGGCCAGCAGTGCGGGCAGCAGGAGCAGGTAGGGGGTGGCGGCGCCGCGCCGGGAGGGCCCCCCGGGGATGCGGCTGTCACCTGGCGGCGGGGCCGGCACCCGGGCCTTGCGGACAGCGGGCTCCCCGGCCGTGTCCGTGCCTTCGGTCTGCACTGACATGCGTTGTCATCTCTTCCGTGGCCGTACGTTGGACTTCCTCGGCCGTGCGCACGGCGTCCGGGGCCGTACGACGGCACAGATGTGCCGGGGGCGCCCCGAGGGGCGCCCCCGGCGCGGCCATCAGTTCTGCTGGGCCAGGCGCTTGTTGATGTCGCCCTCGACCTGCTTGGCGGCGTCCGCAGGGGACTTACCGTTCAGCACGGCGGTCATGTAGGACTTGATCGGGTTGGGGTTGTTCTCCACCGCGCCCCACTCGGGGATCAGCGGGGTGGTGCCACCGACGGAGGCACCCGGGGCGATGGCCTCGGCGACGAGGTTGCCCTTGAGGTTGGTCTCCAGGGCCTTCTTGTTCGGGATGACGCCGTTGATCTTGGCCAGTTCGCCCTCGTACTGGTCGGACAGGGCGATCTTCAGGAACTCCTTGGCGAGGGCCTGCTTCTTGCTGCCCTGGGCGACGGCGAGGTTGGAGCCGCCGAGGAAGACGCTCTCGGGCTTGTCCGCGGTCTCACCGGGGATCGGGAAGTAGCCCAGGTCCTTCTCGATGGCCTTGTTGGCGGCGATGGCCGTGCCGGCCTCCCAGCCGAGGCCGATGAAGGCGCCGGTCTTGCCCTTGGCGAAGATCTCGGCCTGCTGCGGGTTGGCCTCGTCCTTGTCCTTGGGGGCCTTGGAGAAGGACTGGTACTTCTTGTAGATCTCCATGGCCTTGGTGACCTTGGCGTCGTCGAGGTTGGAGACGAACTTGTCGCCGTCCTTCTTCACCAGGTCGGCGCCCTGGCCGATGGTCAGGCCGTCGAAGAAGTACCAGTTCTGGCCGGGCAGGTAGAGCGGCTCGGCGTCGGTCTTCTTGCCGATGGTCTCCAGGTCCTTGAACAGCTCGTCCCGGGTCTTCGGGGTGTCCTTGATGCCGGCCTTGGCCCAGATCTTCTTGTTGTAGATGACCACGCGGCTGGTGAAGTACCAGGGCGCGGCGTACTGCTTGCCGTCGTAGACGGAGGACTGCGAGACGGACGGCGTCCAGTCGGTGCCGATCTCGCTCTTGAGGTCGCTCAGGTCGGCGAGGCCGCCGGTGACCGCGTAGGCCGGGGTCTGGGTGTTGCCGACCTCCAGCACGTCCGGCGGGTTGGACTCGGAGAGGGCGGTGGTGATCTTCTGCTGGATCCCGTCCCACTTCTGCGTCACGAACTTCAGCTTGGCACCGGTCTTCTTCTCGAAGGCCGCGGTCACGTCCTTGACCCACTGGTCCGGCGTGGAGCCGTCCATGGCCCAGACGGTGAGCGTCTGGCCCTTGAAGCTGTCCGGTCCCGCGTTGTTGCCGCTGTCGTCGCCGTCGTCCCCTCCGCACGCCGACACGGAGACCATCATGCCCGCGATCACGATCGCGGCCGCAAGCTTGCGCTTCACGCCACCCTCCTCAGGGATGCCACTAACCCCCCACGCCCTCGGCGGTGACCTGCGTACGACGCTGTTGCACGTAAGGGCTCGGGACCTGGCCACTAATGGTGTAGACCAGTACGGTGGAGCTTGGCCTAGACCTTTTGGAGTGTCAAGGGTGGTTCGGGAAGCCGGTCCCGGCCGTTACGAGAAAGTCACCGGAGTGCGTCCGTCCGCGATCCGCCCGTTTCGCCCGGACCGTTCAGTTGGACTAGACCATAGGGCAGTTGGTCGCTATAACGGGAGCCCATCGACACAGCCGGGAAGGCAGGCATGACCACCGACGTCAGCAGCGCCCAGCCGCACAGGGGGGCGCCCGGCCGCATCGCGCGCGTGCCGAAGTACTACCGGATCAAACAGCGGCTCCTGGCCATGGCCGAGGCGCTGCAGCCCGGTTCGGCCATGCCCGCGGAGCGTCTGCTCGCCGTCCGGTTCGACACCTCGCGCACCACCGTCCGGCAGGCGCTCCAGGAGCTCGTCGGCGAGGGCCGGCTCGACCGGATCCAGGGCAAGGGCACCTTCGTCGCCCAGCCCAAGCTCTACCGCACGCTCCAGCTCACCTCGCACACCGAGGACATGCGCGCCCAGGGCCTCACCCCGGCCTCGCAGATGCTGGACATCGGGGAGATCCCCGCGGACGAGAAGCTGGCGGGACTGCTCGGCATCACGATCGGCGAGCGGGTACTGCGCATCGAGCGGCTGCGGCTGGCCAGCGGCGACCCGATGGCGATCGAGACGACCCACCTGTCCGTGCGCCGCTTCCCCGGCCTGCGCCGGTCGCTGGACACCGTCCCGTCGCTCTACACGGCGCTCGCCGAGGTGTACGGCGTCCATCTCGCCGAGGCCGACGAGACCATCGAGACCTCGCTTTCGACCCCACGGGAGGCGCAACTGCTCGGCACGGACGTGGGGTTGCCGATGCTGCTGCTGTCCCGGCACTCCCGGGACGCGGCGGGGACCCCGGTGGAGTGGGTGCGCTCCGTCTACCGGGGCTCCCGCTACAAGTTCGTCGCCGCCCTGCACCGGCCGGGCGCCGCCGTGGTCCGGCGGAGAACGGCTCCGCCGGACCGGGACGGCGCCGGCCGCGGCTGAGCCGGGGCGCGCCGCGCCCGGCCCGGGCCCAGGGCGCGCAG